>NZ_CP134197.1:600000-936489 GCF_031585635.1 Paraburkholderia sp. FT54 | reverse complement strand
ACCCTTGCGCCTCTGCCTTGGCGGATCGAAATAAAAATGTAATGTAATCGTCCATGTCCGTGCGGTCCTTGCGCTATTAAGTGGCTTGAGCCTACTTCTTGGTACTTCGCTGGCTTGGGACGACGGTTCAATGGACAAAAACTCTCACCTTTTATCCATGACAGTTTTTCCCCGCGGCGTTACGTGCTTCAAAGGTGAGAGATTTTGTGCGGCAGATTTCTTACATATAGATTGGCAACGATATCGGTTGAACGCATAAAAAACAGTGGCTTACGAGCGACATTTGAGAAACTGCACGACGATATAACGCTGTTTTTGTGTTTTTCCTGTATTCTCCGTTTAGCTTCAATTTCTAGGGAAAACTCCGAAATGGCCAATGTCAGCCAACCGATGCCGATTGACCGAACCGTGACGCTTGAGGAAATCTCAGATTTCGCGGATGTCGTTACCGACTATGCAACTGAATTACGGGACCAGATTCTCGCGCCGCGCCCGCGCAAGGAAGCGCCGGTGTTTACGACTGGAGAAGTCGCGGAACTGTGCGGCCTGACGCGTCAGCAGGTGCAGTACTTGGCAACGAAGGGGGATGGTGTGCTGCCGGAAGGGCAGTCCACTGGCACAGGACGAAGCCGCAGTCGGCTATTTACATTAGGCGAAGCCCGGAACTGGGTGCAACAGGTGTCGGATATCTACCAGACGCCTCTGGTGGCTGGGCCGAGCGATTTTGAGGGCAAAGTGCTTATCACGTCGCAACTGAAAGGGGGCTCCGCTAAAACCACAACGTCGATGTGCCTTGCTCAAGGGTTAAGTCTGCGCGGGCGAAAAGTTCTCGTTGTCGACCTTGATCCTCAAGCATCGCTTTCTGAACTATGCGGGCTATACGCTGAAAAAGAAGTATCTCCGGACGATACGGTGCTGCCTTTTGTCTATGACCAACAGGTCGAAGGAGGTCTGCTCTCCAGGGTGCAGCCAACATACTGGGATGGGTTGGATATCATTCCGGCGCATACAGAATTGGTCGGGGCGGAGTATCACCTTCCAGCCATGCAGATGAAGCTTGCAGGCTTCAAGTTCTGGCAGGTGCTCCGGGATGGGCTGGCGCCGCTGCGCAAGCATTATGACTACATCATTCTGGATACCTCGCCCTCTCTGTCCTATCTCAATCTGAATGCATTGATGGCAGCGGACGCGATGGTCATGCCGATGGTCCCGGAGAATCTCGACTTCTTCAGTTCGCTGTCTTTCTGGCGACTTTTCTCCGACGTCGCCAAGTCGTTTATCAAATATGAAGCTAACAAAAAGTACGATTTCGTTTCCGTCCTGCTTACCCGCGTCAACTACAACAGCACGTCCGCGGCGCCTGTTGTGCGTACGTGGGCACAAGGCGCATATCGTCACTGGCTGGACCCGTTCGAGGTTCCGGCAAGCTCTGTAATGAGCTCAGGCGCGCTTGCATTTACGACCGTTTTTGACATCAGCAGCTCTCATAGCCAGGCGAAATCCTTAGCACGCGTCAAACAGCCGCTCATCGACTATTGCCGATGGGTCGATGACATGTTCGTCAAACAATGGAGGCCAGCACAGTGAGCACCAACAATATACGTGACCAGATGTTGGCCAAGACCGCGAATCTTAGGTCAACAGCGGAAAGAACCCCCGACGCCAGCCGTCGCGCGAATCGGACAGAGACAGCACCCGGCATGGCCGGCGCATTAGCCGCTGCACAACTGAGAGTGCAGGAGCTTGAATCGACAGGAACGACGTCGCAATTGCCGTTGACGGAAATTGTTCCGAATCCTTGGCAGCCCCGGCGGATTTTCAATGAAGCAAAGTTGTCCGAGCTGGCAGAGTCGATTCGTGAGGTTGGCCTCATGCAGCCGATCGTGGTTCGCCGTGTTGAATCGGCCTACCAGATTGTGGCGGGGGAACGGCGCTGGCGAGCGCACAAGATACTCGGCGCGGAGCACATCAAGACGGTAGTCATCGAATGCTCGGACCAGGACATGATTGTTCTGGCGCTGGTCGAGAATATGGACCGGGACGACCTGACCGACTATGAGGTGGCCATCTCTCTTCGTCGGTCGGAGAGCGAGTTTCCGAGCCGCAAAAGGCTGGCAGAAGCAGTAGGTCTGTCACGTACCGGGCTGTACCAATTCCTTGCGTTTGAAAATCTGCCGGACTTCATGAAGAAGGACCTCGATTTGCAGCCTGCTCTACTCGGCTGCAATGCCGCAGAGGAAATTGTCTCAGCGCTTAAGAAGCACGGCAGCGAAGCTGAGGTGGCCGCACGCGAACTCTGGCCAGATGTGGTCAAAGGGGAACTGGCACAGGGCAAGCTCGCACCGGCGATCACCGCGATGGTGACTCGTCGTGCCTCGGGGACGGCGGCTCGCGAAAGGCTCATTGAGAAGTTCTTCGCCGGAAAAGATCAGGCGGGGAGCATCACCAAGGACGTCAACAGCTTTACGGTCAAAATCAAGACTGCGGCTTTGACCGAAGCCCAAGAGGCGCGAATCCGGCAGCTTATCAGTGAGTTGTATAAAGACGAGCCGCGCTGATCGAGTCCTGCTATGCGACATAAGGCCCGCTTCGAGCGGGTTTTTTTTTGCCGACGCAGTGGCTGCGTCAGTATTACTGACACCTCCGAGCTAAGCCCGAGATAAGCAGCTTGACGAAGACTGTGGCTCGCCTGATACCGGCGTCCTGGCGTGCGTCAGCTATGGTGCCTCTGCGGCCTCGTCAACGCGATCGCGAAAAGTATCAGTACCCAAATGATCTTCGCGGCCGCCCTGAATCCGGCAGCAAGGATCGACGGAGGGACGGGAAAGCAGTCTTATCAGCGATCTCTCTTCCTTCCGGCTGTGGATATCCAAAAAAAACTGCTCTGAAGCGCATGCCTCAGTGCTTCAGCGGTGATCTTAATTTGCTCAAGGGCCAGACATTTGCGGCGCAGTCTACAGGCAACAACCTGCGATCCCCGCCGGAGGATCCGTGCTGAATCAACGTGCGGTGCTTCAGCGTTCAATCGAGGCTAAGGCAGCCGCGGCGCCTTCCAGACGAGGAACCGGTTTGCGATAGTCCCCCGACGAGAATCCAGACGCCTGTTGATGTGCTTTTCGGCGTCGCGTTTTTTTATGATTTTGAGCACAGGTGTCAGGTCTGTGTTCTTGGAAGGTCACCTGTTTCGTCTTGCAACGCGACTTGCGGGGCAACCGGTAGCATTGCTGCGATGGTATGGCCGGAGGGTTCATACGCAGCGGGGAATCACGCAGCCGGGGCAAGGGGTACCGAGTACGCCCGCTACCCTTACAAGGTGCATCGTTCGGAGTGTCGGTATTACTGACACTCGTGTTCAAGAGCGAGCTCGCTTCGGCCTGCCCGACGTCTACAAGCGAGGGTGTCAGCGTTACTGATACAGGTCCATGTCGGGCCTTTTGATCGGTCGACGCGCAAGCGGCGAGCAGCAGTGCGCCTTAAATGCGAGAACGCGATGAGGATGCTGTTTTTTTGCTTGCTGCAGAGGACATGGAAGCGCGTCCTGTAGAGGCACTTCCGTATTCATCGCTCAAGATGCGTCGTGACATTGCTTCCCTCCCCCTTACTGCTACTGGAGCGCTCGACCAATGAGCAGATCCCGGTAGTCGGTGGGCGGCGTTGGCCCAGCGCACACTGAAGCACGTCCACGCGCAGGTGTTTTGCCATTGACTGTTTGGCGATCGACAATGTTTTGTTCCGCTTTGCTCAGCGACGTCGAAGTCGCTACCCGGTCCAGTCCGTCAGAGCAAAAATCCATTGCCAGTTAGCGCAGGAATGCCACCCGAAGAAGTAGATGCTCCGCCCAGGTGGTATTCGTGGTGAGGATCGCTGCCGCAGCGAAACGGAGATCTCTCGCTTTTTGCATCTTCAAAGCGACCAGATGCGAAGGAAGGTCGTGCGCCCCTTTCGGTTCCTCCGACTCGGCATACTTCAGAAACACCTACCCGTCCATCCTGCTCGAACCGAGCCCGAGCAGGATGCGGAAAATGTGAATAGCATTTCCCGCAGCATCGTGTTGAGGCTTATCACGAAATTGCTAGCGCACGTGAGGCGGTATTCCGCGTGCGATGCATTGGCGTCTTCGACTCTCAGCGACATGCCATACCTTGTTCGGTGAACTTTCACGCAGGCAAGATCGAGGTCGCGGTCGACTCAGCGAACGAGGCCACGGGCGTGAACCGAGGTAGCGGACGTCGACCGTCTACATGAAAATTTCGCAGCATGAATTTCGCGTAACGCCCAAAATTGGCTACGAATGCCCCGGCAAACTGCCGTCTACGCGCACGTGTCCGGGTGCCTTCCGTGCGGACTCACGCTGGATCCAGCTTCTGGCAAAGCCTTGGCGCTATGCCACCGAAGACCCAGAACGCTGTTCGCCGCCTGCAGTAGCGTCACAGGAGGAGGTATTCGATCGACTTTTGGGCTGCGCAGGCGGTCTTTGTACGGCCGCGAAAACGATGTAAGTGCGCAGAATCGTTCCGAGGTCGATCTAAGCGGAGATCAGAGACAAGGCAAAAAAGCCCTGCGTGCGATTGTGACCATGGCAGTCGCCGCGCGCCTATACATGCGCCAAACGCCCATGAGCGGCTTTGCGTCAGGATTTAACTTGACGAGAGCCGGGCGCTGCTCCGCCGGTACAACGACCAGCCGCGCAGTTCGATATGGGCCAGCGTCTTGACTTGCTCCTGATGCACCGGGGTCATAGACCCTTTATCCCCAAAACATGCCGAGGCTGCAGCCCTCCGCCTCTGGGATAGGTAGTCACTAAAATACCGTCACTGACCAGCCGGTGAGTGAAATTTCGAGCGTACGCCGAGGTTCTCGGGGCAGGTAACGAATACTCAGCGACATCCGCTCACGTCGCTCAGTTAGATGGCCGCGCATGCCCGCGAGCAACGCCTCCAGCCGCGTCCTCGCTTCAATGCGGCTCGGCCATGGGCGTCTGTGGCGACCGCACTACCAGCATGTGTCGTGGGCACCCTGTTTGGACGGAAGGAACGGGCAGTTAAGTCAGTCGGCGAGCAATGCCGCGTTGAATGACAACGTTCCTACGATGGCCATGAACGGAGGGCCTGGTCTGCATCGTGACCCTCTGTCACCGGATAAAAATCGGCTTGCGACGTCGCAAAAGAAGTGCCCGGTGCGTGTCTCGTGGAAGGGATGGCTACGCCCAGCGGCCGCCATCAATTTCCCACGCCGTAGCGACAGTTTCGTTCGTCTACGCGCTCGACAGGCTGCATCCGTGCGCCAATCACTTCTGCGGGAATCCTGCTAGAAACCGTACAGGCCGCCAAATGAATCGTCTAGGAGGCGCCGCTTCAGTTGCGGTAGATTTCCTTGCCTCGGAACCGTGACGTCGACTTACCCGCGACTGCTGTCTACGCGCCACATTCACGGCGGCTGCCTACCGGTCGGCGTTTCACGCTCTTCGGCCCGCGTATCGAACTCGTGAGGACACCCGAGGTGCATACCGTGCGTGCCGCAACGATCAGAAACCTTGCCGTAAAATAGTCTTTATCTATTAATATTTATATTTGATAGTTTAAACTAAGGTGAATCGCGTTGCTTCGGATAGGCGATCCCGGCAGGCGCGGGTTCCGCAAGCGCGCGCTCCATCCATCACGGCACCCGCCTTACCGGAGAACATGCGAAGGGTGCGGTATGCATTAGATGACTTCCCGTCCTCGGGCGATGCCTGTTCCACTGGTCTACGGAAAATAGTCGAAAGTTTCGCACCGGGTCATGGTTCTCGATTCGCGGGATGGCGAGGGCAAGGCGTGGTTCCATCCTCACCGAGACTGACATTTATGCTGCGCCTTCAATCAAGGCAAGTCATTCGGATTCGTCGATAGCGAAGGGGCGCGTGACGCTGCGACAATGGAGTTGTTTTCGTGCGGTGTTGCGACAGTTGAAGCGGCATGGAGCTCTACAGGCATAAACACGACCGCTCGAGGACTTAGCTCTCGCCGTTTCCTGTAGAAAGGGTACGCAAAACCCCCTGTTTTGGCATCGATTAGACGGATTCCGTGAAACAATTAAACAACCAACGCGGGAGCGCAGAAACGTCGCGCAAACAAGGGCTTGGGACATTTCCGAGCCAACATCTCTCAAATGTTTCACGATGAAGGTGCATTCCAAGGCTGGCAAATCGAGAAGGGGAGATCAGATATCGTTGAGCAGTACCTTCGCAAAGCGCTATGTATCAAACGATACGTATTCTGTAATTCTTGTCTCGCCTAACAATCATTCACGGACGGCAACCGTTCAGCGACCAAGAGCAAAGGCACGCTCGCTCGCCATTGCGCGAGGGCGCGCCGATCGGGTAGGGTGACAACTTCACAACCACAACAACGGATCGACAATGAACAAACAGGAATTGGTGGATGCGGTCGCCGCGTCAACTGGCGCGAGCAAAGCAGCAACAGGCGAGGCGATCGATGCGTTCATCGGCGCAATCACGAGCGCCGTCACGAAGGGTGACATGGTTCAACTCATCGGCTTCGGATCGTTTTCGACGGGAGCTCGCGCCGCGCGTGTCGGCCGCAATCCGGCGACCGGCGCAGAGATCCAGATCCCTGCGGCGAAGACCGTCAAGTTCACGGCAGGCAAGGCGTTCAAGGATGCCGTGAACGGATCCTGACAGCGACAGAGAGCCGCCGGTCGGCGACATGCCGGCGGCCGACATGTCGCCGCCAGAGTTCAGATCCAGGGCTGCAAGAACGTGCATACCCTGATCGAGGAGAATCGTCGCAGCATCAAGCCGCCGGCAAATGTGCTGCAAGGCTTGCCGGTATCGAGTTGATGTTTTTCATCTGCAAAGGCCAAATCTTGCGAAGTTCGGCACCGGAAAACATCGACGCGTCCGCACTCTGAAATACCTCGCGTCGACATGCCTGGGTATCCTCTCTAAAAGGACCATATTCTCAAGGCGGCTATCCACGCCACAGCCGCCAGTTAGCCGACGCATGGCTACGCGGGACGGTGATGGCCGCCCGCGTGCATGCTTAAATCAGGCCACGGTTTCGACTGCGATCCGCGCCTACCACTTCGCGCCAAGCCGGAACTTGTGTAGCAATGGCTCCGTATAGCCGGCAGGCTGCGACCGCCCTTCAAAAACCAGCGCCTTGGCCGCCTTGAACGCGAGCGATGTGTCCAGGTGACCGGTCATTGGCTGATACTGCGGGTCATTGGCGTTCTGCGCATCCACCACCTTCGCCATGCGCTTGAAAGTTTCGTTCACTAGCGCTTCCGACACCACTCCATGATGCAGCCAGTTCGCAATGTGCTGGCTGGAGATGCGCAGCGTTGCGCGGTCTTCCATCAGACCGACATTGTGAATATCCGGCACCTTCGAGCATCCGACGCCCTGATCGATCCAGCGCACCACGTAACCCAGAATCCCTTGCGCGTTGTTCTCGATTTCCTTGCAGATTTCCTCATCCGACCACTGCGCCTTTTCGACGACCGGAATAGTCAGCAGGCCATCGAGCAGTTCGTCGCGCACATCGTCTAGGCGGTCTTTTCCAATTCTTGCTGCACGACCTGAACATCAACTTGATGGTAGTGCAGCGCGTGCAGCGTCGCGGCAGTCGGCGACGGCACCCAAGCCGTATTCGCGCCCGCTTTCGGATGCGCGATCTTCTGTTCGAGCATCGCCTGCATGAGGTCGGGCATCGCCCACATGCCTTTGCCGATCTGCGCGCGTCCGCGCAATCCCGAGCTCAAGCCGACCAGCACGTTATTACGCTCGTAAGCCGCGATCCATGCCGACGATTTCATCTCACCCTTGCGCATCATCGGACCGGCTTCCATTGCACTATGCATCTCGTCGCCGGTGCGATCCAGGAAGCCCGTATTGATGAACGCTACGCGCGCCGATGCCGCCGCTATGCACGCCTGCAGGTTGACGCTCGTGCGGCGCACTTCGTCGATGATGCCCATCTTGATCGTATAGCGCGGCAGCCCTAGCAGATCTTCGACACGGTCGAACAGTTCGTTGGAAAACGCCACTTCGGCCGGGCCGTGCATCTTCGGCTTGACGATGTAAATCGATCCGGTCCGCGAATTGAGCCTGTTTTGCAGGTCGTGCATCGCGCCGAGCGACGTCATCACGGCATCCAGAATCCCTTCGGGGATCTCATGACCGTCGCGATCGACGATTGCCGGATTCGTCATCAAATGCCCGACGTTGCGAATGAACAGCAGCGAGCGGCCATGCAGCTTCACCGTCGAGCCATCGGGGGCGGTGTATTGGCGATCGGCGTTCAGGCGACGCGTGAAGGTCTTGCCGTTCTTCGTGACCTGTCGGTCAGATCGCCTTTCGTGAGGCCGGTCCAGTTGCGGTAGAGCTGCACCTTGTCGGCGGCATCGACGGCGGCGACCGAATCTTCGCAATCGACAATCGTCGAGACGGCCGCTTCCATCAGCACGTCTTTCACGCGCGCTGCATCGGTTTTGCCGATCGGGTCCGTTGCGTCGATCTGGATCTCGAAGTGCAGGCCGTGATGCTTGAGCAGGACGGCGGAAGGGGAGCCCGCGTCGCCCTGATAGCCTACGAACTGCGCGCGAATCTTCAATGCCGACGAGCCGTTCTTGAGCATGACGGCGAGCTTGCCGCATTCCACGCGGTACGCGATCGCGTCGACGTGCGGGCCGTTGGCAATCAGCCGTTGAGGCTGTTTGCTGCCGCTCTCGCCACTTGCGAATCCTGATCCGGCTTGACACCGGAGACGCCGACTGCGCCCACGACGTTTCCGTCGACCACGACCGGGACGCCGCCCTCGAGCGTGCCGGCGAGCGGCGCGCTCAGGAACGCGGTGCGGCCGCCGTTGATCATGTCTTCGTACTGCTTCGATTCACGTCGACCGAGCGCGGCGGTACGCGCCTTTTCGGTCGCGATGTAAGCGCCTATCGGCGCACAGCCGTCGAGGCGGAGCAGGGCCAGCAGATGGCCCCCGTCATCCACGACCGCAATGGTGACTGCCCATTGGTTTTTCTCTGCTTCCGCGCGCGCGACTTCCACGATTCGCGTGGCTTCTACAACGGTCAATACGGATTTGCTTTGCATGTCAGGGTTATCAAGTCAGGATGTCGAAGTGAAGTGTCGCCATCGGCGCATGCCGTGGCCGGGGTATGTTTCGTGGTGAACGGGGTTATCCACCCAGCGCGCCCTGCGTGTTGACGTGCACCGCATAAATAGACTGAGACGACGCCATGAACAGCCGGTTACGCGCGCGTCCGCCAAAACACAAATTCGCGCAGCGCTCGGGCAGGGCGATCCGGCCAATCATCTTTCCCTGCGGCGAAATAACCATGACGCCATCGAGTTCGTCGCTGCCCATGCCCCAGCCGCACCACAAATTACCGTCGATGTCCGCGCGCATGCCGTCGATCGTGCCGGCGCCTGCGTCGTAGAACATCCGGCCTTTACCGATGCCGCGACCGTCCGCGTCCATTTCATATACGTGAATCATCCGGTTGGGCACACCGCGCGATTCGATGATGTAAAGCAACTTCTCGTCGGGAGAAAAGCACAAACCGTTCGGCCCTTTCAGGTCGCGAGTGACGACGGACGCTTCGCCGGTCACGCCATCGATCCGATAGACGGAATGCGGGAGTTCCTGCTCCGCCTTGATTCCCTCGTAGTGTCCGGAAATACCCATCGGCGGATCAGTGAACCAGATAGATCCGTCCGACTTCACGACCAGATCGTTGGGCGAATTGAGCGGCTTGCCTTCAAAGGAATCGAGAAGGACGGTGATGCTGCCGTCGTACTCGGTGCGTGTGACACGGCGGCCGTGCTCGCACGTAACGAGCCGCCCCTGTCTGTCGCGGGTGTTGCCATTCGCGTAGTTAGAGGGTTTCCGGAACACGCTGACGACGCCCGTTTCCTCCTCCCATTTCAGCATCTGGTTGTTCGGAATGTCGCTCCACAGCAGGTAACGTCCATCGCCGAACCATACCGGCCCTTCGGTCCACCGGTAACCGGTAGCCAGCCGCTCGACAGCCGAAAAGGCCACGCGGTATTTATCGAAGGAAGGGTCTAGCGAAATCACCCGCGGATCGGGGTATCGCTCAGCTTGTTGCCACATCTCACTCTCCTGTTCGGGTACCCGGCATTTCCGCCTATTGCGGCGGCACAATCGGTAGTATAAAGGGAAATGAGTAAGCGCTTTCTCTTGAATTCGCAACTGAAGTGCCATAAGATGCCTGAAATTGTTGAGGTTCGAGCAGCGGCGCATCGGCCGTAGCGGTTATGTAAGAAAGCGATTACTCGCCTCGTGCTTTTTCGACCGCCCGGCGCAAAATTTTTTGAAGGGCAATGCCTGATGACTGAGATGACGAGCAAGAACGTAACCGGGCCAGTGATCCGGTTGCATCCCGCTGACAACGTGGTAATTGCGCGCATCGACGTCGCAATCGGTACGCCGGTTCCTTCGGAGGATTTTGTTTGCCGCAGCCAGGTGGCCGCGGGCTACAAGATCGCGGCGAGGCCCATCAAAAAGGGCGAGCCGGTTCGCAAATACAACGTGGTGATAGGTTTCGCGGCGACGGATATTGCGCCAGGCACGATGGTCCATAGCCATAACGTCGAGTTCCGTGAGTTCGACCGGGACTACGCATTCGGCGCGGACTACCGGCCCGTCGAGATGGTGCCCGAAGCGGAGCGCGCCACGTTCCAGGGCATCGTGCGGGATAACGGCGAGGTCGCCACGCGTAACTACATCGGCGTATTGTCGACGGTCAATTGTTCAGCCACGGTCGCACACAAGATCGCCGAATGGTTCACGCCAGAACGGCTGGCGGATTACCCCAACGTAGACGGCGTGGTCGCATTCACGCACTCGATCGGTTGCGGCATGGAAATGAGCGGTGAGCCGATGGCGCTGCTGCGCCGGACGATGGCGGGTTACGCGCGGCATCCCAATCTCGCCGCGGCGCTGATCGTCGGGCTGGGATGCGAGCGCAACCAGTTGGCCGGACTGATGGATCAGGAAGGTCTGAAGGCTGATTCGCGGCTGCACACGTTCATCATGCAGGAGAACGGCGGCACCCGCCGGACCATCGAGGCCGGCGTGGCCGCGGTCCAGGCGCTGCTACCCGACGCCAACCGCGTGAAGCGCACGACGGTTCCCGCCAGCCACCTGAAGATCGGTCTGCAATGCGGCGGCTCCGACGGCTTTTCGTCGATCACCGCCAATCCTTCGCTCGGCGCCGCGATGGATTTGCTGGTCCGTCATGGCGGCACGGCCATCCTCTCCGAAACGCCTGAAATCTACGGCGTCGAACACACGCTCACGCGGCGCGCGGTCAGCCGCGAAGTGGGCGAGAAGCTGGTCGAGCGGATTCGCTGGTGGAAAGACGAGTATTCCGTCGGTCGCGACGTCCAGATCAACGGCCAGGTCAGTCCAGGCAATCAGGTGGGCGGGCTGGCGAACATCTTCGAAAAGTCGATTGGATCAGCGATGAAAGGCGGCACGGGCCCGCTGATGGAAGTCTATCGATACGCCGAGCTGGTGAAGCAACCCGGACTCGTATTCATGGACACTCCCGGCTTCGACCCCGTCTCCGCAACGGGTCAGATTGCAGGCGGCGCGAATCTTATCGCCTTCACGACAGGGCGCGGTTCGATGTTCGGCGCCAAGCCCGTGCCGTCGCTGAAACTCGCCACCAACACGCCGATGTACACCCGTCTGACCGAAGACATGGATCTGAACTGCGGCGGGATCCTGGATGGCATTGCGTCGATCCAGAGCACGGGCCAGAAAATCTTCGACGCCATTCTTGCAGCCGCGTCGGGCGAGCGCACCAAAAGCGAAATGCTCGGACTAGGCGACCACGAATTCGTGCCATGGCAGATCGGCATCATGAGTTGAGTCCGCAGTGGCTCAGCGCATTGCGAGGGCGAACGGCCATTTACACCCATAAGTAAAGCCGCCGCCTGCAGGCAGTCGAACAAAATAGCGGAGACAGCCCTTGAGTACCCAAAGCCCGGCAATACAACTACCTGACAGCGCGGCAAGCAACTCGATCTACACGCGAGTGACCTGGCGCTTCATGCCTTTGCTGTTCGTCTGCTACGTGGTCGCGTATCTGGATCGGGTCAACGTGGGCTTCGCCAAGCTTCAGATGCTCAGCGATCTGAACTTCAGCGAGGCGATGTATGGCTTCGGCGCCGGCATCTTTTTCATTGGGTATTTCTTCTTCGAGGTGCCGAGCAATTTGCTGCTGCACCGGCTCGGCGCGCGCCGCTGGATCGCCCGGATCATGCTCACGTGGGCCGTGCTCTCGGCCGCGACCGCGTGGGTTTCGACGCCCGCGACCTTCTACGTGTTGCGTTTCTTTCTGGGCGTGGCCGAAGCGGGCTTTTTCCCGGGGCTTGTGCTCTATCTCACCTACTGGTTTCCATCGCACCGGCGCGGCAAGATGATTGCCTTCCTGATGGCGGGCAATCCGGTGGCGGGCATTGTCGGCGGCCCGATATCGGGCTTCATCATGCAGCGCCTCGCGGGGAACGCGGGCCTTGCCGGCTGGCAGTGGCTGTTCATTCTGGAAGCCGCCCCCGCGATAATCCTCGCAGCCGTCATTTTCTGGTTCCTCGACGATCGGGTGAAGGACGCAAAGTGGCTGCCGGTTCAGGATCGCGACTTCATTGCATCGGAAATCGATGCGGAAGCACGCACCAAAAGCCACGGTTCCGTGCGCGAAGTCTTCACGTCGCTCAAAGTCTGGACTTTGTGCACGATTCTCTTCGGTATCGTGATGGGCTCCTACGCCGTTGGCTTCTGGCAGCCAACCATCATCAAGAGTTCCGGAATCACGGACGCCTTCACCATCGGCCTGCTCACCGTCGTGCCTTACCTGGCCGCCTTGATCCTGATGATTGTGGTCGGCCGCCACGCGGACCGCACGCGTGAACGCCGCTGGCACGTCGTGTTGCCGCAATGCATGGCGGCAGCCGGATTCGTGACGTGCGCCTATGCGGGAAACAATACATATATTGCGTTGCTTGGCCTGACGCTTGCCGCTTCAGGCGTGATTACGGCCTTGCCCATGTTCTGGGCCTTGCCCACGTCTTTTCTCGGCGGCACCGGCGCGGCCGCCGGCATCGCATTGATCAATGCGACGGGCAATCTCGCAGGATTCGTCAGCCCTGCGCTGGTCGGGTGGCTGAAGACGGTCACGCATTCACTTGATTCGAGCCTGTTCCTGATCGCAGGGGCGCTGATTGTCTCCGCGAGTCTCATCTTGACGCAGCTTCCCGCGAGGCTTGTCAACAAGTAGGACCTTCATGGCACCCGCGAGAGGTGTCAGACAATAACATTCGGCATCCTTAACTACATGGAATAGAGACAACATGAAGACTGGGAAGTATCGCTACGTTGTCGCCTTGCTGCTGTTCATTGCGGGTGCGATCAACTACATGGACCGCGCGGCGCTCGGAGTGGTCGCGCCTATCCTCAATAAGGAGCTGAGTCTTTCGCCATCGCAACTCGGTGTCGTCTTCAGCAGTTTTTTCTTTGGTTACTCCATCTTCGCGTTCGTCGGCGGACAACTCGCCGACAAGTACGGACCACGCCGGGTTTTCTCCTGGGCAATGGGGACGTGGTCCATTCTCTGCGGGCTGACCGCGGCAGCGACTGGATTCGGCACGCTGCTGATCTTCCGGGCGCTGTTCGGTTTCGGCGAAGGCCCGATGAACTCGACGACCAATCGAACCATCACCAACTGGTTTCCCCGGCATGAAACCGCGACCATGGTCGGCTTTACGTTTTCGGGCCAGACGGTAGGCAGTGCGATCGCCGGGCCGGTGGTCGGATTGATTGCCATCGCCTACGGCTGGCGTACTTCGTTTGTGATCATCGCGGCGTTCGGGCTGGTGTGGATCGTCGCCTGGCGCATATTCGCTACCGACAAGCCGGCGCAAAGCGCGTGGGTCGGCGAGGCCGAACGCGAGATGGTCGAGGCGAGCCGCAGCGCGGCGCATCCGGCCGAAGGCGGCGACGAAAGCACGCCGCTGCGCAGCTACCTGTTTCGTCCGAGCACGCTCGCGCTTGGCGTCGGCCTTTTCGCGGTGAACTACACGCTATTCGTGTTCATCTCGTGGATGCCGAGCTATTTCACCAACGCGCTGCATCTGGACATGAAGCAAATGAGCGTTCTGAGCGCGGTGCCGTGGGCATGCGGCGGGATTGGCTACTTCGGCGGCGGCCTGCTCGCCGACGCGTGGTTCAAGCGCATGAGCAACAAGCTGCTGGCGCGCAAGGTTTCGGCGGTTGTGCCGCTCGCGCTGTCGGGTCTCGCCCTGCTGGGCGTCAGCATGGTCGATTCGGTGACGCCCGCGGTACTGCTTGTCGCGTTCGCCGTGCTGTTCCTGACCGCCTCGTCGCAAGCGTGCTGGGCCACCATGCACGAGCTTGTGCCGGGCAGGCATCTCGGAGGCGTGAGCGGCTTTGTTCACCTGATGAGCAACATTTCCGGCATTGTCGGTCCGACCATGATGGGTATAGCGGTCCAATACTTTGGCGGATACAGCAGCGGCTTCGTGCTCGGCGCGGCGGTCGATCTGGTCGGGGTGCTGGCGATGGTGCTGGTCATCGGCCGGCGCGCGGCGGGCGAGACAGTCGAGACGCATACCACCGCCGCCTGAACGGTCCGTCCTGCCAGGCAAGGAGTCAGGGCGGCGCAGGTGGCGCCACCCGCCCGCGACCGTGCCCGCGGCAGCACGATCGGTCGCGTGAGCATCGCTGTCTTTTTTGAGTCGATCTACTGCCATGAAACACGTCAACGTTGAACCCGAGCGAACCGATTATCAGACACGTTCGCGGATCGTTTCGGTGGAGGCGCGCACCATCCGTGTGCCGCTTGACCGCCACACTGCATTCTCGACCCGTCTCGTCACTGCCCGCGACTACACGGTTGTGCGCGTCACGACAGCCGATGACCATTACGGCATCGGCTTTTGCTATGGCGGCAACCGCGCCGGCATGCTGGTCACCTATGCCGTGCGCGAATTGTTTGCGCCGCTGTTGCGCGGGCGCTCCGCGCTCGACGTCGAAGGCGCGTGGTCCGCCATGTACGACGAGTCGCTGCTGCAAGGGCGTGCGGGTTCGGTCATGCGGGCGCTGTCCATCATCGACATCGCCTTGTGGGACCGCAATGCGCGCGCTGCGGGTCTGCCGTTGAGCCGCTATCTCGGCGGCACATGGAGTGCCGCCGTGCCGGCCTATGCGAGCGGTGGTTACTACCTCGAAGGCAAGACGCCCGAGCATCTCGGCGAAGAACTGGCGGGCTACGTGGCGCAGGGGTTTCGCGCCGTGAAGATGAAAGTGGGGCGGCTCGATCCGCACAGCGAGGAAGCGCGGATCAAGGCCGCACGAGAAGCGATCGGCGACGACGTGCTGCTGATGCTCGATGCCAACAACGCCTGGTCCGACGTGCCGACCGCGCTCGAATATATGCGCCGGTACGAGCCGTTCAATCCGTACTGGATCGAAGAGCCGTTCGGTCCGGACGACATCGACAGCCATGCGCAACTGAGCCGGCGCACGCCGGTGACCGTTGCGACCGGTGAGATTGAAGCGGGGCGCTGGCGGCATCAGGCGCTGCTCGACAAGCGCGCGGCCGCGATCCTTCAGTCGGATGCGGCGGTATGCGGCGGGATCAGCGAATGGCGGCGGATTGCGGCGTCGGCCGCGGCCGTGGGTGTGACGATGTGCCCGCACTGGTTCCACGATCTGCATGTGCATCTGGTGGCGTCGACGAGCAATGCGCGCTATGTCGAATTCTTTCCCGACGATCAGGTGCTGAATTTCCGTCGGCTGGTGGATACGCAACTGTCGTTCGCGGACGGCAAGCTGACCGTGCCGACTCGTCCAGGCCTCGGATTCGACTTCGATGAAGCCGCGCTAAACGAATACGCGCTGGACGAGTGGGCGTGAAGCCGAAGCAATGAATAGCTGAAAAGACCACCGGTTGCGCATGCAACCGGCGGGCGCTTCTTCAGGCGATCACGCCGTGACTTCGACACCTGGCATCGAGAAGCCGATCTCGCCGAGTGCGGCGGCGAGCGCGTCGCACTGCACTGGCGTCAGATCGACGAGAGGAGGGCGGACGACGCCCCAGTCGGGATCGTTCGAATACACACCGATCGCTGCCTTGAGCGCAGGAATCATCGGGAACCTGGCGAACACCGCGCGCGTGGCATCCAGTGCTGCCTGACGGGCATCGGCGTCGGCTGATTGCCAGTGGCGATACAACTGCACGATAGCCGCCGGATTGACGTTCCCGGTCGCCGTAATGCAGCCGACACCGCCGGACCGCATCGTGGCGAGCAGGAACGTTTCGCTGCCGGCGAACACATCGAAGCCATGCGGCTGGAAGCGCTCGAGCATGGCCTGGGTGTTGCTCCAGTCGCCCGAACTGTCCTTCACGCCGGCGATCACGCCCGGGAAAGCGGCGAGCAGCCGCTCGATGAGCGCGAGGCTGAGCGGCACCTGGGACACGGGCGGGATGTGATACAGGTAAATGCGCAGTGCGTCGGAACCCACGCGTTCGATGATCTGCGCATAGCTGCGGAACAAACCTTCGTCGGTGACGCCCTTGTAGTAGAACGGCGGTAGAGTCAGCACATGGTTCACCCCCAACGAAAGCGCATGGCGTGTCAGTTCGACCGTGTCGGTGAGCGCCGAGCAGCCGGTGCCCGGCATCAGACGATCGAGCGGAATGTCCGCGCCAACCAACGTTTCGAGCAGCTTCATTTTCTCGCTGACGGCGAGCGAATTCGCTTCCGAATTGGTGCCGAAAACCGCGAGTCCGACGTCCTGTTCGATAAGCCATCGGCAGTGACGGACATAGCGTTCGTGATCCGGAAGAAGGTCTCTTGTGAACGGCGTGACCACGGGCGAGTAAACGCCGCGGGGCCGGTTGACTGAAGTCATCGCGTGTTCCTTTTGATTGAGGTGAGCGTGTTTCGCGCCATTCAGCCTGCGATCTGTTGCGCAGACGTGCGGGCGTGGAGCGCTTCGGGATTGACACAGGTCGACGAGAGCTGGCCGTCGAGTGCGTCGATGAGATTGCGTACCGCGCGCATGGCCATGTTTTCGCGCGTCTGTTGCGTAGCGGAGCCGATATGCGGCACCGCTACCACGTTCGGTAACTGCAGCAGCGGCGAGTCCGGCGACACCGGTTCGCGTTCGAATACATCGAGACCGGCGCCGCGGATGCGGCCGTCACGAAGATGTTCGATGAGGGCGGCTTCGTCGACGACCTGTCCGCGAGCACAGTTGATGAGGATGGCCGACGGCTTCATGGTCCCGAGCTCGGCGCTGCCGATCAGTCGCTCGGTGGCGGGCGATAGCGGCACCAGCACGCAAACGAAATCCGCAGTCGCGAGCAGTTCGGGAAGCGGCCGCCATTGCGCGCCGTAGCGCTCCTCTGCTTCGGGGTTGCGGGAGCGGTTGGAATAGATCACGTCCATGCCGAAGCCGAGCGCGGCGCGCCTCGCAACCGCGCTGCCAATGCGCCCAAGCCCGACGATTCCCAGCGTTTTGTGGTGCACGTCGACACCGAATTGCGCCTCGCCGATAGTGCGCGTCCACTGGCCGCGCCGCGTCCAGGCTGCAAGTTCCGAAATGCGCCGGGCGGTCGCGAGGATCAGGCTGAACACGAGATCGGCAGTGGTTTCGGTGACTTCTTCCGGCGTATTCGTCAAAACGATGCCGCGGCGCGAGAGTTCGGGGACATCGAACGCGTCGAAGCCGGCCGAAATGGTGGACGCGACTTCGAGCAAAGGCGCGGCATCGAGGATCTCAGGCGTTATCTTGAGATTGTTGCCGACCATTCCGTGAGCCGCGCCCAAGGCGTGCCTGAACGGCGCGAGGTCGCCGGACGAAACGTCGACCAGCTTGACGGAACAGTGCTCGCGAAGAAGCCCCAGCACGGCTGGAGGCAATGAACGATAGGCCACGACATGCTTCATGAAGACCTCGGCGGAAGGCTGCTGAAGAGAGGAAATGCGGCACCGACCGCAACAAAAAAAGAATCGCTTGCGGACAGACTATAAGTATCGGTAACATCCTCGTCAAGATTATTGATAATCTCATCGAAGATTTAGGAGCAACCATGAGCGAGAAGAAAAGCGGCTTGCGGCAGGGCCTGACGAACTACGGCGATGAAGGTTTCTCGCTTTTTCTGCGCAAGGCGTTCATCAAGGGCGCGGGCTATACCGACGACGCGTTGTCGCGTCCCATCGTGGCCATTGCGAACACGGGCAGTGCCTACAACCCGTGCCACGGCAACGCGCCGCAGTTGATCGAGGCCGTAAAACGCGGCGTGATGCTGGCTGGCGGGCTGCCTGTCGAATTCCCGACCATTTCGATCGCCGAGAGTTTTTCGCATCCGACCAGCATGTATCTGCGCAATCTGATGTCGATGGACACGGAGGAGATGATCCGGGCCCAGCCGATGGACGCAGTGGTGCTGATCGGCGGCTGCGACAAAACCGTGCCGGCCCAGTTGATGGGTGCGGCGGCAGCGGGCGTTCCCGCTATTCAACTGGTGACGGGTGCCATGCTCACCGGCTCGCATCGCGGTGAACGGGTGGGGGCGTGCACGGACTGCCGTCGTTTCTGGGCGAGTTTTCGCGGCGACCAGATCGACGAAGCCGAGATCGAAGCGGTCAACAATCAGCTCGTCGCGACGGTCGGGACCTGTTCGGTGATGGGAACGGCAAGCACGATGGCCTGCATCGCGGAAGCCTTGGGCATCATGCTGCCGGGTGGCGCGTCCGCGCCTGCGGTGACCGCCGACCGTATCCGCATTGCGGAGCGCACCGGCGCGCAGGCCGTGGCGATGATCGGCAAGGATCTGAGTCCAGCGGCCATCCTGACGCCCAAGGCGATCGAAAACGCGTTGCGCGTGCTGCTCGCCATCGGCGGCTCGACCAACGGCATCATTCACCTCACGGCAATTGCGGGCCGGCTCGGGATTCGCATCGACCTCGAGCAACTCGACCGGATCGCGCGTGAAACGCCGGTGCTCGTCGATTTGAAACCGTCTGGACAGCATTACATGGAAGATCTGCATCGCGCCGGCGGGCTGACCACGGTCATGCGCGAAATGAAAGGCCTGCTGCATCTCGACGCGCTCACCGTGACCGGCCGTACGCTCGGCGAGGAACTGGACGCCGCCCCGGCGAGTTTCCCGCAAGAAGTTGTCCGCCCGTTTGCCCGCCCGATCTTTCCGCAAGGCGGGATTGCTGTGCTGCGTGGCAACCTTGCGCCGGGCGGCGCGATCATCAAGCAGTCAGCGGCAAGCGCCAGCCTGATGGAGCACGAAGGGCGGGCCGTCGTCTTCGAGGACGCGGAGGATCTGGCTCGCCGTATCGACGATCCGGAGCTGGAAGTGGAAGCGCACGACATACTCGTGCTCAAGCGGATCGGTCCGGTCGGTGCACCGGGGATGCCGGAAGCGGGCTACATTCCGATCCCGCGCAAGCTCGGCCGCCAGGGCGTGAAAGACATGGTGCGCATTTCGGATGGCCGCATGAGCGGCACGGCGTCCGGCACCGTGGTCCTTCACGTCACACCGGAAGCGGCGATCGGCGGTCCCCTCGCGATCGTACAAACGGGTGACCGGATTCGCCTGAGCGTGGCACAACGGTCTATCGAAGTTGTCCTCAGTGACGAGGAAATCGCGGCTCGTCTCGCCACGTTGCCGGCGCGGCCTGTCGATCCCGACGAGCGTGGTTATCGCAAACTCTTTCTGACCACGATCACTCAGGCCGACCAGGGCTGCGACTTTGACTTTCTACAAGCTGCCCGTATCACCGCGACCGTTCCCGGCAACGGAAACAAGGGTTGAAGATCATATTTTCGTATAGGCTCGCGGCTTAGATCATTTTGCGGATCCTTTTCTATGAGCAACGCTGCCAAGCCCAAACGCTCCGATGCACCCACTGCGAAGCCGGTCGAGCGCGACCGCAATATCGACGAGACGCTGCGCAGCGTCTCGGACGAACTCGAGGAGCAGATCGTCCTTGGCGTTCTGCATCCACGCGAACGGCTCGTGGAAGACGATCTGTGCGAGCGCTTCAACCTGAAGCGCCATGTCGCGCGTCAGGTGCTGGCAGAGGTGGAGCGGCGCGGCCTGGTGGAGCGCCGCAAGAATGTAGGCGCGCTGGTCAAGTCGTTTACACCGCGCGAAGTCACGGAGCTGTATGCGCTACGCGAGCTGCTCGAAGCGGATGCGGCGAAGCGCATCGTTTTTCCGGTCAGCAGCGAGGCGCTCGCTGCATTGACGGCAATTCAGGCAGAGCACGACGAAGCTGCCGTCGCCGGCGATCTGCGGCGCGTGTTCCGCGCGAACATGGCTTTTCACCATGCGTTTTTTGCGCTGTCGGAAAGCCAGGTTCTCACCGAGGCGATTCGCGAGTATGAGCGCCGCACGCATGCCATCCGTTCGGTATCTATCGTGTTTCCTCAATATCTGGAGAAGGCTCGCGCCGAGCATCACCAGATGATCGAGGCGCTCCGAACCGGCGACCGGGAATCGTTGATCAGGTTATGCCGTGACCACCTGGTGCCATCGCGCGATGCGTATCTCGAAGCGCACCATCGCCGCTCGGCTGGCTACGCCGTACAGAAAGGCGAAACCGATTAACTGTTTTTACCTGAATCACAGAGAGGGTATCAATGACTCGAGTACTGATTACCGGCGCGGCCGGTCACATTGGACGCGTGCTCCGCGCCGGTTTCCAGGGCCACTATGCGCTGCGCCTCGCCGATATCGCGCCGCAGGCGCAGGCGCAGGAAGGCGAGGAAATCGTCACCGCGGACATCACGCGGCTGGAGGATCTTCTGCCGGCCATGGAGGGAGTCGACGTCGTCGTGCATCTTGCCGGGATCCCCGACGAGGCTCGCTGGGAGCGCATCCGTGACATGAACATCGAGGGTTGCTACAACGTGTTCGAAGCGGCGCGGCAAGCAGGCGTCAAGCGCGTGGTGTTCGCGAGTTCGAACCATGCCGTGGGTTTTCATCGTCGCGACCGGATGATCGACAACAGCGTCGAGCCGCGCCCTGATAGCCGCTATGGCATCTCGAAGGTGTTCGGCGAGGCGCTAGGCCGGATGTACGCCGACAAGCATGGCATGTCGGTTGCCTGCATCCGGATCGGCTCGTTCCGCCCGGACAACAAGCCGACCGTACCGCGCCACCTCTTCACGTGGATCAGCCATCGCGACATGGTGCAGGTGGCGCGCCGCTGTATCGACTATCCGGACTTCCACTTCGCGGTCGTGTATGGCGTATCCAATAACGCGCGCAATCGCTGGGACAATGCCGACGTGCGCTATCTCGGGTACGTGCCGGAAGATGACGCCGAACTGTACGCGGCTGAGATCGCGGCAACGGGGAAGGTGGAAGATGCGCGCGAAGCGCTGTTTCATGGCGGCCCCGGCTGCATGGTCGAATTCGACGGTGAACCGCTGCGGATAGATTGAGCGCGGCGCGCGTCTTCCCGCGAAAGTGCGCCCGGTTCGCGCCGGACGCACTCGTTCGCAGACTAGACCTTGCGGCTACTTCCCGCGCCTCGTTCATCCGGCCAGCGGGCCTACCTCGAAACTAAAGGTTGCAACGCCGTCCAATCCGCCTGTGACCTTGTCGCCTGGGCGCAGTGCGCCGACGCCAGCGGGTGTTCCGCTGAAGATAAGGTCTCCCGGTTTTACAGTCACGGCCTGAGACACGTAACTGATGATGTCCGCGACAGGCCAGATCATCTCACTGAGATCGCCTTGCTGACGAACGTCGCCATTCACGGACAACCAGATCCGGCCGCTGGATGGATGGCCCAGCCCGGACGCGGGTTTGATCTCGCTCACCGGCGCGGACGCGTCGAAGCCTTTCGCCCAGTCCCACGGACGGCTCAGTTTCTTCGCCGTCGCCTGGAGATCCCGGCGTGTGAGATCGACTCCAACGCCATAGCCCCAGACAAAATCGAGTGCGTTTTCGGGGGCGATGTCCTTTCCTTCCTTGCCGAGCGCAATGACGAGTTCAATCTCATGATGCAAGTCAGAGGTAAGCGGCGGGTATGGAAGCACGCCGTTCGCTGGCACGATGGCATCGGCAGGCTTGGAGAAAAAGAACGGCGGATCCCGGTCCGGGTTGGCGCCCATTTCGCGTGCATGGTCGGCATAGTTGCGCCCCACGCAGAACACGCGGCGCACGGGAAAGCGGCTCGTCGAGCCGCTCACGGCAACGGAGGTGATCGTGGGTGGTGTCACTGAGTATTCGGTCATGGTAAGCCTCGCGAGTAGTATTGGCCTACCTACGATATCGGCTTGCGAACGCGTCGTGCAGGACAAACCCGCCGAACACCAGGACGATCTTACGGTGCGCCTTTGTGTGCGGTTGCGCCATCGTTTCGTTGACCGGCACTGCGGTGCATGTCGCGAAAGTCGCTCGGCGACTGACCGACCGACTGACGAAACCGCCTCGAAAAATAGGCTTCGTCGCGATAGCCGACCAGGAACGCAATGTCCTTGATGCGCCGGTTGTCGTTTGCCAGCAGATCCTTTGCGCGTGCGATGCGCCGCTCGGTCACCCACTCGACGAATGTCCGGCCCGTCTCTTTCTTGATGAGATGAGTAAGATAGTTCGGCGATAGAAACGCGGCGGCGGCGGCCGAGGTCAGAGACAGCGCGTCGCTCGCGAGATGGGCATTGACGTGACGGTCCACGCGGACTAGAGCGTCGCGTCGGCCGAGTCGTTGTACGTTACGCGAGGAAAGCCGCAGTAGCTGATCCGCGTGTCGCTGGCATACGATCCCGATCAGCTGAAGAAGATACCCGCGCAGGAGGGTGGTCGCACCGAAGCCCCGCGTCTCATTGACCTCCAGCATGCGCGACAAGACCGGCTCGATTTCGGCGAGATCGGCGCCCTCCAGAATGAAGTCGATGTACTCCTGAAGCCTGAACGGTGCGAGTTCGGGCGCCTGCGTGATCGACACATCCTCGAGGTCCAGCGGATCCGCAATGCCGGCCGTATTGGCGTGTAGAAACGCCGGCGTAAAGTTGATGACGATGAAGCGTGAATGCGCGGGGTGCGGTATCAGATGCAAGCGATACGGCAGGATAAAAGCAACCGCACCCGCAGGAAACGGCCGGCGTACTCCGCCGATGTGCTGTTCCGTATCGCCGCCCAGGTTGATCTGAATTTGAAAGTATTCGTGCTTGTGCGGCTCTTCAATCGCCGGGCGTGAGGCCTGATCGCGTATATAGAAATCCAGGCGGTCGCTTCGCTCGGGCATTGCATACGTGCGTGATACCGCCGCCGGTGAAGCCTTCATGGCTGCGTGCTCCAATTGATTCAGGGTCGCCGGTGGGTTGCCTGCTGGCGCCGCCGTCGGGCGCAAGGGTCGCCGAAGATAACGCATGGCGGCGTCCGGGCGCCTGATGAGGCGCTTCCCCGCTTCCGGACGAAAGACTGTATCAGACCAGAAGTTGTCGTGTGCAGATGGACCGCGGTGAAGCGGCGGGCACCGGCCGCTCAGTCGTTGTGCAGCTTATCGATTATCGCCTGCGTGATGCCGGGCCGGTCATATGACGCGCGCTGGATCATGCCGACCGTGCGCAGCACCGGCGGATTCGAGATCGACAGCACGCGTAGTAACGGATCGTTGTGCCAGTTGCCGCGATGCAGAAGCGGTAGCACCGCGACGCCGACATTCTCGCGCACCAGCGCGGCGATCGTCTCGATCGAGTTGAGTTCGAGGTATTCGTTGACCGTCAGGCCGACGGTCTGCAGCGCATGCTCGACGACGCGCCCGGTGCGTACCCGCCGGTCGAAGCGCAGAAAGGGGTGGTTGCGCAGAATCCGCCGCGGATCGTTGTCACCGATTTCGCGGCTGACCACCAGCATCAGCGGCTCCGTGTAGAGCGTCGTCCACTTCAGCGTGTCAGGCAGCGCCGTATCGGCACGCCCGACGACCGCCGCGATATCGACCTCGCCCGCCTCGACCATCCGCGCCAGTTCGTCGGAGCGCGACGACAGCAGCCGCACATCCAGTTGCGGATGCGCGGCCTTCAAACGCGCGATGACCAGCGACAGCGCGCCGATCACCGACACCACCGCGCCGATGGTCACCGGCCCGACCATCGAATCCGCCGGCGTCGCTTCGAGTTCGGCCAGCAGATCGAAAATCTGCTCGACCTTCGGCCAGATATCTTGTCCGTGGCGGCTCAGCGCAATCTGCCGGCCGCTGCGGTCGAACAGCTGGCGGCCGAGCGCCTGTTCGAGCCCGCGCATCTGCAAGCTGACCGCCGCCTGGGTCAGCGCGACGCTCCCGGCCGCGGCCGCGAATGATCCGGTGCGCGCGACGGCCCGAAAGGTTCTCAACATGCGCAAGGTCGGCATCGCTCATTCCCAAGAAAAAATTAAGTACCGGTAAGAAATATTAATATTTTCTGTTGGAAAGCGCACCACATAATCGCCGCAGAGACAGCCTTGAACAGGACTAGCAGCTCGATATGGAGTTTTCCAGCATGACCGATGCCGCCCGCCGACCGGTTCTGGAGGTGCGCGGCTTTTCGTTGAAGTTCTCGCGTGCTGCGGAGGTGCCGAACCTCGTCCACGACGTGTCGTTCTCAGTCGGCACTGGCGAGACACTTTGCATCGTCGGTGAATCGGGCTGCGGCAAGAGCGTGACGTCGCTTGCGTTGATGGGGCTGCTCGCGAGCCCGCCTGCGCAACGCGTCGCCGGCACCGCGTATTTCGAAGGCAAGGACCTGTTCTCGTTGTCAGAGCGCGAACTGGCTGATATTCGTGGCAACCGGCTGTCGATGATCTTTCAGGAGCCGATGACGTCGCTGAACCCTGCGTTCACGGTCGGCGAGCAGATCGGTGAAAGCATCCGGCGGCATCGCGATGTCGACCGTGGGCAGGCGCGCGAGCAGGCGCTCGAGATGCTGCGGCTCGTGCGGATCCCGGCGCCGGAAACCCGGCTTGACGCGTACCCGCATCAACTTTCCGGCGGCATGCGCCAACGCGTGATGATCGCGATGGCGCTCGCGAACCGCCCGCGCCTGTTGATCGCCGACGAGCCGACGACCGCGCTCGACGTGACGATCCAGGCGCAGGTGCTGGCGCTCGTGAAAAATCTGCAGGCCGAGACCGGCACCGCGATGGTGTTGATCACGCACGACCTCGGCGTCGTCGCGGAAGTCGCCGACCACGTCGCGGTGATGTACGCGGGCCGCATCGTCGAATACGGTACGGTCGCCGATCTGTTCGACGACCCGCAACATCCCTACACGATCGGCCTGATGGGCGCGATTCCGTCGGTCGGCAAGCGCGAAGGCGCGCTCGCGACGATCCGCGGTTCGGTGCCGTCGCCCGAGTTGATGCCGAACGGTTGCCGCTTTGCGCCGCGCTGCCCGTTCGCCGAGCAACGCTGCATTGACGCCGCGCCGCCCGACAAGGTGATCGCCGGCGTGCATCGCGTGGCGTGCTGGCTTGCTCCGGTCGAACAGGCTGCCGCGCCGTCGTTGCGCAAGGAAATGGCATGACGACGCCCTCTACGCCGACGCCGCACGCACACCCGGCTTCGAATTCGCCGACGCCGATCATCGAGGCGCGCGCGCTGACGAAGCATTTTGGCGGTACGCGGCATCTCTTCACGCGCACGCCAACCGTCTACGCAGTCAACGACGTGTCGTTCGCGGTCGATCCCGGCGAGACGTTCGCGATCGTCGGCGAATCTGGCTGCGGCAAGTCCACGCTGGGCCGCCTGCTGGTCCGTCTGATCGACTCCACCGACGGCCGCGTGTTCTATCAAGGCAAGGACATCACGCATCAGCAAGGCGCGCCGCTGCGGCGGCTGCGCCGCGAAATGCAGATCATCTTTCAGGATCCGTTCGCGTCGCTGAATCCGGGCATGACGATCGGCCAGATCGTCGGCGAGCCGATCGCGCTGCACGGGCTCGCTCGCAACGGCGCCGAGCACCGCGAGCGCGTCGCGCAACTGCTGCGCACGGTTGGCCTGCAACCGGCCTACGCGGATCGTTACCCGCACGAATTCTCCGGCGGCCAGCGGCAACGGATCGGCATCGCGCGCGCATTGGCCGGCGAGCCGAAGCTGATCGTCGGCGACGAGCCGGTGTCGGCGCTCGACGTTTCGGTGCAGGCACAGGTGATCAATCTTCTCGAGACACTGAAGCAGGATCTCGGCCTCACGCTGATCATGGTCGCGCACGACCTCGCGGTAATCCGCCATATGAGCGACCGCGTCGCCGTCATGTATCTCGGCGAGATTGTCGAGCTGGCCGATGTCGATGCACTGTTCGACGCGCCGCTGCATCCATACACGCAAGCGCTGCTGCGCGCGATTCCGGCGAGCAGCCCGCACGAGCGGCGTGCGAAACCTGCATTGTCCGGCGATCTGCCGAGTCCGACCGCGCCGCCTTCCGGTTGCCGTTTCCATACGCGCTGTCCGCATGCGAAGCCGTACTGCGCGCAAGCGCGGCCGATCAGCGAACGACTCGAGGACGGACGGCAGGTCGCCTGCCACTTCTGGCGCGAGATCCAGAACGCCGGCGGCGGCGCACCGCTGGCCACGAGCGTCAGCCCGAAATTGATCGAGCGGCTCGCGATCTACCGCGACCGCCAGACGACGCTGGCCGCCGGCGGCGACTGAGCCGGTGGTCGGGATGAAAATCGGGTGAAGAATCGAGCTGCCGTCGCGCCAATGCCCGTTCACCAAACTGTTTTATGAATTGGACAACAAGGGGAAAGTCTTCATGCGAAGAATGTTGATTGCCGCGGCGCTCGCACTCAGCGCTACCGCCGCGATGGCCCAGACCAGCCAGACGATACGGATCGGCTTGCAGGACGACATCGGTTCGCTCGACCCCGCACGCAGCGTGCAGCTCGTCGACCGGATCGTGTTTGCGTCGCTGTGCAACGCGCTGGTCGATATCACGCCCGATCTGAAGATCGTGCCGATGCTGGCGACGTCGTGGACGACGAGCGCCGACGGCAAGACGCTGACGTTCAAGCTGCGTCAAGGGGTGAAGTTCCAGGACGACGAGCCGTTCAATGCGGCCGCCGTCAAGGCGAACCTGGACCGCGATCGCACGCTGCAGACGAGTAACCGCAAGAGCGAACTTGCGTCGGTCGATCACGTCGACGTAATCGACGACTACACGGTCGCCATTGCGTTGAAGCAGCCGGACGCCGCGCTGCTCGCGACGCTGACCGACCGCGCCGGCATGATGCTCGCGCCGAAGACGCTGGCCGATCCGGCTGGCGTCGCCGCGCATCCGGTATGTTCGGGCCCGTACAAGTTCGTCCAGCGCGTGCAGAACGATCGCGTCGTGCTCGAAAAATTCCCGGGCTACTGGGACGCCGACAAATACCCGGTCCAGCGCGTGATCTTCCTGCCGATCCCGGATAGCACCGTGCGCCTCGCAAACCTGCGCTCGGGTTCGCTCGACATGCTTGAGCGCCTCGCGCCGTCCGATGTCGCCTCGGTCAAGAGCGACGCGAGCTACAAGTTCGCGCCGGTCAGCGGCTTCGGCTACTACTACGTGACGTTCAACATCGGCAACGGCAAGCGCAGCAACGCGCTGCTGAAAGACAAGCGCGTGCGGCAGGCGTTCGAACTTGCGATCGACCGTGACGCGATCAACCAGGTGATCGGCGCGGGCATCTTCGCGCCGGCGAATCAGGCGGTGCCGAAGTCGAGCCCGTACTACAACGCGTCGCTGCCGATGACGCATCGCGACGTCGCGAAGGCGAAGGCGCTGCTGAAGGCGGCGGGCCACGAGCACGTCGACATCGAGTTCACTTACCCGAACAACACGGTGTCGAGCCAGATCGTGCAGATGATGCAGGCGATGGTCGGCGAAGCCGGCTTCAACCTGAAGCTGCGGCCGACCGACTATGCGACCGAGCTCAATGCCGCGCACAGCGGTGACTTCGAGGCGATGTACCTCGGCTGGTCGGGCCGTGTCGATCCGGACGGCAATCTCCATCAGTTCAACACGTGCGCCGGCAACCTCAACTATGCGCACTACTGCAACGCCGAAGTCGATCGCTTGCTCGACGCCGCGCGCGTGAAGCTGACCGCCGCGGATCGCAAAGCGCAGTACGACGCGGCGTCGAAGCTGCTCGCCGACGACGATCCGATCGTCTACGTGTATAGCCAGCCGTGGCCGTTCGAGCTGTCGAAGAAGGTGCAAGGCTTCACGCCGTATCCCGACGGCCTGATCCGCCTGCGCGGCGTCAGCATCAAGGGCTGACCGATCATGCTGCAGATCATCGCAAATCGCGTGCTGGTCGCCATTCCGACGCTGATTCTCGTGTCGATGCTGATCTTTGGCCTGCAGAAGCTGCTGCCCGGCGATCCGGTGATGGCGATGGCCGGCGAAGATCAGGATCCGCAGCTGATCGCGTCGTTGCGCGTCAAGTACCACCTCGACGAGCCGGTGCCGACGCAGTACGCGCTGTGGGTCCGTGACGTCGTGCATGGCGATCTCGGCGCGTCGCTGCGCACCGACGTGCCGGTGACGTCGCTGATCGCGCAGAAGCTGCCGGTCACACTGCAGCTCGCGGCGATGGCGATGATCTTCGCGATCGGCATCGGCATTCCGGCCGGCGTCATCTCCGCCGCAAGCCGCGGCGGCGCGCTCGACTACGGCGCGAACGTCTTCGCGCTGTCCGGCATGTCGATCCCGAACTTCTGGCTCGGGATCATGATGATCTTCATCGTCTCGGTGCGCTGGCATCTGCTGCCGTCGTCCGGCTACGTGTCGCCGTCTGAGGACTTCTGGCTCAGCATCAAGACCATGCTGATGCCCGCGTTCGTGCTCGGCGCCTCGCTCGGCGCGCAATTGATGCGCCACACGCGCAGCGCGATGCTGAGCGTGCTGCGCACCGACTATATCCGGACCGCGCGTGCCAAAGGGCTGCTGCGCGGCACCGTCGTCGTCAAGCACGCCTTTCGCAACGCGCTGGTTCCGATTGTCACCGTGCTCGCGCTGCTGTTCGGCGAACTGCTCGCGGGTGCGGTGCTGACCGAGCAGGTTTTCACGATCCCCGGCTTCGGCAAGCTCGTCGTCGATGCCGTGTTCAATCGCGACTACGCGGTCGTGCAGGGTGTCGTGCTCGTCACCGCGCTGTGCTTCATCGTGGTGAACCTGTGCGCCGACGTGTTGTACGTCCTCCTCAATCCCCGACTGAGACGCAGCTGATGGCTACCCCCGCCACCCCCGTTCGCGCGTCGGCCGCTGCGTCGCAGACGACCGTACTGCCGCGCCGCAAGCGCCGCGGAATCACGAAGTTCATGCGCAATCGCGCCGCCGTGTTCGGCGCGGCGCTCGTGCTGCTCATCGTCTTGATGGCGGTGTTCGCGCCCTGGCTGTCACATTACGACCCGGTGCAGGCCAGCTTCATGACTGTGCGGCAGGCGCCTTCGGCCGTGCACTGGTTCGGCACCGACGAACTCGGCCGCGACGTGCTGAGCCGTCTGCTGTGGGGCGCGCGCGCGTCACTGCTGGCGGGCGTCGTGTCGGTCTGCATCGCGGTCGTGATCGGCGTGCCGCTCGGCTTGCTGGCCGGCTATTTCGGCAAGCTCGTCGACGGAGTGATCTCGCGAATCGCCGATGCGTTGCTGTCCATTCCGTTCCTGATCCTCGCCATCGCGCTCGCCGCGTTTCTCGGCCCGAGCCTGACCAACGCGATGACCGCGATCGGCATCTCCGCGATGCCGCGCTTCGTCCGGCTCACGCGCGGCCAGGCGATCACCGTAAAGGCCGAGGAATACGTCGAAGGCGCGCGGGCAATCGGCCTCGGCCACGCACGGATCATCGTGCGGTACATCCTGCCGAACGTGCTGCCGCCGATCATCGTGCAAGCAAGCCTGACGATCGCGACTGCGATCATCGCCGAAGCGAGCCTGTCGTTCCTCGGGCTCGGCCAATTGCCGCCGGCGCCGTCGTGGGGTTCGATGCTCAACACCGCGAAGGATTTTGTCAGTCAGGCGCCGTGGATGTCGATTTTCCCCGGCATCGCGATCTTTCTGGCTGTACTCGGTTTTAACCTGCTCGGCGACGGTCTGCGCGATGCGCTCGATCCGCGCGAGTCGTAATCGTAATCCATCACCGTTTCCATACACCGACAGCCCCCCATCACTTTCGTTTGAGTTTTCAATGACACGTTTCAATTGGCAAAACCCGTATCCAACACCCCGTTTGCCCGTGTTCGCGCGCAATATCGTTTCGACGTCTCACCCGCTTGCCGCACAAGCCGGCTTGCGGATGTTGTGGAAAGGCGGCAATGCCATCGATGCGGCGATTGCCGCGGCCGCGGCAATCACGGTCGTCGAACCGGTCTCGTGCGGCCTCGGCAGCGACGCGTTCGCGCTCGTCTGGGACGGCGCGAAGCTGCATGGGCTGAACGCGTCGGGCGTGTCGCCCGCCGCGTGGAATGTCGATTACTTCAAGCGTAAGTACGGCGAGGAAAACGGTCTCGCGAAGCGCCCCAAGCGCGGCTGGGATGCGGTGACGGTGCCCGGCGTGATCGCCGGCTGGGAAGCGCTGCATCAGAAATTCGGCACGCTGCCGTTCGCGGACCTGATGGAGCCGGCCATCGAAATCGCCGAGCGCGGGCACGCGGTGGCGAGCGTCGTTGCATACAAGTGGGCGGCGGCGGTGCCCGAGCTGAGGAACCAGCCAGGCTTCGCCGACACGTTCATGCCGCGCGGCCGCGCGCCGGAAGTGAGCGAACTGGTGCGCTTTCCCGCCCACGCTAAGACGCTGCGCAAGCTGGCCGAGCAGGGCCCGCGCGCGTACTACGAAGGCGAAATCGCCGAGCAGATCGCCGCGTTCTCGCGCCAGGGCGGCGGCGCGCTCACGATGGACGACCTGCGCAACTACCGCGTCGACTGGGTCGAGCCGATCGGCAAGGACTATCGCGGCCACACGGTGCACGAGATTCCGCCGAACGGCCAGGGCATTGCCGCGCTGATCGCGCTCGGCATTCTCGAGCAGTTCGACGTGGGCGCGCTGCCGGTTGACGGCATCGAATCGCAGCACCTGCAGATCGAAGCGATGAAGCTCGCGTTCGCCGACGTCTACCAGTACGTCGCCGATCCGCGTTCCATGGAAGTCACGCCCGAACAGATGCTCGACGACGCGTACCTGAAGTCGCGCGCGAAGTTGATCGATCCGAAGCGTGCCACGCAGTTCGATTTCGGCATGCCGAAGGCGGGTGGCACGATCTACATGTCGGTGGCTGACGAGCGCGGCATGATGGTGAGCTTCATTCAGTCGAACTACATGGGCTTCGGCTCGGGCATCGTCGTGCCGGACGCCGGCATTTCGTTGCAGAACCGCGGCTACGGGTTCTCGATGGATCCGAAGTCGGCGAACGTGGTCGAGGGCGGCAAGCGGCCGTTCCACACGATCATCCCGGCGTTCCTTACGCAGCAGGTGAACGGCCAGCAAGAAGCGGTGATGAGTTTCGGCGTGATGGGTGGCGACATGCAGCCGCAAGGTCATCTGCAGTCTGTCGTGCGCATGCTCGACTACGGCCAGCAGCCGCAGGCCGCGTGCGACGCGCCGCGCTGGAAGGTCAATCGCGACTTCACGGTCGACGTCGAGTCGACACTCGATGGGGACACGGTGCGCGCGCTCGAGGATCTCGGCCACACGATCAAATCGGTCGACGATCCGTACATGGACTTCGGCTCGGGCCAGTACATCTGGAAGCTCGATCGCAACGATCCGGAGCGCGGCTATGTGGCGGCAAGCGACACCCGGCGCGACGGACTGGCCGCCGGGTTCTGATCCGGGCAGCCGTACCGTACAAGATGCGTGAGCCTCGCAGGCGGCGCCCCGCCGCTTGCGAGGCTCGGGCTCAATGATGCCGCGCACCCGTGTGCGAGTTGATTGGGCGGGACAGACGGGCGGTTTGGGGCTCAGCGCCCGGCGTGATTGCTAGTGGTTCAGACAGAAGCACGCGCTCACAGCTTCGGCAGGCGACAGGCCAGTGTCGAAGTAAGCTTGCAAGCGGTGGACGATCGCCTCGTCAGGTTCCCAGGGCACGTGAATGAAGCCCTCTCCGAGGGCTTTCTCGTACACGGCTTTTGCCCATGTGCCCAAGTCGAGCTGGAACGGAAACGGCACTGCTATCTGATTCGACTGGATAAACATGACAACCTCCACAACATCGAAAATGCGAGTGGTCAAATCACGTGGATGCGAATAACGGCAGCGGATAGATACGACATGTCCGCGTTTCAACGATTCGGGCGCGCTACGGTCTTGATCATTGCGACAAGCACGGTCGCCACGACGACAAGGAAAGCGGACATGTAGATAAGCACGATGGTCAGCATCGGTTGCAGCTCCTTCAGAGATGCCGCGATTGCGGCGGCCACCACCGGCTGACACCATGAGCCACGATTGTGCAGCAGGTCCACGGCTTAAGCCGCGAAACGAACGGTGAGCATCGATCGTGAAGAAGCTGGATTCAGGTTCGCGTACAGATCGACGAACTGGTGATGAATGAGGCCGACCCTGTCAGGCGCATCGCGCTTGCACATTGGCCTTGAGAACAATGTACAGGTCCGAGGGACACGAAACCATTCTACGAACGGTTCGAACGCCCGTGCATGCGGATAGCAATCTCATACCCCCGTATAACTCGCGCATGTGCTGGAGGGGATGAAAGGCGTCCTTCGCAATGATTTCTTCTGACGGGTTGCCGACGCGCTATGGCCGACCCAGCGCAAGATCGAGCAAGCGCTCGATAGTGGTGGCATCCACGGGCTTTTCGAGGAAAGGGGGGGCGCCTCTGGCCTGGATTTTGGCCTCAAGCGCGGCAGTCGGGAATCCCGTGGTGAAAATGATCGGAATTGCGTACCCAAGGACCAGCAGGCGGTCGTGCAGGTCGATTCCGGACAAGCCCGGCATCCGTATATCCGAAATCAGGCATGACGTTTCGCCGATCAGCCCTGATTCCAGAAATTCTTCCGCCGATGCAAACACTCGTGCCTGCCACCCGAGCGAACGAACCAGACTCGCGGTCGCTACCCGGGCACCCTCATCGTCATCGACGACGGAAATAAATTGAGAAGACACAAGCGACGGGCCTCGACAGACCAAAAGCGGAGCGTGCCAGACGCAATCGTGTGGCATGCGACTCCAGATCAATCGTAGCTCGGAAGCCGTCGCACGGAAATCATACGAATGTATAAACGGCTCATGAGCGTGGTGCCGGTCCGGATGCGTCTCGACCGTGCTCTCAAACAGGACGATTGCTGCCCTGCATACCGCGCCGGCTTGCCTTTCAGGGCGCGCCGCCAATCGAAGGCAGGCTAAGCTGGAAGATGGCCCCATGCCCGGCATTGTTAGACGCCCACACCTCGCCTCCGTGGGCTTCGATGATCGAACGGCAGATCGACAATCCCATGCCCATTCCGTCGGCCTTCGTGGTGTAAAACGCGTCGAACAGCCGATTTGTGTCTTTCGGATCGATGCCCGGCCCCGAGTCCTGCACGGCAACGATCACGTGCCCATCGCTATCCCGATGGGACTCGATCAGGAGTTCACGCGAGTTGTCGCCGATGTCAGTCATCGCCTGGATACCGTTTATGACCAGATTGATGAGCACTTGCTGAAGCTGGACCCGATCGCCGAGCAGCGGAGGCAACCCTGAGGCAAGCTCGAGCCGCAACGAAACGCGGTGATTCAGGACTTCTCGCTGAACCAGGGCTACGACATCGTTGATCACATCGTTGAGTTGCAGTTGCGTTTTATGCGGCGTTGCCTTCCTGGTGAGCGTGCGGATACGCCGGACAATTTCGCTCGCGCGCCTGCCTTCGCCGATCATGTGCTGCACACAGGCCCGCACCTCTTCCGGCTGCGGCTCCTTGTGGCCGAGCCATCGCAGGCAGGCTTCGCCACTGGTCACGATCGCGCCGAGCGGCTGGCCCACTTCGTGGGCGATGGAGGCACTCAGTTCCCCGAGCGTTGTTACGCGAGTGGCATGGGCCAGTTCAACTTGCAACGCCTGCAACTGCTCCTCAGCTCGTTTGGCCGCGGTGCGCCGCGCTGCCAGTTCGGCCTCGGCCGCCTTCTGTTCGGTCAGGTCGAGCACGAACGCCACGCCGTTTTCCTCCGAGCCCGCCATTAGCGCGCCGCCGACCAGAACCGGGATGCGACCGCCGTCCTTGCGGATATATTCCTTCTCATAGGGCTGCGAACTGCCGCGCTGCCGTAGTTCTTCAAGCGCCCGCGCATCGGCGGCGCGATATTCCGGAGGCGTCATGGTGGCCCATTGGACATCGCCGGACAGCAGATCTTCTCGCGAATAACCTACGATCCGGAGAAACGCGTCGTTCGCGTCGGTGGCGATACCGGCCAGGTTCCAGAAGAACACGCCGATGATGTTCGACTCGACCAGCCGCCGGATGCGTGCTTCGCGCACGCGTAGCTCCTCCTCGGCCAGCTTGCGCTCGCTGTTCTCGCGCCGCAGGTCGGCGTAGAGCAGCGCGTTCTCCAGCGAGATCGCCGCCTGGGAGGCCAGCAGTTCCAGCACGGTCACGCGTTCGGGCGGGAAAGCATGCGTGGCCAGGTTGTTCTCCAGATACAACAGGCCGATCAACGCAGAGCGCCGCATGATCGGCAGGCACAACACCGACTTGGGTTGCCGGCGGGCAAAGTAATCATCTGCTGCAAAGGGATTCGGCTGCATCGCATCGGCCAGCAATACCCGCTCCTCGCAGCGCCGCACGTAATTGATGATGGACGCGGGCAGCACAGACTCGCGTATGGACGATTCCGGCAACGCCTGCGCGGGCAGCGTCTGGCGCAGATGCCGTCGTACCTGGATCGTCTGCTGCTCGACGCTCGCTTCGGCCGCGAGGACCAGGCTCTCGTTGCGTGCGAGCAGCAAATGGCCGGTCTGCGCCCCGGCATTTTCAAGCAGGATGTGCATCAGCGTGTCGACCAGATCCTCCAGCACGATCTGGCCAGAGATGGCCTGTGAGGCCTTGGTGACCGACAGCAGATCCAGTTGCTCGACGTTGCCGAACGCACTGGCCGCCGATGAAGCCGGCTCTTCGCGCAGTTGCGGCGCGCGCGCGTCGATCTGTTTGACCTTGCCGTCGGCGCCCCAGCGCGCAAAGCAGTCACGCGCCTTTCGCATGTAGGTGTCGGCAATTGTCTCGAAGCCACGCGTCCGGTAGAACGCCGACGCGCACTCATAAGCGATTGCCTCGTTTTGCACGAAGTGGTGCTCGCGTGCCGCTTGAATGGCCTGTTCGTAAAGCCGCATGGAATCAAAGTCGCGAGCTTCGAGACGAGCGATCTCCGCGGCTATCAACGCGGCGCGGCCCGCAAAATTCTCGGGGCAATTGCTAGCCCACATCTCGAACCGTTGATGGTGATCGGACAACGCCTTCAGGTGCCTGGGTCGTTCGTCAGCCGATACCGAATCGCAGTGCGCCGCGTGCGCCAGTGCGTCATAGAAATGATATTCCGCCACCTCGAAACAGAATGGCGACGTCCACAGCAACCGCTCAGCATTCGATGCCGCCGCGATGGCGCCAGTGTAGTCACCCGCATGGAAACGCGCTTGCAACTTGCGAATCCAATACCAGCAAGTCACAAGTGCGAGCCCCGGATCTGCGCCCAGATGCCGCTCGAAGCGGTCTTCGTCGAACGCAGCATCGTTGAAGGAGCCGAAATCGGGCGTCAGACCGCGGAGTCCAATGATCAGCCTGAGTTGCGCAGTCATGACGTCGGCGACAAATTCGAACCGCATCTTGCGTGCGAACGCGAGGCCGCTTTCGGCTTCTCGCTGCACATCGCCGAGTGGATCTCCGGACGCTAGAAGATTGGTGATCAGGTTGTTGCCGCAGTAGCCCGAAAACGTGAGGTCGCCGGTTTGGTTGGCCGTGTCAAAGGCGAGCCGCAGTATGGCGCGGCCCGACCGTATGTGCGACGTCCAGGGAACGATGAAGGCACCAAAGCACGCGTAGACGCGGGCTTTGAAGCGATCCATGCGGTACTTCTCAACGAGATCGACGCCGAGCTTGCCGAACCGGAGCCCGGCGCGGTAATCGCCGAATTGCGGACCGAGGGTCATGCCGAGCATGACGTAGGCGAATCCCGATCCATCGCTGTTCCCATGTTCGAGGCTCAGATTCGCCATACGGCCGGCGACGAGGCAATACAGGTTCATGTCGGTGGCATGCGCGGGCGGCTGGACGGCTGTTAGCACGTCGAGGGTAGCACGGCAGACGGGATCGGTCATCAAAGGCAACTCGAGGAGCTGCTCGATCGAGCGGTTGCCCATCCGTTGCCACAATTTCTCGTACTCCTGCTGCACCTCCTCCTTCCTCGGGTGCGCCGACCACGTGACGCCGACGGCACGGAGATATTCGAGGCTGACTTCAACGGCGCGGTCGGCTTGCCCCGCGTTCATATAAAGGGCCATGCGCAGGCACGCCACGGCGGCTTTATCGATGAGGTTTGCGGCGCGGTTTGAAAGCATCGACAGCCGTTGTTCCGCCGTCGTCAGGTAGCTGTTCAGGAATTCGCATTCGGCACGCTGAAAGCCGAGCGAGAACGTGAGCGCAGCGTGCCGGTCGGTGCCATCCTCTGTCACCAGTGCGTCTCCGGCGGTGAAGTAGGCGAGTGCCGATGCGTAGGCCGTCGCTGCCTTGGCACGCAGGCCAGCCGTGAGATTGAGTTCAGCCACGCGCTCGCGCTCTTGCTGCACCGTGATCAGCGCGGCGCCCCGATTGAACTGGTTCGCCACATCGAACAGATGGTCGGCGAGTTCGTCGGCCGTCATGTTCGAGAGGAGCACGCGGCCAATGCGCAGGTGTACTTCACTGCGGCGTTCTTCGGGAATCAGTGAATAAGCCGCTTGCTGGATCCGGTCGTGCAGAAACTTACCGCTGCCGTGGGTGCGCAAGATCAGATTTTCGCGCACCGCAGGCGCGAGGTGTTGCTCAACCTCGGCCTGGCCGCTGACCAGCGCGAGAATTCGCAGGTCGAACTTGTTGCCGAGGCAAGCGGCCAACTGCAGCGCTTCCTGTGCGGGGATCGGCAGTTGCCGTAACTTGCCCAGCATCAGGTCGACGACGTTGTCGGCAAAGTCTTTCGCCTTGATCTGTTCCAGGTCCCATTGCCATGCGTGAATCTGTACATCACGCCGAAGCAACCCCTCCTTGTGCAGCGCATCCAGGAACTGGATAAAGAAGAACGGGTTGCGCTCGGTGCGTTCGCAGATGAGGCGTGTGAGCGGCTCGCACGACGCGGGAGGTGCATGCAGCGTGTCGGCCACCAACTGGTTCAGATGCGCGACGGACAACGGCGCGAGCTGGATGTCGATCATCGCGGTGCCGCTTTGATGGATCGCATCGAGGCTCTTCATAAGCGGATGCGCTGCGCTCACTTCGTTGTCGCGATAGGCGCCGATCAGCAGCAGATAGCAGGTGTCCGGGTGGGTGAGCAGGTGTTCGACGAGCGCCAGGCTGGCTGCGTCGATCCACTGCAGGTCATCCAGGAAGAGGACCAGCGGGTGTGCCTTGCTCGTGAACACGGTGACGAATTGCCGGAAGACCAGGCGAAACCGGTTCTGAGCCTCCGTTGGCGGCAGCGCCGGTACCGGAGGCTGCGCGCCGATGATCAGCTCGACTTTGGGCAGCACATCGAGAATGAGCCGGCCATTGACACCGACCGCGGCCTGCAGTCGTTGCCGCCAGCCGGCGATGCGTGCCGCGCTTTCGGCCAGCAATTGCTGCACCAACTCGCCAAACGCTTGCGTCAGGGTGGCATAGGGAATGTCGCGCTGGTACTGATCGAACTTGCCTGAAATGAAGTAGCCATGCTTCGTGACAATCGGCTTGCGCAAGGCGTCGACCAGCGAGGACTTGCCGATGCCCGAGTACCCGGACACAGTGGCAAGCGCCGCCCGGCCGGTGGCCGTCATGAGTTCGAATACACCGAGGAGCGCGTTCGATTCCTGATCGCGCCCGTACAGTCTGTGTGGAATCTGGAAGCGATCCGATAGATCGTCCGTGCCGAGCCGGAACGGCTCGATCCGGCCGGCGGCGCGCCACTGCGCCAGACAGCGGTCAAGATCGGACTGCACGCCACGCATGCTTTGATAACGATCCTCCGGTAGTTTGGCCAACAGCTTCATGACGATGTCCGACACCGGTTGCGGCACCGTGGGTACGATATCGCACGGCGGCGGTGGCATGCGGGCGATATGGCAATGTGTCCATTCCAGCGGATCGCTCGCCTGGAACGGCAACTGACCGGTCAGCAGGCGATAGAGCAACACGCCCATCGAATAGCAATCGGTCCGGTAATCCACGGGACGATTCATGCGGCCGGTTTGCTCGGGGGACATATACGCCCACTCGCCCACGGATACGACAACGTCCTCTGGCGAGACGGTGTGTGCATGGGTCGTCGCGAGGCTGAAATCCACCAGCAGAACATGGCCGGTTTCCGGCGCGACCAGAATATTGGCCGGCCGTAGATCCCGGTGGATGATGTGGGCGGCATCGATGCCCACCAATGCATCGGCGAGGTGATGGGCGATAGTCAGGCAGCGAAGCAGGTCCGGGCGCGGGCTGCGGCACAACTCGGTCTCGAGCGACTCGCCTGAGAAGTCTTCCAGCACCAGCACGAGGCGCCCGCGGTCATCGATCAAGGTTAGCGGCCTGGCGACGCCAGCGATTTTCAACGTTTGAAGGAGCAGGTATTCGCGTTTGAAACGGGCGGATTGGACTGTGCCGGCGTCTTCGGGAAGGAGCTTCAGCAGCACCGGCTTCCCATCCGTCAGGCGGCGGGCACGATAGAGGGCTGAGCCCGCGGTCATGTAGACCCGATCAATGGTCTGACAATTCGCGATGATCATTGCTCCCCCTTGTCTGCCGGCGAGCTAGCCCCGACACTTGCGTCTTGCATTGCGCTGTTGAAGAGGTGCAAGCCTGCACGAACGTTGGCCTCATCCAAAGTGATCACGCGTTCACTGCAACGATTTACAATCAGTTTACTCGGTTGCCAATGAGGTGCAGGAGCATTGGCAGGTGAAAATGGCTGCATGCCAGCGGGTGCGACCGCATTCCAGCTTCGCGAGGTATCCAGATGACTACCAGACCGACCCGCCAGACAACGGATAAATCCGAAGCAACTGACGGTTCCGTTATCTACGTCGTCGACGACGACGAAGGAATCCGTCGGGCCCTTGACTTGCTTATGCGCTCCGTAGGCTTGCGCGTCGAGACTTTCGAGTCCCCGGACGAGTTTCTGCGGTTTCCTCACTCCGCGGGACCGAGCTGCCTCATCCTGGACGTGCGACTGCGCGGGAAAAGCGGCATGGCTTTTCACCAGGAAATCGTCAATAGCGGCATACGCATTCCCGTCGTGTTCATGACCGGTCATGGAGACATCGAGATGGGGGTGAAGGCGATGAAGGCTGGCGCGCTCGATTTCTTTGTGAAGCCATTCAAAGACCAGGACATGCTCGACGCCGTTGCTCAGGCGTTGGCGCGAGACAGCGAGCGCCTCGCGGCAGAAGCCGCATTGGCCGGTCTGCGCGCTGCGTACGAGTCTCTTTCGCCGCGCGAGAAAGAGGTGATGGGCTTTGTCTTGTCCGGCCTGCTGAACAAGCAGATTGCCTCTGAGATGAACTTGAGCGAGATCACAGTCAAGGTCCATCGTGGACAGGTCATGCGAAAAATGAACGCGCGCTCGATGCCGGACCTTGTCCGCAAGGCCGAATCGCTTGGTATCAAGCCCTGTCTCCCGGACGGCCGTCGTGGTTGAGCGTGGATCTTCCGGACGCGACGTGGCCCACGAGGCCGCGCTATCCCGCAATGGTGGGCAAACGTTCGGCCCCTCGCGCTGAGCGGCATCAAGACTGTGCCGGCGTTCGTTTCCAGACGGTCGCTCTGGTTGCTTGCGTTTGCCGCTCAACAAGAAATTCGCCTGCGGGGCAAGCTCAGTGAAATCTCCTAGCCGCGCCTATACGTCCGTATAAGCCGGTTACGCTAATGCGGCATCGGCATATCCCACCGTAGAGTAGACTCGCGCTCCGGCTAAACCTACTCTTATCTCATCGCGGCACGCTCGCGGTTACTGCAGCGCAACGCTCGCGGTTCGGCCCGACGACCCCATGGCACTTTCGGATGGCCGCCAGACCGGTTCACTTCTTAACGTCGTCAAGGAATCACCGTGTCACAAGTTCTACATAGCTGGATTCATATCGGAAGCAACTCATACGGCGAGTACACGTTCGTGCCGTGGCTTGGCAGGACGATTTATCGCCGTACCGTGGACTTCTCCGCCATATGCATCCAGTAGCCGCAAGCCGGGAGTTGTTCGACCGCCGCTTCACTCTTTGCTAAGGATAGCAAACGATCGTGAATGCTCAACCTAGTACGGATTCTGACATCCCATCAGAAAGTGAATCTTGCCATGCGCCTGCTTTCCCTGCGCTGTCCTCGTCCCATCACTTGTCATCGCATCAGCCGGACCGACTTGCTTCAGCGCCCGACGTTCAGGATGCGTGGACGACGACGCTCGCAATCATCGACCCGCTTTTTTCTTCGCCAGACCCGATGCGGAATCCTCCGGACCTGTCCGGTCGCTCCCACTTGGGCGGCGAGCCGCGCAATTCGCGTAAGTCGAACGGTGGTGACGTGCGCACCTACACCGTGACGGTCGTGGAGGAATTGTCGAATGCGCTCTTCGCTTTGCGCTGGCATGACGCGACGCTTTGCAACTACGAGGAGCAAATCTGGGCACCATGTCTCGCTCCCGCCGCGGGGCGTTGCGCCCTGTCGGGCGAGCCTGTCAGCAAGGGCGATCCGATATACCGTCCCCGAATCCGCGGACGGTTCATACCACTTAACAGCGATGCGGTGATTCTGGCCAGCGAGCTGATCAAAGCCAGCACACGTGCGTGAGGCGTGCGCCGATGGTTATCGCCGGTCCGGTCATGAACGGCGCGAGCTGGATCCGGTCGCGCCCATAACGTCCTGCTTCGCTGCCGCACGGCTTCACATCCGGCCTCGAGTTTCACCTGACCTACGATCCGCCGCAAATGACCCACTCGAACTCGACGCACGGATACGAGATCGAACTGGAGGTGGCCAGCGGAGCGATCCATTTTGCGCTAATGTGTAGCGCCATTCCGCGCGCTGCTGGAGCGTCATCCTTTGACTCCGACGTCGTTGCGACGACCTGCTGCGCGACAAACTCTGTCCGGATCAAACAGTCATGAATCAATCTGCAAGCAAACCCGCTGTCGGCTTTATCGGCCTCGGCATCATGGGCGCGTCGATGGCGGCGCGGCTTGCCGCGGCCGGCTATCCGCTGCACGTCTATAACCGTACCCGTGCGAAGGCTGAGCCGCTCATCGCGGCGGGTGCATCCTGGCATGCCACCCCGAAGGCGCTCGCTGAAGCATCCGACGTGGTCATCACGATCGTCGGCATGCCGGACGACGTCCGCGCGCTGTACCTCGGCGACGACGGTCTGATCGTGAACGCGCGACGCGATGCCGTGCTGATCGATATGACGACTTCGAGCCCGCAACTGGCCGAGGAACTGGCCGCGCACGCTGCAACTCGCGGCGTGCACATGCTGGACGCGCCGGTTTCGGGCGGCGATGTCGGCGCGCGCGAGGGACGGCTGTCTATCATGGTGGGCGGCGCGGCCGACGCGCTCGCACGCGTCGAGCCGATGCTGCGCTGCCTCGGCACGAACATCGTGCTGCAAGGCGGACCGGGCGCGGGTCAGCACACCAAGCTGTGCAATCAGATCGTGATCGCGTCGACGATGCTGGGCGTGTGCGAAGGACTGGCCTATGCGCATAGCGCCGGACTGGATTCGCAGACCGTATTGAGCGCGATCGGCGGCGGCGCGGCTGGTGGCTTTCAGTTGAATAACCTGGGGCCGCGCATCGCCAAAGGCGATTTCGCGCCCGGCTTCTTTATCGAGCATTTCATCAAGGACATGCGGATTGCGCATGAGGAAGCCACTCACATGGGACGTGAGTTGCCGGGTCTGGATCTGGTGCGCAGCCTTTATCAGAAACTCGCTGAGCAAGGCTTCACGCGCAACGGCACCCAGGCGCTGTTCAAACTTTACGAGCGCTGAGGAGCGGCAATGAAGCTGGCAGATCAATGCACTCTTCCGCGCGAGGCCCTATGACTTCCCGTGAAGCAGAGGCTGGCGAGCCTGCTGCGAGGCGGTTTCGATCGTCACTTCGCTATGCAGCAGGAACGTTGCCAGTTCCGGGGTGCCCGGTTCAGCATCGGTCACCAGGGTCCAGTCGCGCTCGAGTGGTGTCCAGTGCTGCTGGCTCGCGCGATCCAGTTTGTGCGACGTCACCAGCACGAAGACGTTGGCCGCCTGCCTGATGATGCATTCCTTCAGATAGGCCTGCTCGGCGGTCGCCTCGCAGAGCCCACGGCCGGCGACTACACCGTCCGCGCCAAGAAAGGCCTTATCCACGGAGAGACGGTTCAACGCGATCTGCGCAAGCGGCCCGAGCGTGCTCATGCTCGAGGGTCGCAGGTCGCCGCCGATCAGCGTGACCGGCACGTCGCTCGAGGCGAGCAGGCCAATTGCCAGCAGGTTGTTGGTGACCACGCGAATGTCGCGGCGGCCGGCCAGCAGCCGGGCCATTGCAGCGGTGGTGGTGCCGCCGTCGAGAAAGATGGTGTCGCCGTCCTGCACGTGGCTCACCGCCACCTGCGCGATCGCATCCTTTTGCTCGCGGAAGCTTTCGCGCCGCAGATCGAGCGACTCCTCGGGTTCGTGAATCCCGACCGAAGCGGCCGCGCCCCCGTACGTGCGCACGATCAGCCGTTCGTCGGCGAGCGCGCGCAGGTCGCGACGCACGGTTGCTTCAGACATGCCGAAATGCTCGCACAGGGCGCCTACGTCGTTCATGCCGGACAGGACGGCCTTCAGCATTGCCTCGCGGCGGTTCGTAACTTTCATGGTGATAGAGGGTAGCGGGTCGTCCGAATGGTGCGCGCAATGGACAGGAAAAGCGCCAACGGGCGTAAGTGTAATCAAACCGCCTTCTGGAGCAACGCCCGCGGCGTCGTCGCGCCATGCGCGCGCGGCGCCCATTGTGATCGTTTCGATCAATCTCAGCCAGTTTCCCGCGTGGAATGACGCGTTGCCGCAAATCTACCTCCAACGACGACCTATTGACGACTGGATTGCGCATCGCCGTTTCGTCACGTACACTCCGAATGATCGAATCAATCAATCAATATGATTGCATCGGTCACTTTCAAACTGGAGACAATGATGGCCCAACTTCCTATCAAGCGCGCGATCGAACGCGTTCCGGGCGGCATGATGATCGTCCCGCTACTGTTCGGTGCAATGATCGCCACCTTCTTGCCGGACACGCCGAAGTTCTTCGGCTCGTTCACAAATGCGCTGTTTACCGGCGCGTTGCCGATCCTCGCCGTGTTCTATGTGTGCATGGGTTCGTCGATCGATATAAAGGCGACGCCTTATCTGCTCAAGAAGGGCGGGGCCTTGTTCGCGGCTAAGGTGGGATCGGCGATTGTGGTGGGTGTCGTGCTGGGCCACTTTCTGGGTGAGCAGCCGGTTTCGTCCGGACTGTTCGCGGGCATGTCGACGCTGGCGGTGGTCGCCGCGATGAACGACACGAATGGCGGCCTGTACATGGCGTTGATGGGTCAATATGGCAAGTCTGAAGACGTCGGCGCTTACACGATCATGTCGCTCGAATCCGGCCCGTTCCTGACGATGGTCACGCTCGGCGTGGCCGGGCTGTCGGCGTTTCCGTGGCAGACGCTGGTCGGCAGCATTCTCCCGCTCGCGGCCGGCATGCTGCTCGGCAATCTGGACCGTGAGATGCGCAACTTTCTCGGCCGCGCTGTGCCGGTGATGATTCCGTTCTTCGCCTTGGCGCTGGGCGCGAGCCTCGACCTGCACAAAGTCTGGCAAGCCGGCTTGCTCGGCATCGGCCTCGGCATCGCGGTGGTGATCGTGACGGGCATTCCCCTGTATTTGACCGATCGGCTGACCGGCGGCACGGGTGTCGCGGGCGTGGCGGCAGCCAACACGGCGGGCAACGGAGCGGCCGTGCCGGCGCTGATCGCAGCGGCCAACCCGGTCTATGCCGAGGCCGCGAAGAGCGCGACCTTGCTGGTTGCCTCGTGCGTCGTCGTGACGGCGATCGTGTCGCCGATCCTTACTGCGGCGGTCGCAAAGCGGATCGGCAAGCGTGCCGAGGCCAGCCGCGCTGCCGCATTGGAGGCGAGCCGGTGAGCAGCACGAGCATTCTGATCATCGCCGACGACCTGTCCGGCGCCGCCGACTGCGCGATTGCGTTCGCGGGAGCGGGGCGCAGCACGGCGGTCACGCTGAACGCGTCGCGCGCGATGGGCGCCGCGGAGGTGATCGCGGTGGATACGGACACGCGCCGCATGCCGCCCGCCGAAGCCGCGCACTGCACCTGCGCCGCGTGGCTGGCGCAACGCGCGCCGGGGCGGCGTCTGTACAAGAAAATCGATTCGACCTTGCGCGGTAACTGGGCCGCGGAAGTGGCCGCGTTGCAGCCGCTCGCGGGCCTCGCCATCGTTGCCACGGCCTTTCCCGCCACTGGGCGCACCGTGCGCGAGGGTCGCGTATTCGTGCGCGGCGTGCCGCTCGAAAACACGGAAACGTGGCAACTCGAACACGCCGCGCATTGCGCCGACCTCAACGCCATGGTCGAGGCGGTCGGCTTGCGCACCGCGGCGTTGGGTGTCGACGCGCTGCGCGGCGACGCCGCAGCGTTGCGCGCTGCCATTGCCGCGGTGGCGAGCAGCGGCGCACAGGCGCTCATCGTCGATGCGGAAACGGATGCGGATTTGAGGGCGCTCGCGCAGGCGACGGCGTCGATGGACGAAGCCCTGTTCTGGGTCGGCTCAGGCGGTCTTGCTCGCGAACTCGCGTCATTGAGCGACCTGTTCCAGATCGGCACGGAAGCCGCGCAAGACGCGCCGTCGAAGCCGGAGCAGCCGACAAGCGCAATCCTGATTCTGGTGGGCAGCCTGTCGGCCGTCTCGGAACAGCAATGCACGATGCTGCGCGAGCGCGCGGGCGTGGGCGAGCTGATCGTGCCGCCGGACGTGCTGCGTGCTGGCGAGCTTCATCTCGAGTGGGCGGCCTGGCAAGCGCGGGTCGGCGCGCATCTGGGCGCACACACCGATTTGCTGGTGCGAATGGGGCGCGACGATCTGTTCGATCCCGCCGAAGGCGCCCAATTGTCGGCGGCCCTCGCTTCGCTCGTTGCACCGTTTTTCACGCATCTGAGCGGCCTGATCGCGACCGGCGGCGAAACCGCGCGCGCGATGCTCGGTAGAGCGGGCATCGACAGCCTGCAATTGCTTTCGGAAATCGAGCCGGGCGTGGCGGTGGGCCGCCCGCACTGCAACCCGCGCCTCACCGTCGTCACCAAAGCCGGCGCCTTCGGCAGCGAGCACGCGCTGTATGGCGCCTACCTTCATCTGCGCGGCACACCGGAGTTCGCCCATAGCGAGTCCGGAGCGGCTCACCCGAGCGGCACAACGACATCTTCGCCGGCCCGCGAAACGAACCAACGTCATTCAGGCAAAACATCATGAGCAACTACCTTCCAGTCATCGGCATCACGATGGGCGACGCAGCGGGCGTGGGTCCGGAAATCATCGTCAAGAGCTTGACGCACGAGGCCGTCTACCGGCAGTGCCGCCCGCTCGTCATCGGCGATGCGGCACGCCTCGAGCAGGCCAACCGGATTGTCGGCGGCAGCACGAAAGTGCGCCGCATCGCGAAGCCGGCGGATGCGCAATATGAGCAGGGCACCATCGACTGCATCGACCTCGCGCTGATTCCCGCCGACTTGCCTTTCGGCGCACTGTCGGCGCTCGCAGGCGACGCCGCGTATCAGTACATCGCGCGCGCCGTCGAACTCGCGAAGTCCGACGAGATCGATGCGATCTGCACGGCGCCGCTGAACAAGGAAGCGTTGCACGCCGGCGGTCACAAGTATCCGGGCCACACTGAAATGCTCGCGCACCTCACGGGCATCGAGGAGGTGTCGATGATGCTGGTCGCACCGAAACTGCGTGTGATCCATGTGACGACCCACATCGGCATTATCGATGCGATCCGCAAGATCGAACCGGGCCTCGTGCAGCGCACGCTCGAACGAGGCCATGCGACGCTGGTGAAGGCGGGCATTACCAATCCGCGCATTGCCGTGTGTGGCATCAACCCGCATGCCGGCGAGAACGGTCTGTTCGGTTATGGCGAGGAAGAAGAAAAGATCGTGCCGGCCGTGCGCGTCTTGCGCGAACGCGGCTGGGACATCGAAGGCCCGCTCCCTGCCGACACGTTGTTCTTCCGCGCGGGACGCGGCGACTTCGATCTGGTGGTGGCGATGTACCACGATCAGGGCCATGGTCCGGTCAAGGTGCTCGGCCTCGAAGCTGGCGTCAACGTGACAGTCGGCCTCGATGTGATCCGTACCTCAGTCGATCACGGTACGGCGTTCGATATCGCGGGCAAAGGCATCGCTGACGAACGCAGTCTGCTGGAAGCACTGCGTCAAGGTGCCGAACTCGCGACGCGCCGCGCGTGACACGGCTTGAAATCGATGTACGTGCGCAGTGCCGCCCGCTCAGGTGGAGCGACACCTTGGCTTCAGGACTGCAGTTGTAATGGTTATGCAAACACGACGCACTGAAGACTTTCGCGAAAAGCTACTCGAAGCAGGTGTCGGGCTGTTTGCCGAAACGGGTTATCACGGCACCGGCGTAAAAGACATCGTCGAGCGTGCTGGCGTGCCGAAGGGTTCGTTCTACAACTACTTCGAGAGCAAGGAGGCATTCGGCGCGGCGATCCTGCACCACTACGCGCAGGAGCAGGCCGCTGAATGGCAGCAGTATTCGCTCGAAGCCGCGTCAGCTGATCCGCTGCTCGCGCTGCGCGGCATCTACGCGCGCATCGTTGCTGACTACGAAGACTGTGACGACCGCTACGGTTGTCTGGTCGGTAACTTTGCGGGCGAGGTCGCGCAGTCGAGCGATGTGTGCCGGCTCGCCGCGCGCACGACGGTGAATGAATGGCGTGTCGGCTGTGCCGATTATCTGCGGCGCGGCCAGGAATACGGCTCCGTGCGGCGCGATCTTTCGGCGGACGCAATGGCTGACCTGTTATGGAATGCGTGGGAAGGCAGCCTGTTGCGGATGAAGCTGGATGACTCGGTCGAGCCGCTGAAGGCTTGCGTGCATTCAATGTTCGATCTGTTTTTCAAATCCCCGCAGTAACGGTCGTAGCTGGACTGAACGGCAACGGGTTTTATCCGGGTAGCCGTTTATTGCGTTTTAAGACGACCGGTCATTTCAATGTAAGGAAGAGATTCAATGCAGAACTTTACGTTTCACAACCCCACGCGAATCATTTTCGGCGAAGGTCAGATTGCCGCACTCGATGCATACGTCCCGGCCAACGCGCGGGTACTGATTACGTGCGGGGGCGGCAGCATCAAGAGCAACGGCGTGCTCGCGCAAGTGCAGGCGGCGCTCGGCGAACGCGCGTGGCACGTGTTCAGCGGCATCGAGCCGAATCCCACTTACGAAACGCTGATGGAAGCGGTTGCGCTCGCCCGTGAGAAGAACATCGATTTTCTGCTGGCAGTGGGCGGCGGCTCGGTGATCGACGGCACCAAGTTCATCGCCGCCGCGGTGAAGTTCGACGGCGAGCCGTGGGACATTCTCGCGAAGCAGACCGAGGTACGCGACGCGATGCCGTTCGGCAGTGTGCTGACCTTGCCTGCCACCGGTTCGGAAATGAACAACGGCGGCGTGATCAGCCATCGCGCGAAAGGCGACAAGCTGCCGTTCCGCAGCGAGGCGACCTATCCGGTCTTCTCGGTGCTGGATCCGACCACGACGTATTCGTTGCCGCAGCGGCAGATTGCCAATGGTGTCGTCGACGCGTTCGTTCATATCGTCGAACAGTATCTGACCTATCCGGTCGATGCCAGGGTACAGGACCGTTTCGCCGAAGGCTTGCTGATCACGCTGACTGAAGTCGGCCCGCAAGCGCTTGCCGAGCCGCACAACTATGCGGTGCGGGCCAACCTGATGTGGACGGCGACGCTGGCGCTGAACGGCCTGATCGGCGCCGGCGTGCCGCAGGACTGGGCGACTCACATGCTCGGCCACGAGATCACGGCGCTGCACGGACTCGATCACGCACAGACGCTCGCCATCGTGCTGCCGGCCATGCTGAGCGTGCGCCGCGAATCGAAGCGCGGGAAGTTGCTGCAGTACGCCGAACGCGTGTGGAACATCACCGAGGGCAGCGAGGACGAACGTATCAGCGCGGCGATCACGGCGACCCGCGTGTTCTTCGAACGCATGTCGGTGGGAACCCGCTTGCGCGACTACAAGATTGGCGGCCAGTCCATCGGCACGCTGATGGCGAAGCTCGAAGAGCACGGAATGACGGCATTGGGCGAACACGGCGACGTGACGCTCGACGTAAGCCGTCAGGTCTATCAATTTGCAGTCTGAACAGGCCCGCATTCGCGCGGCTGATCATTTGGAATGGCATGATGAAAATTGGATTTGTAGGACTTGGCTCGATGGGCGCCGCGATTGCGAAGAACCTGATCGACGCCGGGCATGATGTGCAGGTTTTCAACCGGAGTCCGGCCCGCGCGGAACCGCTGCGCGCAGCAGGCGCGAGCGTCGCGTCGAGTCCCGCGCAGGCGGCGCTCGGGGCCGACGTGGTGTTCACGATGGTGGCCGACGATGCCGCGCATGCAGCCGTCACGTTCGGCGAGGCGGGCATCGCCACCACGCTGAAGCCGGGTGCGCTGCACATCTCGATGAGCACGATTAGCGTCGCCACCGCGCAGGATCACACAGCGAAGTACCGTGAAGCGGGTCTTGCCTTCGTGTCCGCGCCGGTATTCGGCCGGCCCGATGCCGCGGCGGCGCGCAAGCTGTTCATCATGGCAGCCGGCGCGGACGAGCATCTGAAGGTTGCCGTGCCGCTTCTCGAAACGCTTGGACAGTCGGTCGGCATTGTCGGCGAGGATCCTTCGCAGGCCAATCTGGTGAAGCTGATCGGCAATTTCATGCTATCCGTGATCATCGAAACGCTGGGCGAAGCGTGTGCCGTTGCGGGCAAGGCCGGCATCGATCCGATGCGTCTGGTGGAACTGTTGACGAACGCAAACTTCAATGCGGCGCCATACAAGATCTACGGTCCGCTGATCGCGGCGCAGCAATTCCAGCCGCCGGGCTTCTCGTTGCCGCTCGGCCAGAAGGACAACCGCCTGATGCTGGCGGCCGCTGAGGCGCTTGGCGTGCCGCTGCCGCTGGCAAGTCTCGTCCACGACCGGTTCCTCACGTTGCGCTCGCAAGGGCTCGGTGCTGAACATGACTGGTCGGCGGTGGCGCTTTGCGCGCTGTCCGATGCCGGCTTGAGCAACGCGCTTCACGGCGGCTAAGCGCAATGGGCACGATGCCGCTCGCCATGAGCGGCATTTCACGTGTCGAACGGCGCGCGAGCGGAAACGTCGAGTATTAGCGGACCCGAGGTGCTATCTCCGGCTCAGCTACGGCCCATATTCGGCTCAGCCGCTGTGTCAGGCTGATGTCGTGGTCTGGCGGTTTCCTTGATCAACATGACGAACGCGCTCGTGCCGATCAGACAGAGGCCCATGACCAGCAGTCCGGCGGAAAACGAGTTGGTGAGCGAGCGCGCGAAGCCGACGAAGTAAGGCCCTCCGAAGGCCCCGATCATGCCGATGCCGTTGATCATGCCGCTTATGCGGGCCGTCACTTCAGGCGGCACGAGATCAGTGGCGATCGACCAGAGTACTGGCTGCGATCCGTACAGTGTCGCGCCGGCGATCACGAGCAGCGCCATGTTGGCGACGAACGGGCTGGACTCGAAGGTCTCGCCGCCAATCAGGAGGGCGAGGCCGGAAATGGCCAGCGGGATCGCGGAAAAGAGCCGCCGGTCCAGTTTGCGGTCGGACCAGTAAGTCAGGATCGGCATGAGGACGATCGCGAACGCGTAGGGAATCGATGAGAGCCAGCCGATGTCCGTCGGCGAAAGCCCAGGCTGTTGATGAATGACGCTGGGCAGCCAGATCACAAAGCCGAGGAAGCCCGTGTTCCAAAGCAGGATCGCCGTGGCGAAGAGCCACACCGCTGGACGCCGCAATTGCGAACTGAAGGACACCAGTGTGGGCGCTGGCGCTTGCGACGCGTGCCGCTTGTTTTCCGAGTCGAGGCGTTCGAGCAGCTGCGCGCGATCGGCGGCTTTCAACCACTTTGCGTTGCGCGGCGAATCGGCCACGCCCCACAGCCATACAAATACCCATACGAGCGGGAATACGCCCTCGACGATGAACAACGTGCGCCAGTCGCCGAGCTTCAGGATGTAGCCGGCGATCGGACCGCTCGCCATCGCGGCGAAGGGGTAGCAAAGTTGCCAGATGCCATTTGCGCGAGCGCGCTCGGACGGCGCAAACCAGTTCCTGACGAACAGCAGGAAAGTCGGGAATATGCCGCCTTCGAACACGCCGATCGCGAAGCGAACCGCGACGAGCTCCTGCGCATTGTGCACATAACCCTGCGCCATTTCGATCGCTCCCCACAGCACCATCAGCACGGCGATCAGCGTCTTGCCGTGGCCCTTGTCGGCGATCCAGCCGCCCAGAACCTGCGAAGCGCCATAGCCGAGAAACAGCACGCCCGAAGCGAATCCGAGAATCGAGGCAGTCAGCCCGAGTTCCTTGCCCATCGACGGAATCGCAAAACCGATGTTGGTGCGGTCCATGAACGCGATGATAAGGGTCATCATCATTACGGGCAGTAAGCGGAACCATCTTTGCTTCATTGTCTGTCTCCATGTTTCGCGTGCATGGCGACAAGGCGGCAACCAGCCCTGCGCGACAGCACGTGTTTATCTTTGTATCGTTACGTATTGCAAACGATCCGGCCTTGCATCGCGACGGTCCTGACCGTCTCAGTATGCGAGGCACTGCACGAAATACTGCTCAGGCAACGCAAGAACTGGATCCGGTCTGGCGCCGTCCTGAGCATCCGGGGCCAGACCTTGTGACTCACGTGTATCGATGCGGCGCCGGTTGCCACTTCTTCCAGAAGTCGGGGTCGTGGCAGATCACCAGTTCACCGCCGAAGAAGTCACACAGCAGGCGCAGCCGCGCGATCGATGCAATCGCCTGTTCGGTGGTGTGCGCATTGCCGGGCGGCGAGTCGGGCTCGAGATTGGCCGGGCAGAACACGGCGTCGCCGGTCAGGATCATGAGCGAGCCCGACGGCAGACGCACCATCAGCGATTGATGCCCCGGCGTGTGGCCTGGCGTTGTGAGTACGGCCACGCCGGGCTTGACCACCTGATCGCCGTGCAGCAGTTCATAGTCGATGCCGCAATCGAAATAGGCGCGCTCGTAAGGCCGCGCGGCAAAGCTGTCTGGCTGGTATGCAAAGCGGTATTCCGAGCCCTGTACCAGGAATCGTGCATGAGGGAATAACAGGTTGCCGCCCGAGTGGTCCCAGTGGAAGTGGCTGTTGATGACGATCTTCACGTCCTGCGGTGTACGACCGAGGTCGGCCAGCCGTGCGCGAATGTCGTCCTGTCGTTCATAGCGCGTGATCATGTCGGAAAAGCGCTTCATCGACAGGCAGGGATCGGCGCCATCGTTGCGTTCGCAGTTATGCGGCAGAAGACCGGTATCGAACAGAATATGTTCACCGTCCGTCATCTCGATCAGCGCGCCGGTTACGGGAACCTCGACCCGCGTGCCCATTCCGCGCCGCAACGTCAACGACGACTGGTCGTTGATCAGTGTGCCCAGGTTGAATAGCGCAACGCTTTTGACAAGCGTTTCGGTCGCGCCGGATAGGCTGGCTGGCACCGTCATCGTCTCCTTCCTGTTATGAATCGCCAAGCTCCCGGTCGAGTCTTTAATGGTCCGTCAGCCATGCCAACTGATTGCACTCGCAGAACAGCCCGATGATCGACGTCGCAGCCAGATTCGACCAGTCACGGACGCACCAAGGGGATATTTGCGACGAGTATGCTAGTCATCGCTCCTCAGAAGAAGTAGTCTTTCCTTTCTTCAAAACATAAAATTTCTTTCGATGGACTCCCGTTATCTTCAGAGCTTTGTCTACGTGGTCGAGTTCGGCTCGATCGCGGAAGCCGCCCGCCGGCTCGATCTGACGCCGGCCGCGGTGGCACAGCGCCTGAAGATGCTCGAAACGGAGCTGGGCGGTCAACTCGTGCGTCGCTGCGGACGCACGGTCGGTACGACGGAGGCCGGCGAACGTATCCTCGAACGCGCTCGCCAGGTACTGCATGACATTCGCGACCTGAAGTCGGATTTGGAGAATCCATCCACGCTGGGTGGGCAACTGCGCCTCGGCGGCATGGGTACGATGATGACGAGTCTGATCCCCGTCATGCTGGCCGAATTGCTGGCGCGGCACCCAGGAATCGATTTCTATCTCGAGCCCGGCACCTCGCTCGACCTGTATCGGAAAGTGGTGAGCGGTGATCTCGATGCCGCGGTCGTCGCACGGCCTCCTTTCAATCTGCCGAAAAGTTGCGACTGGCACACGTTCAGGGAAGAACCGCTCGTGCTGCTGACGCCTGCCGCCATGAAGGTGACCGATCCGCACGTCACATTGCAGACGGAACCGTTTCTCCGTTACGACCGCAATGTTGTCGGCGGGCAGCTCGCCGAGAGTTACCTTCGGCAGCACGGCATTACGCCGCATCAACGCTGCGAGCTCGACGGGCTCGGCGCGATCGCCGCGCTGGTCGACCGCGGTCTCGGTGTTTCGCTCGTGCCCGACTGGACGACGAAACCACTCGCCGATTTATCGCTTGCCAAATGGCCGCTGCCGCATCCTTTTCAGAAGCGCGTGGTCGGATTGATATGGGGGCGCTCCTCAGTGCGTATCCGGCTGATCCAGGCCTTTCTGCAAGTGGCCTCGGAGTTCAAATTTGGCTAAGCGGGGCAGCGCGGTTGCAAATTTATCGTAAATGCAGCCTCGGCGATATCGCTATAGAATTGACGCGACCCAACCGTGAATGTCCATGATTCGCGCGCCAGTAGGGCCGTTTCGCAACTCTCTATTCGATACACTTTCAATGTCACATAGCACTCGCCGGCCCACGGGCCGCGCTTCTTTTGTTCGGCGTCACCTGAGCAAGGAGATGCAGCTCCCAATGACGAGGCGCGCTGCCTCTGATATCTCACTCGCAAATCATCTCGCGCTTGCGGTCTGCCGCAAAGGGCAAGGAAACGCTCATCTGATCAGTGAGCTGAACAGAGTTGTCTATCTGACGTACTACTTACAAGAGGCCGGATTCGGTAATGCATCTGTCGATCTGTACCGGCGTGCGGAGGCTGCACTGGATCAAGCCGCCGGCAGGGCACAGTGTGACGGCGTGTGGCAAATCAGCGCGGAGGTCGCAGGCATGCTCGAAGAGATCCTCGCCATTCACGATCAGCAACTGACGGCGGCCGCGACCCGACACATGGTTGAGGCCAAGGCGCGGTTTGCCAGGTTGATCAAAAGCAGCGTTAGTTTGCCAATTTCGGAAGAGGCGCAGACACCTGATCGCCGCGACGTTACCAGGCTCAACGTTGCCGCGACCGCCAGCAGGTTGCAATAGTCCGGATAGGGAACGTGCTCCGAAGTACTCAAAATACGGAGCATGCCGTTCCCGCACCGCGCAGCGGCGCTCAATTCGCGCTGTGTTCCGTTGCTGTCGCGACGAGCGCCGGCGCTGCAGCAGCTTGAGCAAGTTCATCGCTCGACCATCCACCGCCAAGCGCATGCAGGAGTTGCACATTCGCACTCAACTGGCGTGTCTGGATATCGAGCACGCTGCGTTGCGCTTCGAGTGCGACCGTCTGCGCCTGCACGACATCGAGGTAACCCACCACACCCTGGCGATATTGACGTAACGCGAGGTCGACCGAGTACTGGGCGGCGTTTGCTGCATCCCGTTGCTCAGCCAGCGCAGTGCCGAGATACGACAGCAGGGCAAGGTTATCTTCAACCTGCTGGAATGCGGACAGCACCACACCGCGATACAGTTCTCCCGCTTCTTCGGTTGCCGCTTTGGCGGCATCGAGTTGCGCACGACGGTACCCGCCGTCGAACACGTACTGCACGAGTTGCGGGCCGACCGCCCAGAACAGATTGGGCGCGCTGACCAGGCCGGCGTAGGCCGCGCTCTGCACGCCACCCTGCAAGCTCAACGTGATGTCCGGGAAGTAGGCCGCCCGCGCGACGCCAATTTTCGCGTTGGCTTCGGCCACCCGGCGTTCCGCCGCAGCGACATCGGGCCGCCGTTGCAGCAGCGTCGAGGGCAGGCCGGTCGGAATCGCCGGCAACGCGATAGCGGCGGTCTGGGGCGGCAGGCTGAATTCGGACGCCGAGGCGCCGACCAGAACCGCGATCGCGTGTTCGATCAGGGCGCGTTGCGCCAGATTCTGCGACAACTGCGACTTCGCCGACGAAAGTTGCGTTTGCGCTCGGGAAACGTCGAGGCCCGACACGATCCCACTGTTGTGCAACGTCTCCGTGAGTTGCAAGGCCTTCGTGTACGCCACGACAGTCTCGTTCAACAACTCGGTTTGCTGGTCGAGACCGCGTAAGCGCAGGCAACTGTCCGCCAGTTCGACCTGCAGGCTCAGCCTGACCGAGGCCAGATCGGCCTGGGTCGCCTGCGCTTCGTCCTTGCCGGCCACCACGGAGTCGCGCACGCGGCCCCAGAGGTCGAGGTCATAGTTGATTTCGCCGCCGAGCGTGACGGAGTTGTATTCGTTCGGGCCGCCCACGCGCAACGGCCGGTTGTCGGACTGGCGATTGCGCTGCGGCACGGCGCTCACACTGACCGACGGATACAGTCCCGATTCGACCTGCGCCACGAAAGCCTGCGCTTGCTCATAGTGTGCGTACGCCGCGCGCAAGTCGGTGTTGTTGGCCAGCAGACGTGTTTCGAGATCGTCGAGCTGTGCGTCGCCATACATCTTCCACCAGCCGTTGCGGTCTATCCGGTCGGCGGGCTGTGCCGCGGTCCACGGGCCGACGGTCTTGTATTGCGCCGCGACCGGCGTCGGCGGGACCTGATATTGCGGCGCGAGCGAGCAGGCGCAGAGTGCGGCGACGCTCGCGAGAAGCGCCGGAAGTCCATACTTAACCATGTGCCACTGCCTTCTTGTTGGCCGTTGTCGCAACCTGCACGCTGTCGCCGTCGGCAAGTCCGTCGGGCGGTGTATCTATCACGCGGTCGGTTGCGGCGAGGCCTGAGCCAATCTCCACCGAGTCGCCCAGGTCGCGGTTGATCTTCACCCGCTTGAACAGCACGTGACCGTTCGCGCCAAGCGTGGCGACCACGACGCCGCGGCTATCGAAGACGAGCGCGCTGGCCGGCACACGGACCGAATTGGCGGAAGCGGGCAGCGAGAATTTCAGGCTTGCAAACCCGCCCGGCAGCAGCTTGCCGTTAGCGTTATCAACGAGCAGTTGAACCAGTGTCGTTCCCGAACTCGAATTGACCGAGTCCGCCGCTGCCACCACGCGCGCGGTGAACTGCTGGTCGGGATACTCAGGGACGGTCAGGTTGGCGGTCGTGCCGTCGTGTATCGCCGGCGCGTAATTCTGCGGCACCTGGACGTAGACGCGTAACTGCTTGACGTCGGAGACCGCGAACAGCTCCTGTCCTACGCCGCCGCTGCCGGCGTTGACCAATGCGCCGACGTCGGTATCGCGCGCGGTCACCACGCCGTCGAATGGCGCGACGATGCGCGCGAACGCCTTGGTCGCGACGAGGCGATCGACATTGGCCTTCGCGGCCGCGACGATCGCCTCTTTGGCGGTGTAATCAGCGGTGCGTTGGTCGACATCCTGCTGGGCGACGGAATCCGTGCCGCTGAGCGCTTCCCAGCGCTTCGCCGTCGTGCCCGCGACTAACGCATTGGCCTGCGCGCTCTGCAGGTCCGCGCGCGCCTGCAAGAGCTGCTGGTCGAGTTCCGGCGTTTCGATTTCGGCAAGCACCTGGCCCGCTTTGACGGGCGCGCCAATATCGACATTCCACGATTTCAGATAGCCGCTGACCTGCGCGAAAATCGGCGCGCGCGTAAACGCTTCGAGGCGGCCGGGCAGTTGCAGCGAGGGACCGTTGGCGTCGCGCAAGGGTTGGATCACGCTGACGGTCGGCACGGCCTGGGCGTCGGTCCAGGTTTTAAGTTTGCGGGCATCGGCGGCTCGCAGCGTGAGGCCGGCGATGACGATGCCCAGGACGACCAGCAGGCCGACCACGCCGGCTACCAGAAGCGGCCGGCGCGAAGGGGTATTGGCGGGAAAAGTGGATTCAGACGACATGAGCAGGACCTCCCGAGACGGATGCCGGGGTAGCCGCGCGCCCGGGGCGCGCGTGCACGATACAGAAAATGACGGGGACGAGAAACAGCGAAGCGGTAGTGGCAAACAGCAGGCCACCGATCACGGCGCGGCCAAGCGGTGCGTTTTGCTCACCGCCTTCGCCGAGGGCGAGCGCCATCGGCAGCATGCCGATGATCATGGAGAGCGCGGTCATGAGCACAGGACGAAAACGCGTAAAGCCCGCTTCGAGGGCGGCCTTGAACGGATCGCCGTGCACGGCGAAACGTTCGCGGCAGAAACTGACGACCAGAATCGAGTTGGCCGTCGCCACCCCCATGCACATGATCGCGCCGGTCAATGCGGGTACGGAGAGCGTCGTATGGGTCGCGAACAGCATCCAGACGATACCGGCCAGCGCGGCAGGCAACGCGGTCACGATCACGAACGGGTCGGCCCACGACTGGAAATTGACCACGATCAGCAGATAGATCAGCACCACCGCACCGAGCAGGCCGAACAACATGCCGGCGAAGGCGCTGTTCATCGTCTGCACCTGGCCCAGCAATGCGACGCTCGAGCCCTTGGGCAAGGTGCTGGCGTTGTCGTGCACGATGCGCTGGATATCGGATGCCACCGCGCCGAGGTCGCGGCCCTGGGTGGTCGCGAAGATCTCGACCATGGGCTGGATGTTGTACTGGCTGACAACCTCATTGCTGCTGGTGCGTTCGACTGTCGCCAGACCACCGAGGATCTGGGCGGTGCCTCCGCCGCTCGCCGTGATTGGCAGATTTTGCAAGGCGGCGAGCGAATCGAGGCTGTATTGCGGCGTTTGCATCACGATCGGATAAGACACGCCGTTCGCGTTGTTCAGCCAGAACGTGGGCGCGACCTGGCTGGAACCCGCGAGGTTCACCACCATGCTGTTCGTCACGTCGCGCTCGGTGATGCCGAGCAATTGCGCGCGTGTGCGATCGACATCGACGTTGAAAGTGGGATTGCCGTGCGACTGCGCGATCCGCGCATCGACCACACCCGGCACATCGCGAACCTGGCGCAGCAGACGGTCCACATACGCGTAGTTGGCGTTCAGGTTATTGCCGCGAATCTGCAGGTCGATCGGTGCCGGCGAGCCGAAGTTCAGGATCTGACTGATGATGTCCGCCGGCGGGAACGAAAACGTGACGCCGGGGAATTCGCGCGGCAATCTCTCGCGCATGATGCGAACATACTCGTCCGTTGGACGATGGCCTTCGTTCAGCGCGATCTGAATGTCACCGTCCTGCGATCCGACCGTACCGGTGTTGTTGTACGCGGTATTGATACCGCTAACAGGCAGACCCATGTTGTCGACCACCGTGCCGAGTTCCGCCGGCGGAACGATCTGGCGGATTGCGCCTTCGACATCCGCAAAGATCTGCGCGGTCTTTTCAACGCGTACGCCGACCGGTGCGCGCACATGCATCAGGATTTGTCCGGAATCGACCGAAGGGAAGAAATTGCGACCGAGGAACGGCACCAGCGCGAAGGAGAGAGCGACAAAGCCGAGGAAGCCGCTGACGAACCGCCGCCGATGGGTCAGCGCGAGTTCCAGCAACCCACGGTAGGCGCTGCGCACCTTTTCGAAGCGCGCTTCGAAGCCACGCTGGAAACGCCCGAGTGGACCGGGGCGCTTCGCTTCATGCGCGTGCTCGTCCTGCACATGCTGTTTCAGCAGGTATTTCGCCATCGTCGGCACGAGGGTTCTCGACAGGATGAACGACGAGATCATCGCGAAGATCACCGCTTCGGCCATCGGCACGAACAGGAAGCGCGCGACGCCGTTCAGGAAGAACATCGGCACGAACACAATGCAGATACACAGCAGTGAGACGAATGCCGGCGTGACGATCTGCGCGGCGCCGTCGAGAATCGCCGTCTCCACCTCCTTGCCATGCTCGAGGTGCCAGTTGATGTTTTCGATCGTCACCGTGGCGTCGTCGACAAGGATCCCCACCGCTAGCGCGAGACCGCCGAGCGTCATGATGTTCAACGTCTCGCCGAGCGCGGACAGCGTGGCGATGGAGCCGAGAATGGCGAGCGGGATCGAGGTGGCAATGATGATCGTCGAGCGCCAGCTGCCGAGGAACAGCAGGATCATCAGGCTCGTCAGCACGGCCGCGATCACACCCTCGCGCGCCACGCCGGTGATGGCCGCCCGCACGAACAGCGACTGGTCGCCGATGGGTTCGATCTGCAGGTTCGCGGGCCACGATGCTTTCCCTGCGGCAAGCCGCTCCTTGATGCCGGAGATGATGCCGAGCGTTGAAACCGAACCGTTCTTGAGCACGGACATCAGCACCGAGCGCCGGCCGTCGACGTGCACGATATTGGTCTGCGGCGGGCTGCCGTCGCGCACGTTCGCAATGTCGCGAATGTAGACCGTGGTGCCATTGGCCGCCTTGACCGGCAGATCGCCCAAGGCCTTGATTTCCGACGGCGCATTGTTGAGCTGCAACGTGTACTCGTAGTCGCCGATCTTTTCCGTGCCGACCGGCGTAATCAGGTTCTGGCCGGCGAGCGCATTGGCGACATCCTGTGCGGACAGGCCGCGCGCCTGGAGTGCCGCCGGGTCGACGTCGATCTGCACCTGACGTGTCTTGCCGCCGAACGGGTAAGGAATCGCCGCGCCCGCGACCGTCGTGAGGACCGGACGCACCGCATTCAAGCCGAGGTCGCCGAGGTTCTGTTCAGAGAGTCCCTTGCCAGACAGCGCCAACTGGATGATCGGCACGGTCGACGCGTTGTAGTTCAGGATCAGGGGAGGCGTCGTGCCTGCAGGCAACTGCCGCAATTGGGTTTGCGCGACCGAGGTCACCTGCGCGTTCGCCGTGCTGATATTCACGCCTGGCTGGAAGAAGATCTTGATGATCCCGAAGCCGGCCACCGATTCCGCTTCGATATGCTCCACGTCGTTCACCGTGGTGGTCAACGTGCGTTCGAATGGCGACGTGATACGGCCGACCATCTGGTCCGGCGGCAGTCCCGTGTATTGCCACACGACGCTGATAACCGGAATCCTGATATCCGGAAAAATGTCGGTCGGCGTCTTCATCGCGGACAAAGGACCGATGATGAGAATGAAGATCGCCAGGACGACGAAAGTGTAGGGTCGCCGGAGGGCAATACGGACTAGGGCGAGCATGAGAATTCCAGAGCTTGGGGGAAAACGTGAGCGTGTCTTGGTGGTGGCTAGCGCGGTGTGCGATGTCCGGCGGCCACGTGCTTGTACCTGCAACCGGCGCAGGGCGCGCTCGAGCCGGCAGCATGTGCGACCTTGACGGAATATTGACTAGGGCTACGCATGATCTACTTCGGTTGAGAATGACTTTTTTGTTGCTTACGATCAGTCAAAAAGCTTGCACGCATCTTTCAATTGCCCGCGTGGAAGAGAAAGATTGCGCAACGAAGAGAGTTGCCTCAGGACACATGCCGATGTGCCCAACTCAACTCAAGCGCGAATGTACACAAAGCTCGGCATTCCTGCTGAAGGACAAATAAGACGCGAGGCATAGATAGATGCCCAGTGAACTCATTTCACTTTGCTCGCGCAAACCGGGAATACCTTGTCGTTGCTGGAGAGAGCGATGTCTGGCAAGAACGGGACACCGGCGCAAGCGTGTCGTTTCCCGCGAAGGATGAAGCGTCAGCGTTTTTTATTACCAATTGTTCGAAGAGGTCCACATGCGCACCGGACACCTGCGCTGAGTGGCATTCAAGGAGCCGACTTCAATTCTGGAGATGAGATGTTCACGTCACGGTCACATCATTCAAGATGGACGTCACCGTAGAAGCGACGTTTTTCACAAAACAGTTGTGTGCAAAACAAATGGACCAGAAAGCGACTTTCGTCGGCTCGTGTCGTCACGTCGACTCACGCGATCCGTCGCGCGTTGGAAGCACCTGATCGCCCACACGTCCGGCAACCGAACGCAGAATGGCAATGAATTCCTGCATGGGCTGCGACGGCGCCTCGTACTTGCGCGTGACGATTCCGTAGCTCGTCATGGTGCGCTTGATGGGAACGGGCAAGTGCCCGAGCAGCCCCTTGCTCACATATTTTTCGACGGCGGCACGCGGTTGCAGCGAGATCATGTCGGTCGCCTGCAACAGTTCCAGTGTCGAAAAGATCGAAGGTGTTTCCACCATGCCCACCGGCGCGGGAATGCCCGCGCCGGCGAACGTTTCGTCGAACAGGTGCCGGATTGCCGTTGCTTGCGGATAGAGAATCCATGGCCACGCGCCAAGATCGGCCAACTCCAGCCGCCGCTGCCGCAGCAACGGATGATGCTGTCCGACGACCACCCAGACCGGTTCCCCAGACAGCACCTCGAAGTCAAACAGTACTTGATGGCGCGGCTCCGTCAGCCGGCCGACCATCACGTCCAGCTTCCTTTCCTCGAGCCAGATCGCGAGCTGGTCACTGCTTTGTTCGACGAGTTTGATGACCAGTTGCGGCCGCTGCTCGCGGATCTCCCTGATGCCGGTGGTCACCACCTGAGCGGCCGAAGCCGAGATGGCGCCCACGGTGAGATGACCGTAGCCGCCCTCGCTCAAGGTGCTGAACTCGTTCACGAACTTGCCCAGATCGGCGACCGCAGTGGTCGCATAGCGCATGGCCAATACGCCGAGATCGGTTGGGCGCATTTCCCGCGGTAGTCGTTCGAACAACTGTGCCCCGAACATCGATTCGATGTCACTCAGGATTTTTGTCGCCGCGGGTTGGGTGATGAGCATCTGTTCGGCTGCGATGCGCAAGTTGTGCGTGCGTCCGAGCGCATCGAGCAGTTGAAGATGTCTGAAGCGCAGCCTTGCCAGGACGCTCGACGCACGCACCGTAAATTGTCTGGGCATGGGGTAAACACGCAAGAACTCATAACCGGATGGAATCGATTGTACTGAATAAGAGATTGGATGTTTATCGGCTGGCTGCCTAAAGTTGCAGCTGAGGTTGCAGCTGAGCGAATCAATGTGCGGACTAGCGGTAAGCCACGCGCGCCAGACAAACATCTGTGGAGACAGACATGACATCCTCGCTTTCACTCAGCGTTGCGGACACGCTTCCGTCGGACGGGTTGTCCGGCACACTTGTCGGCCGCGCCTGGGTTCCCGCCACGAAATCAATGCCCGCTGGTCCCGCTGTCGTTGTCTTGCGCGCCGATGGCGTGTTCGACATTTCCGATGCGGCACCGACCATCAGCAGCCTGCTGGAGCGGGACGATCCGGTCACGACGGTGCGAGCCGCAAGTGGCCGCTGGATCGGCGGGCTGGACACGATCATCGCCAATACGGCCGATGCGGCCGGCGCTACGGTGCGCGACCCGGAGCGCGTCCATCTGCTCGCGCCTTGCGATCTGCAGGTCATCAAGGCAGCAGGGGTGACCTTTGCGGCGAGCCTGCTTGAACGCGTGATCGAGGAGCAGGCCAAGGGCGATCCGCAAGGCGCGGTGCGCGTGCGGGAGCAGATCAGGTCGCTGGTCGGTGATAGTCTCACGAGCATCCGGCCGGACTCCGCCGAGGCACGCGAATTGAAGGCGCTGCTAATCGAGCAGGGGCTATGGTCCCAATACCTGGAAGTCGGAATCGGCCCTGACGCGGAGGTCTTTACAAAAGCGCCGGTGTTGTCAGCTTTGGGTACGGGCACGGAGATCGGGCTGCATCCGAATTCGGTGTGGAACAACCCGGAGCCGGAAATCGTGCTGTCGATCGACAGCCGCGGCCGCACGCTCGGCGCGACCTTGGGCAACGACGTTAATTTGCGCGACTTCGAAGGACGCAGTGCGCTTCTGCTCGGCAAGGCGAAGGACAACAACGGCTCGTGTGCGATTGGGCCTTTCCTGCGGCTGTTCGACGAGACTTTCTCGATCGGCGATGTGCGCCGCGCGACGGTCGATTTGCGCGTTGAGGGCAGCGACGGTTATGTGCTGCGAGGCAGGAGTTCAATGGATCAGATCACGCGCGATCCACTCGACCTCGTTTCGCAGACGATCAGTGCGACACATCAATACCCCGATGGCGCGCTGCTGTTCCTCGGGACGCTATTTGCACCGATCGAAGACCGCGATGCCGCTGGCGCGGGCTTCACGCACAAGCTGGGCGATATCGTGAAGATTTCGAGCCGGCAGCTCGGCACGCTGGTCAACCGGGTGAATTACAGCGACCGCATCGAGCCGTGGACCTTCGGCGTGCGCGCGCTGATGGCGAATCTTGCTGCACGAGGACTGCTCGGCGCAACGGCTCTCTGATCGGCATCCGAACCCGCTGCGACCCGCCATAACAGACCGGCATACCCGGCTTCCTCAAGGAGACAGACGAGATGCAGACTCAACACGTTGCACAAGAGCCGTTGCAAAGCGCGGTGCGCAAGGCGCGCCTGCGCCTCGCGCCCTTCCTCGCGCTGATGTTTGCGCTATCGATGCTCGACCGTTCGAACGTGGGGTTTGTCAAACAGGCCCTTCAAGTCGATTCGAATATCGGCAACGCGGCATTTGCGCTCGGCGCCGGGATCTTTTTCATCGGCTATGCGGTCTTCGAGATCCCGAGCAATCTGATGCTGCATCGGGTGGGTGCGAAGCTCTGGCTGAGCCGCATCATGGTCACCTGGGGGCTTGCCTCGGCGGCGATGATGTTCGCGCACAACGAGACCTCGTTCTATGCACTGCGTTTCATTCTGGGCGTCGCCGAAGCGGGTTTTTCGCCGGGCGTCATCCTCTATTCCACGTACTGGTTCCCCGCACGCGAACGCGGCAAGGCGCTAGGCATCTACTACTTCGGTTTACCGGTGGCGCTCGTGCTGGGGAGTCCGCTGTCGGGCTATTTGATGGAAGTCATGGGTGGCCGTCTCGGGCTGCACAACTGGCAATGGATGTTCCTCATCGAAGGTCTTGCTGCGTCAGTTGTCGGCATCATTGCGTTCTTCTATCTGGTCAGCAAACCGCGCCACGCGAAGTGGCTGACGCCGGCCGAAAAAGACGCCCTGGAAAACGCCATCGCAGCGGAAGACCGGCACAAGGTCGCGCATGGCCCGGCTACCGCGCTGAGCGCACTGCGCAACTGGAACGTGCTTCGCTTTGTGTCGATTTATTTCGCCATTCAGGTCAGCGTGTATGGCGTCATTTTCTATCTGCCGACGCGGATCTCGGAGCTGACCGGTACCGCCATCGGCTCGAAGGTCGGGCTACTGACCGCCATTCCCTGGCTGTGCGCACTCATCGCACTGCGCTTTATCACTGGCTATGCGGACGCGAACGGGAAGCATCGGCAGGTTGCCGCCGCGATGCTGGCGGCCGCCGCAGCAGGGATAGCATTGTCGACCCTCGGTAACCACACCGGACCCGTGCTCGTCGCATTCTGTATCGCGACGGTGGGCTTCGTTGTCGTTCAACCGCTCTTCTGGACCTTGCCGACGGCCTACCTGAGCGGCACCGCGGCAGCGAGCGGCATTGCAATGATCGGCGCGCTCGGCAATCTCGGCGGCTTCATCGCGCCGACTCTGAAGACGGCGGTGGAGACGCTCTTCCATAGCCCACGTGCTGGCATGTTCACCCTGGCATTGGCAGGTGTCATCGGCGTGCTTCTGCTTCTGAGCATCGGCGTGCATTCACGCCGCGTAACCGGAGCGCCGCTAGGCTCGCCCGAAGCGACGCTTCGCTAGGCGCATGCGGCCACGCTGCGCACGATTTAACCGGAAATTCACATGAGCTTTCTCGGACATCATTTCATCGACGGACGGCGCAGCGATTGCGCATCGAATACTCCGCTCTTCAGGCTTGATGCGCCAGCCGGCGCGGCAGTGCGCGCAGTGCGGATCGAGGAGGCCGCGTCATGACATTCGACGCTGAAAACGCAATCGCCGATGCTTCGGCAACCGTAGAGCCGATCGTGCAACTGCATCCCGATGACGATGTCGTCATCGCGCGGCACCAGCTTGTCGCGGGCATGCGTATCCGCGGCAGTCTCGCCGTACGGGGGTTGATCCCGGCGGGTCATAAGCTTGCCGTCCACGCTATCGAAGCGGGTGCACTGGTACGGCGCTACGGCCAGATCATCGGCTTTGCGACACGTGGCATCGAAGCCGGAGAGCATGTGCACACCCATAACCTTGCCATGGGCGGCTTCGATCGAGACTACGCGTTCGGCGCGGACGTGAAGCCCGAGCTGACGCCTGCAGCGTCGGCACGATTCATGGGCATAGTACGCGCCGACGGGCGTGTCGCGACGCGCAACTACATCGGCATTCTGACCTCGGTGAATTGCTCCGCGACGGCGGCTCGCGCCATTGCCGATTATTTTCGTCGCGATATCCACCCGCAAGCGCTTGCGGACTATCCAAACGTCGACGGCGTGATCGCGCTGACGCACGCTCAAGGCTGCGCGATCGATTCCGAAGGCGAAGCGCTGGATATGATCCGGCGCACCCTCGGCGGTTACGCACGGCATCCTAATTTCGCCGGCGTACTGATCGTGGGGCTGGGCTGCGAAACCAATCAGATCGACCGGCTTGTGCAAAGCCAGGGTCTTACACCAGGCGCAGCGCTGAAGACGATGACCATTCAGGCGACCGGCGGTACGGCGCGCACGGTGGCGGCGGGCATCGAACAGGTCAAGGCAATGCTCGTGGAAGCGAACAACGTGCAGCGCGAGCCTGTCGATGCAAAGCATCTGGTGATCGGTTTGCAATGCGGCGGCTCGGATGGCTATTCCGGCATTACTGCAAATCCGGCGCTCGGCGCGGCAGTCGATCGTCTGGTGTTGCAGGGCGGAACGGCGATTCTTTCCGAAACCCCCGAGGTTTACGGCGCAGAACATCTATTGACGCGCCGGGCCGTGTCTCGTGAAGTCGGCGAAAAGCTCATCGAACGGATTCATTGGTGGGAAAGTTACTGCGCGCGCATGAATGCCGATCTGAACAACAATCCATCGGCCGGGAACAAGGCCGGTGGGCTGACAACGATTCTCGAAAAGTCGCTTGGCGCCGTGGCGAAAGGTGGCACGACCAATCTCGTCGACGTGTACCGGTACGCCGAACTGGTTCGTACCCATGGTCTCGTTTTCATGGACACGCCGGGCTATGATCCGGTTTCGGCGACCGGGCAGGTCGCGGGTGGAGCAAACCTGATCTGCTTCACGACTGGCCGAGGCTCCGCGTATGGTTGCGCGCCGTCGCCGTCGTTGAAGCTGGGAACCAATACCGCTTTGTGGCTGCGCCAGGAAGAGGACATCGACCTGAATTGCGGGTCGATTCTCGACGGCGAACGAACGGTCGACGAACTCGGTGAAGAAATCTTCCAGCTCATGCTCGCGACCGCGTCGGGCCAGGCGTCGAAAAGCGAGATTCACGGATACGGCCAGAATGAATTCGTGCCCTGGCAGATTGGCGCCATCACATAAGGTGGCGTTTGCGTTCCCCTCGCTCGGCCTGCGTTAGTCGTTCTCTTGAGCCTAGTTCGACTGCGTGACCGGGTACGCTTCCGCCTCGCGCTTTTTCGGCGGCACGATCATTTCGATTTTGCCGACAAGGAAGATATACGAAAGGATGCCCACAACGGCGACGATCGAGACGTACCACATTGCATAGTGGAAGCTATGCGTACGCTGCAGAATCATGCCGAAGACAATGGGCGTGGCAATGCCGGACAGATTGCCGAACAGATTCAGGAAGCCGCCCATCGTACCGATGAAATTGCGAGGAATGACGTCCGTAAATACCACCCAGCCGAGATTCGCGACATTGTTTCCAAAAAAGGCCAGCGACAGGATCCCGATCGCAATGACGGGCTGGTCCTCGAAGAAATTGACGGTGACGATCATGGCCGTCAATACGAGCCCAACGATCACCGGCAACTTGCGCGCGAGGGTGACCGATTTACCTTTTTTCAGGAGGCTGTCACTGAGGAAGCCGCCCGCCAGCATGCCGACCATCGCCATGAGATAGGGAATGGATGCGCCGAGTCCCGCTTTGGACAGCGTGAGATTCAATGCCTTTTCCAGGTAGACGATGAACCATGTCATGAAGAAGATCAGCGTCGAGTTGTAGGCGAACTGCGTGATGAACAGGCCCCAGACAGTTTTGTTCTTGAGGAAGTACAGGATGTCGTCTCTCTCGACCACGGTGCTGACGGCGGCCTGATCCTGAGATCCGTAGCCACCGCCGGCCTTGATAAGGTCGAGTTCGGCCTGACCGGTTTTCCTGCTGTCTTTCGGGTCGCGATAAACGATCAGCCAGTACACTCCAAAGACGATCCCCACTCCGCCCGTTGCATAGAACACCGCTTGCCAGCCGTAACGGCTCGTCAGAAAAGTCAGGACAGGCGTGAACAAGGCGAGACCGATGTATTGCGAACTGATATACGTCGCGGTCGCCCGTGCGCGTTCGTTCTTCGGAAACCAGTTGGCGACGATCTTCGTATTCGAGAGATACGACGGCGCTTCAGCGAGGCCAATCAGGGCGCGGCAGACCAGCAGCACCGCAAACGAGGCGCCCAGGGTCGCGAAGAGATGATGTGAAGCAAAGCCCATCGCGAAGGTGCAGGTGCTCCAGATGACTATGGCACTGCCGTATAGCACCCTCGATCCGATTCGATCAAGGAGATACCCGACAGGAAGTTGGGCGGCCGCATAAGTCCATGTGAACATCGAAAAGAGCAGGCCGAGCTGGGTCGGCGAAAGGCCGAATTCCCCCTGGATCCTGCTGCCTGCGATCGAGAGATTCGCACGATCCATGTAGTTGATGGCCGTGACTACAAACAGTAAAAAGACGATGAAATATCGGGTTCTTGTTGTTTTCATGATTTCGCATTCAAGAAGCTGGCCGGAGGCTCGCTCAAACATGCGTTGCCCGCATGGCACTCCGGCGATTCGTTTTTTTGCTTAGAGTGGGAGTTTTACAACCGCATTGCTTTGCGTGCTGCGATAGATGGCTGTGAACAGTTCTACGGTCTTGCGGCCGTCCAGGCCGTCGATCAAAGGCTTCGTGTCGTTGAGAACGGCAGTCAGGAAATCATCTATTTGTCGCTCGTGATAGAAGTACAGGGAATCCTCGGAATTGAAAGTCTCCGCATCCGCGTTTTTCCACTCGGCAAGCATCCCTTCTTCGTTCTTGATCGTCCAGATATCGTTGTAAGGCGGTTCGGTGATGGTCGACACACCGGCGATGAACATCGCGCCCCCGTCCGTCTGCACGCCGACCGACGCACCGTTGTCGCCGTGAATATGGACCTTGCCGTACAAGGCAGGATTCTGTGCGTTGCTGACCAGAATGTTGGCAATCGCGCCGCTTTTGAACTTGACGATGGCCGCTGCGGTGTCTTCAACCTCGATGTAGTCGTGGTTGACGTTCTTCCATACTCCGTAGACTTCATCGATATCCCCCAGATACCAGAGGAGCAGATCGAGCTGATGAGGCGCCTGGTTCACGAGCACGCCGCCTCCTTCGCCAGCCCACGAGCCACGCCAGGGATCGCTCTCGTAGTACTGGCGGTCGCGCCATCCGAGCATGACGACGTTGCCGATCACTGGGCGGCCGATCTTGCCGGCATCGATGGCCTGCTTGATGCGCATCGCGGACGGATAAAAGCGCCGTTGGCACACGACGCCGACCGTACGCTGGTGTTCTTCCGCGCATGAGAGGATCGCATCGCAGTCTTCGAGCGACGAAGCGAGGGGCTTCTCGATGAGAACGTGACAGCCGCTTCTCAAGGCGGCGATCGCAACGGAAGCGTGCTGAGGATGCGGAGTGCAGATGCATACGACGTCGACCTGCGCGGTCTCCACCATCTCTTCGACGCTATCGTACGCATGCACGCCGTATTGTTGGGCGAAGGCCTTTGCCCGGTCGAGAGAGGTGCTGCACACCGCGACGAAGTCCGAATTCTCGAGTTTCGCGAGCGCCCGGGCATGGAAATGACCGACCTTTCCGCAACCGATGATGGCCGTCCTGAGTTTTTTCATGGTGATTCGGTGTTACGTGGTTAGTTTTAATGTGAGTGAAGCGCGGCTGCCACCGGTCGGGTGGCAGCGCACCATGTCGGTGGTGGACTGCGTGATGCCACGCGTGAAGGGGACATCCGTCGGCTCGATGGCGCGGCGGCCCCAGGACGGCGCGCCACGGTCGAGTGTCGTGGCTGCAAGCACAAGTCGGCTTCGCGATGGCACGACCGCGATCCGCGCGAGATCGACATCCGCGAATGACGGACGATCTTTCAGAGCGGCCGGAAGCCGGTGCCGGCCGCGTCACAATCTACGCGTTGAGATGGGGCTCCAGCAGCGACAGGTCCGCAGGCGAAAGACGATCGTGCGCGGTCCGCGCCTGATGCCAGTACGGGTAGAGCAGGGGCGGCGCGCTCACCTTGTCGAGCCGCTCGCGCTGTTCGGCGCTCAGCCGGAGATTCGCCGCGCCGAGGTTGTCGAGCAGCTGCTTCTCGTTGCGTCCGCCAATGATGACCGAGGTGACCGCGGCGCGCCCGAGCGTCCATGCGAGCGCGACCTGAGCGGCCGAGACATTCAGCTCGCCAGCGATTTCAACAAGCGTGTCGACAATCGACCACAGTCGTTCGGCGTCGCGGATTGGCGGCTCCGTCCAGCCGGCGAGCTGACGCGTACCCTCGGGCGTCGCGTCGCGACGGTGCTTACCTGACAGGAGGCCGCCTGCGAGCGGGCTCCAGACGAGAATGCCCAGGCCTTGATCGAGCGCAATCGGCGCGAGTTCGTATTCCGCTTCGCGTGCTTCGAGCGTGTAATGGATCTGTTGGCTCACGAAGCGCGGCACACGATCGCGTTCGCTCACATGCAACGCCTTCATAAGGTGCCAGCCTGAATAGTTCGAGCAGCCGACATAGCGGACCTTGCCGTGCCGTACGAGCAGGTCGAGCGCTTCAAGTGTTTCTTCGAGCGGCGTGAGTCCGTCCCATTCGTGCACCTGGTAGAGATCGATCACATCCGTCTTGAGACGGCGCAGGCTCGCCTCGCAGGCTTCTATCAAATGATGCCGCGACAGACCCCGGTCGTTCGGGCCGTCACCCATGGGAAAGCGGGCTTTCGTCGCGATCAGCACGCCACCTTTGCGCTTTCCGCCGAGCGCCTGACCGACGATTTCCTCCGACGCACCGTTCGAATAGACATCAGCGGTATCGATCAGGTTGACGCCCGCATCGATGCACATGTCGATCTGCCGGCGCGCCTCGTCGAGGCCAACCTCGCCGACGCTGGCGAATTTGCCTTTGCCGCCCATCGTCATCGTGCCTAGCGTGATGGTCGACACCTTCAGGCCCGAACGGCCAAGTTGACGGTAGTCCATGATGCGATCTCCATGTATGTTGCGAGGATTGACAACCGGCGTGCGGCCGTGATTTCCATTACGCCCGCATTTCGCGCCTGGCGCTCTTTCACGTCTTCAGACATTCGACGATAACGGAGATTGAATCACCATTCCAATAGAAAGATATGATTCAATTGTGCGGTTTCCGTGATTAATCGTCTCTGCAAGAAAGAGTGTCAACGTGGATCTGAAGCAGCTGGAACATTTCGTGGCGGTCGCGGAAGAGCGGCATTTCACGCGCGCGGCGCGGCGCCTGAACCTCGTGCAGTCCGGATTGTCCGCATCGATCCGCTCGCTGGAAGAAGACCTGGGCGGACCATTGTTCAATCGCAGCACCAGGCGAGTCGCCTTGACGCCCGCCGGCGAAGTGCTGTTCGCAGAAGCGCAGCGGGTACTGGCTGCGGCGCGCGACGCGCGACATGCTGTCACGCAGGTTCACGGTCTCTCACGCGGTCGGCTGAGTATCGGTGCGATTCACGGACTCGCGCCTTTCCTCGACCTGCCCGCTTCTCTGGGGCAGTTTCGGGCCGCGTTCGGCGGGATCGACATCGAATTGACACTGGACGGCTCGCGTGCGTTGATCGACGAGGTAGGGGAAGGTCGCCTCGATCTCGCGTTCACACAACCACCGGATACGTCGCTCGACGATCTCGGATCGCACATGTTCGCATGCGAAGGAATGGTGGTCGTCTGCGCGAGGCATCATCGACTTGCGGGCGCCAGCGGGCTGGCGCTGGCCGATCTCGTCGACGAAACATTCGCCGACCTGCGCCCGGAGTGGAGCGTGCGGCGGCTCGTCGATCGATGCTTTGCGGCGGCAAGTCTGCAGCGTCGCACCAGCTTCGAGGTCAACGACATGCCGATGTTGCTTGAACTGGCCGCACATGGGCTTGCGATCAGCATGGTGCCCGAATCCGTGGCCGCCGCGCGAGGGGGCACGCGCGGCGCGCCGGTCGCAACGGCGCGGCTGCGCGAAGCCGAGGAGCCCTGCTGGGAACTCGCGGCGGTTTTTAAGGGCAGCGCGGGAGAACCGCTCATACCTGTCGCCCGTGCTTTTCTCGACTTGCTCAAGTTGCCCGCGGTGGCGACCTGACGCTCGACTGGCTCCGCGCGGCGGTACTGCGCCATGCTTCGCGACGCTCCCCAATGCGAGTCCCGTGCGTCACGCGAAAAAAAGTTCATGCTAGGATCGCCGCCTCACTGTTTCAACGGCTCGGGATCGTAGTCGCTTGTCGGCGCCGCGATTCCGGCACCAAGGAGAATTCTGATGACTCATTCTGCCCTGACTCCGGGCGCCGTCGCCGTCATCACCGGCGGCGCCGCCGGCATCGGCCTGGCTGCTGCCAAACGCTTTGCGCAGCTTGGGCTGCGTGTCTGCATTGCTGATCTCGGCGCCGACCGCGTCGCGCGGGCCGTGGAGGAAGTCGCCGCGCTGGCCGCAAACGGTACGCAAGACGTCTTCGCGGTTGAGACCGACGTCAGCGTCGCCGACGATGTTCGCCGCCTGCACGCGACCGTCGTCGAACGCTTTGGCGGAGCGGACTTGCTGATGAACAATGCCGGCATTCAGCCCGGCAGCGGGATGTTCGGTCCAACCGGGAACTGGGAGCGCGTGCTGGGTGTCAATCTGTGGGGTGTGATCCATGGTACGCAGGTCTTCGTGCCGGACATGATCAAGCGCGGTCGTCCGGGGCTCGTGATCAACACCGGTTCCAAGCAAGGCATTACCACGCCGCCGGGCGACCCCGCATACAACGTGGCCAAGGCCGGTCTGAAAGCATTCACCGAAGCGCTGCAGCATGAACTGCGCAACACCGCCGACTGCCAGATTAGCGCTCATCTGCTGATTCCTGGCTTCGTGTTCACGGAACTGACTCGCAACGGCCGCGTGGAAAAGCCCGCCGCCGCATGGACGCCGGAGCAGACCGTCGATTTCATGTTCGAGCGTCTCGACGCCGGCGACTTCTACATACTGTGCCCCGACAACGACGTGCCGCGTTCGCTCGACGAATTGCGCATTCTGTGGGCGGCGGGCGATATCGTCGAGAACAGGCCCGCGTTGTCGCGCTGGCATCCGGACTATGCTGGGGCATTCCAGGCGTTCATCAAGCAGCCCCGTTGACTCGAGGGTCGGCGCTATGTGGCAACAAAGTGAAACCTATCCCGATCCCGCAGTGGAGGTGCTCGATCCGCGCTTCCTGAAATACCGGATCACGAGCGCGGCGGTCGAGCGGCTCGCGACTGGCATGCGTTTCGGTGAAGGACCGGTGTGGTTCGGCGACGGCCGCTTCCTGTTGTGGAGCGACATTCCGAACAACCGCATCATGCGGTGGGACGAGGAATCCGGTGCGACGTCGGTATTTCGCAAGCCCTCGGGTTACGCGAACGGCAATACACGGGACCGCCAGGGTCGGCTGATCACCTGCGAGCACGGCAACCGGCGTGTGACGCGCACTGAGTACAACGGCGCGCTGACTGTGCTGCTCGACCGCTTTGAAGGCAAGCGGTTGAATTCGCCGAACGACGTGGTCGTGAAGAGCGACGACAGCATCTGGTTCACTGATCCGCCGTTCGGCATCTCCAACAACTATGAGGGTGTCAAGGGCGAGCCCGAGCTGCCGACCAACGTGTACCGCCTCGACCCGGCCACCGGCCGGGCGGAGGTGGTCGCCGACGACATCGTCAATCCGAACGGCATCTGTTTTTCGCCTGACGAACGCCGCCTTTATATTGTCGAATCGGGCTCGAAGCCGCGGCGCATCCGTGTGTATGACGTCGAGGACGGTCGGCGCCTCGTGCGCGGGCGCGTCTTCGTCGATGCGGGCGAGAACGGTGCGCCAGACGGTTTCCGTTGCGACACGGACGGTAACCTGTGGGCCGGGTGGGGCACCGGACCGGGACTCAATGGTGTGATGATCTTCGCGCCGGACGGCGACGCGATTGGCCGCATCGCGCTGCCCGAACGCTGTGCGAACGTCTGCTTCGGCGGCGCGGCTTACAACCGGCTGTTCATGGCCGCCGGACAGTCACTGTACGCGTTATATGTCGATGCGACTGCGGCGGTGGCGACCTGAGCGCGCCGGTGGATTGCGTCCGCGGCCGGTCGGCCGCGGCGCAACCGCATGCCGGTCGGCCGGCATGCGGATTCATGTGGGTTCAAGAGGTGTGCTGGCGCTCGCTGAACGGAATGCCGCCTCTTGACTTGGAGTCTGGGGCAGACTCCACGATCTGCACGACAACCTGTTCGGCGGCGACGCCGAGGCTGTCCACCACCACTTTGGTAATCCCCGTCATCAGCGCTTTCTTCTGCTCGGCTGAGCGGCCTGCTACTGCGTAAACAACGACTTCCGGCATAACGTACTCCTGCGGGTTGGCATGGAACTGCAGCTGCAATCATAGCGGCACCGCACGACGCGCGCTTGAGCCCGGCCCGCATTAGGCCGCCTTACGCTGCCTTACGCAGCGTTCGTCAGAAGGTCGGCGTTGAGGCCGAATTGACGCGCGATCGATTGCAGCCTGTCGCCCCATTCCCAGACACCGAAGACGTCATGCACGTTTTGCAGGCAGCTCAGCAGGTTGACCGTCTGCGGGTCGTATACGTTGATCTTCGAACGCAGTAGCGCTCTTTTCAGCGCGGCGACACCCACGTCCATATAGGCGGGCACTTCGTGCCTTTGCTTGCTGACGTAGTGAATGGGAACCCCTTCCATCGCCGTCAAGTAGTCGCGTGGCTTGATCAGGTTGCCGACCGGACAGCCGCCGCCGTAACCGCGATATGCGCCGCCGCCGCGCGGCAGGAGCGCTGCTTCGCGCTGCCGGAAAAGATGCTGGACCGCCTGGTCGAAAATGACTTGATGGCTTAAAAATTCGAGAGTCATTCGGTTCTCCTGCCGCACCGCGGGCTGGCGTGCTCGCGGATTCTGTCGGAATGAGAGAAGGGTAGGTTCTGCCGGAGCGCAAATCTACTCTACGGGGGGTTATGCCGATGCCGCGTTAGCGTAACTTGCCTATACGGGGGTATAGGCAGCATGACCAGCGGTTTTGTCGACGTGTTCGAGGTCGCCTGATTTTTTCATCCAGTGCCGGACAGCGCTACGGGCGCAAGCGCACCTGAGCGAGCTCTTCGCACACCTGCCACAAATGGCCGGCAGTCGAAGCGTCCTTCGCCTGGCCGGCGACGCTGGCCTCGCCAATCCTGCTTCCGCGTGCCTCCAGAAGGCCTTGTGGACCGTAGTAGCCACCGTCGCGGACGTCACGCGAAGTAGCCGCGTAAAGGGTCGGCAGCGCGCCTGCGAAATCGGTGTTCAGTACGGCGCCGATGAAATGACTGAGGACGTCGCGGGCAACTCCTGAAATCGCGGAGCGATCCCCACCTCGAAACAGATTGGTGTTTGCGACGCCGGGGTGAGCGGCAACCGACATCAGGCGGGAATTCGCAGCGCGCAAACGCCGGTCGAGCTCGAACGCGAATATCAGATCCGCGAGCTTCGACTGCCGATAGGACCGCATCGGCGAATACGTCTTTCTGGATTGGAGATCATCGAAATCGATTTGTCCTCGCTTGTGCGCGATGGAAGCGATCGTGACGATCCGTGGTCGGTCGGGCGATCCGGCCGCAGCCAGTTCGAGAGCGGGCATCAGAAGCGCAGTCAATGCGAAATGACCGAGTACGTTGGTGCCAAACTGCAGTTCGAAGCCGTCGACTGTCTCGAGCCGTTTTGGCGGCGCCATGACGCCAGCGTTGTTGACCAGAATGTGAATGGGGCGCTGCTCGACGAGCTCCCGCCGCGCGAACTGGTGTACGGAGTCGAGGGAGGCGAGATCGAGAATCGCCAGTTCGGCGCGAGCGTCGGGTGCGGCGGCGTTCAGACGGGATAGGGCCTCTTCTCCGCGCTGTTGATCGCGGCATGCCAGAACGACCTGCGCCCCTTTGCGCGCCAGAGTCAACGCGGCATGGTAGCCGATCCCGCTGTTCGCTCCTGTGATGAGAACTCGCTTGCCGATCTGCGGCGCAATATCGGCTGTGGTCCACTGTCTATTCATGTGCTCCGGCTCGGCTTGGGATAGTCGCCTGCGAGACTACCATTAGTCCGCTTGGGGCGTCGCTATCAGCCAGGCAGCAGTTTCCGGCGATGCTGATCACCCAGGGGGCCGCGATGAAAAATCGTCGCAAAGTGCGACGCACGGTCAAACCTCGCAATAACAATGGATCAGAATCGCCGCTGATTGACATCCTGCCCAGGGACTCGGCGAACCTGTTTGCCAGACTCACCAACGTGACCGGAGGCCGTCATCTTGAGGTCATTCTTGTGAGATGCCGCCGGAGCAAGAGCGTTACGAAGTGACAACGCATGCTGGTGAGGAGTTTGTGTATGCGATCGCCGGTCAGGTGTCGCTGACGCCGGACGGCAAGACATTTGAGTTGCGCGCGGGAGATAGCGCGCATTACGAATCGACGCTGCCGCATAGCTGGGCAAATACCGCTCCCATCGAGTCGGTCGTCGTCTGGGTCGGTACACCCAGACTGTTGTAGACCGCGTACCGATCAACCCTGCAACTGACCGTTGCGTGTCCCTCCGTTCGCGTCGACCAGTGCCAAACACGCAACTAACGGTCTGCGAAAAATCGCCCACCCGACAAAAATCTTGCTCGATGTGCGCAGTGCCGCTGAATTCACCCGCGACGGCGCGCCCGCCGCAGTCCATGCGCCAGGCGGTCAACTGCTGCAGGCGACGGATCAGGCCATCGGCGCGCGCCGCGCGCGCGTGTTGCTGGTCGACCATGACAAGGTACGCGCGCCGGTTATCGCGAGCTGGCTCACGCAGATGGGGATCGAAACCGCGCTGGTTGCTTCTCGAGATGCTGCGGCCTTGCGGCGCCCTGCATCGGGCGACAGCCGAAACCTGGCGCTCGATGCCGTTTTCATCGACGCCAACGGGCTGCGCGAACTGCATGGCGCCCATGCCCTGCACCTGATCGATCTGCGCTCCAGCGCGGCTTACCGTACCGGCCACGCGGCAGGCGCGCGATGGTCGATCCGCCCGCCGCTCACTGACATCATTCGTTTATGACATGCCGGGTCCGCTCGCTTACCACTTCACGACCTGAATGACCTGGCCCGTGATGTCCTCGACCAGACTCTGCCTGTACGCGTGGGCCACGGCCTCGGCGGGAACGCCGGCAGAGCGGGCCTGGCCCATCGCGGCAAGTGTTTCGGAAACCCAGCCAGGGCTGACGACATTGACCCGTGCCTTGCCCTGCAGTTCGAGTGCAGCCGATCTGCCGAACGCCTCGACCCCGGCGTTCACGACACTCACGGCGGGGCTGCCTTTCATCGGATACTGGGCCAGGATGCCGCTGGTCAGTGTGAGGGAGCCACCTCGCGTAACATGGCCGAAGGAGCATCGGACGAGATTGATCTGACCCATCAGTTTGTTGGCCAGACTGAACGAAAGATCTTCATCGGTCAGCGATTCGAGTGGCGCGAATTTCGCCGAGCCTGCGGCGCAAATCACGGCATCCACGGTTCCGAGTTGCTGATACATGGACACGATGGATGCCTTGTCCGCGAGGTCGACGAACAGGTCTGAGCCTGTACGGCTGGCGCCGATGAGCTGGTGTTCGGGCGAAAGCAGGCGAACGACCTCTTTGCCGAGCAGTCCGGTTGCGCCGACTATGAGTACACGCATAGGTCCTCCTGGGTCTGGAATGCTCACGCCAGCGCGGAACGACGCATCACGCGAGGCGTGAGGAGAAAGGACGGGAATATCGTACTACCTCTCGCGGCAACGCGAGCACTACACGTCGTGCTTCGCCGCTGGCGGGCAAAAATGGCCCGTTGACTCTCGTAGAGAAACAGCACGCCATGTCCCGCCACTTACCTCTGCGCGACACCTGGCACATCAGACCGGGGCTTCAGCGGCAGTAGTCCGATATGCTTTCGCAGTCGCTGACAAGCAGGATTGGGTGTTCCGTCCTCGAGCCACACTCGATATTCGCGACATGGCGACGGCCGCAGCGGGTAAATTTCGCAGCGGATGCCAGGCTTGCCGACTATCCCGCGCAGGGCGATGCAGCGTCCGTGGCCGGCCTCCGTTCCCTTCATGCAGACAATGACTGGATTGACGGTAGAGACGAGTTCATCCGGGACCGTGCCGCCAGGTGAACTCGCCATTTCACCCATATACATCGACACACGGAAGTGCTGGCAACACGCTCCACACGACAGGCATGGGTTGCTTTCGTCGTCGGCCATATCCACGAAAACACGGTTGTCGTCCTGTACATGAAGTAGTTGAACGATTTTGCTGTTGGTCATATTCGATACTGAGCCGTTTATCGTACGGTCTAATTGCCGCGGCATCGCTTCGGAACTGCCTGGTAATGAAGCGTCGGACTCGCGTCCATTACTCCAAATGGCGCGAATGAGCGCAGCTGCGACTTGTCGGTCGCGACACGGCGACACGCGAATGCGCGCAAAAGCTGCATTCGTAAGGGCTATCAAATGTGCATGGGGAAATCAGGTACGACGCGCACCGTCTGCCGGCTGGCAAGACGGCGGCTGATCAAGAAGCGCGCGACGTCCTGCAGGTCAGACAGCGAAACTGCCCGAAAATCGACGACATCGATCACGCAAGGCGCCACTCCTTTGATTGACGTTCTCGAGATTCTAGGCGCGCGTCAAACTCGCGGGCAAGTAAAAAGGCTGTAAAGAACACCTTGGTGCTTTCGAATGAATACGGCTGATGGATGACAAGGCCGGCCTTGATGAGCATGGAGCGCGCCGCGTACTGTTCAGCTTGCGGCGCGCCCTAACACCGGGAGCGCTTCAATGTTGCGGCGCGCCTCCCCTCAACGCGCCTTCACATCATTCGCGTTGACCGCGAAGAAGTTGCGATACGGGTTGTCCGCTACCTTTTCCTGCGCGATGCGCTCCTGCATGCAAGCCCACACAGATTCCCAACTGGCCAGACAATGCAAGTCACTGTCAAATCAATTCCCGTCCGAAGCGGATGCGGCCATCGCGGTAGCGCCCGCCTTGTGACCCGCAGCCTCCAGAATCAGGTTCGCGACTTCTTGCGGATGAGACACGAGCGATAGATGACCGGCATCCAGTTCCACCGTCTTCGCCTTCATGCGCGCAGCCAGAAAGCGCTCCAGGTCCGGTGAAATCGTCTGGTCGTCCTTGGACACCGCATAAAATGTCGGCTTGTCATGCCAAGCCGCCGCGGTGGTCCGCTCGCCGAACAAGGAAGCAGCTGTCGGCCATTGTTCGGAATACAACGCTTTCGCTTTGTCAGGCGTGACGCCGTTTGCAAAATAGTCGAGGAAGGCACGCTCCGAAATGGTTGTTTGGCCTTCGTGATTTTGTACACCTGCGCGAACCGGCATCGTGGGAAACTTCGCCGAGAGCGCGACAAAATCCTCGCCCGCGCCAGGCGCGCGCGCAGCTACATACACGAGCGCCGACACTTTCGACTCCGTGCCGACATCGCTGATAACGGTACCTGCCCAGGAGTGTCCGACCAGCACTGTCGGACCATCCTGCAAGGCAAGCGCGCGACGCGTGGCCGCCTCCGAGTCCGCGAGCGACGAGAGCGGGTTCTGAACCGCGGTGACATGCATTCCGGCTGCCTGCAAACGCTCTACAACACCGTTCCAACTCGAGCCGTCCGCCCAGGCTCCGTGCACCAGAACGACATTATCTGCGTGCACCGGCTGCGTGGTCTGCGCGGAAACTTCATTAAAGAAAATGGGTGCGGACAGTGCAGCGAGCACGACCAGCTTTGCGATGGAGAGAGATTTCATATGGAATCCAAATAGATCGATGAGCGACGTGCTCAATCTCACGACCTGGCCGTGAGGCGGGGACATGTTTGTACACATGACTCAAACGTAAACCCGGCTTCGATCGGTTTATTCCAAACAATTTTTTAATCGAGCACGGCCACGCGACACATCTACGATGCCGGTATGCGTCGTTGCACCGACGGAGTGTCGTGCTCTAGTGACCGCCTTTTTCGCCGGCATTGCCTTGCACGTCGCCATGGAACGATCAGGCTACCTCGGTGTGTCGCCCGTGTCATTCAGCACATCCAGGGCTGCGCGACAAGCGCCGTCAAGCTGTTCGCGCATCAGGTCCTGCACATTCGGCAGCTGATTCACGATTGCATCGCGAATCCTGACTGTCTGGCTGAAAGACGCCTGCATGCGGCCGCCGCGCGCCATGGCGATGCGCCGCAGGCGGCATGACGTTGATGAGATCAGGTATTGCGCTCAGGCAGATGGAATAAGTTCCAGTGCCTGGCCGCTATGCCAAATATCCCCACCAGTTGCGGACGTCCACGAGACCCGAGAGAGGCGCCTCTGGCGAGCCCGTGGCGCGCTGCTGCCGGCGCGACGCCGAATTCCGATGGAAGCGGCGGTGCCGGCGCGGGCGCCGCCCCTTCTTCCGTTCTCCCCGCAACTGGCTGAACGAGACCTGACCATAAGCAGACAGGCTGCATACATGAATGGTCAAAGCCGTCGATCTTCTTTATCCAGAAAGAAACGTTACCTCCCATCAAATAGAAACAGTTTTAGAAGCTTACTGATTCGGAAGAAACGGTCGGTAATCCGTATGTAACGCCACGCGAGCGAAGTCGTACTACGCTCGATATCTGGCTCAAAGGAGTGCCCTCATGTCATCACCGCGCGCGTTCGCGATCGATTCGTTCCGTGGTTTCGAACTGACCGAAGACGGTCAGTATCTGACGTTGAATTGTAATGGGACCGACCGCATCGACTTGCATTGTTCGGCCATGCACGAACTGCTTGCGGCGCTTTCGAATGCCATCGGCTCGTCGGAGCGCATCCGCCACAAGAAGAAAAACGTGAAGTTCGCGATGCCTTGCGAAGCATGGACGCTAGGCAAGGATGCGGGCGGCGCACCTTATCTGATCTTTACGTTCCGCTTGCCCGGAGGAGCGGAATTGTCCTTTCAGTTGCATCGCTCCCAGGCTGCGCACATGACGGAGGTTCTCGCGCTAGCCACCGGATTGGCGAGGTCGGACGTCTCCGGGTTCAGGCTGCAATAAGGCACGAGTCCCTTCTCATCCGCACGTAGCGGGTTATCTATTCGTAAAAAGTCGATTGTGGTTTGAGCCGACTTTTTCTCTCGTGTCCTGTATGAACGCAAAGATTCTGTTTTCCCGTTGTACCAAGGTATTGGCCCTCGCTGGTTTGGGAGTGACGGCCGTCTCCGCGAACTCCGCAGAGCCGTTTGTGGTTCGCGATATCCGGCTCGAAGGCTTGCAACGCGTCGAACCCGGTACTGTGTTCTCGTACCTGCCGATCAAGCAAGGCGATACCTTTAGCGACGACAAGGCCTCGGAAGCGATCCGCACGTTGTACGCGACGGGCTTCTTCAACGACGTCAAGATCGCCACGGAAGGAGATTCCGTGATCGTGCAGTTGATCGAGCGCCCCGCGATCGGCACGATCGATTTTTCGGGCATTCACGAGTTTGATAAGGACAATCTGACCAAGGCGCTGAACGCCGTCGGCCTGTCATTGGGTCGCTATTACGACAAGGCGCTCGTCGACAAATCCGAACAGGAACTGAAGCGCCAGTACCTGACCCGTGGCTACTACGCCGCTGAAGTCACGACGACGGTCACGCCGATCGACCGCAACCGTGTGGGTCTACTGTTCTCGGTTGTCGAAGGTCCGAGCGCGAAGATCCGCGAGATCAACTTCATCGGCAACAAGGTGTTCAGCGAAAGTACGCTGCACGACGAAATGCAGTTGTCCACGCCGAACTGGTTCTCGTGGTACACGAAGAACGATCTGTACTCGAAAGACAAGCTCACCGGCGACCTCGAAAACGTCCGCTCGTATTACCTGAATCGGGGCTACCTCGAATTCAACATTGAGTCGACCCAGGTGTCGCTCACGCCCGATAAAAAGGACATGTACCTGACGGTGACGCTGCACGAAGGCGAACCGTACACGATCAAAAGCATCAAGCTGGCGGGCAATCTGCTCGACCGCGAGCCGGAGCTGGCCAAGCTCATCAAGATCAAGCCGGGCGAGCGCTTCTCGGCTGAAAAGCTGCAAGCCTCCACCAAGGCCATCGTCGACAAGCTCGGCGAATACGGCTATGCGTTCGCCACCGTCAACGCGCAGCCGCAGATCGATCAGGAACACCATACGGTCGACCTGACGCTGCAAGTAGACCCGAGCCACCGCGTCTACGTGCGCCGCATCAACGTGATCGGCAACACGCGCACCCGTGACGAAGTGGTGCGCCGCGAAATGCGCCAGATCGAAAGCTCGTGGTTCGATTCGAACCGCCTCGCGCTGTCGAAAGACCGGATCAACCGTCTCGGCTACTTCACGGATGTCGACGTGACCACGGTGCCGGTGGAAGGCACACCGGACCAGGTCGATGTGAACGTCAAGGTGACCGAGAAGCCGACCGGCGCGATCACGCTGGGCCTGGGTTATGGCTCGGGCGAAGGGCCGATCATTTCAGCGGGTGTGTCGCAAGACAACGTGTTCGGCTCAGGGACGAGCCTTGCGCTCAACGTCAATACGTCATCGACGTACCGCACGCTGACCGTCACTCAGGTTGACCCGTACTTCACGGTCGACGGCATCAAGCGCATTACCGACGTGTATTACCGAACCAGCGAGCCGCTCACATTCTCGAGCACGAACGACTCGAGCTTTCGAATCATTACGATGGGTGCCGATCTGAAGTTCGGGGTTCCGTTCTCGGAATCCGACATGGTGTATTTCGGTCTGGGTATCGAACAAAACCGGCTCGACGTCGACGCTACGACGCCGCAAAGCTATATCGACTACGTCAAAGAGTTCGGCCGTGTGTCGAACAACGTGCCGATCACGATTGGCTGGTCGCGAGACGACCGTGACAGCGTGCTCGTGCCGAGCCGCGGCTACTACACGCAGGCGAATGCCGAATACGGCACACCGATCGGCGGCACGCAGTACTACAAGACGGACCTGCAGGCACAGTACTACTACTCGTTCGCACGCGGATTCGTCCTCGGACTGAACTTCCAGGGTGGCTACGGCAATGGCATCGGCAACCCGTATCCGATCTTCAAGAACTACTACGCGGGCGGTATCGGTTCGGTGCGTGGTTATCAAACTGGCTCACTGGGTCCGCGCGACGCGACGACGGGCGACCCTATAGGCGGTTCGAAGATGGTTGTCGGCAACGTCGAGGTGACGTTCCCGTTGCCGGGCACTGGATACGACCGGACGCTGCGTGTCTTCACGTTCCTTGACGGCGGCAATGTATGGGGTTCCGAAGGCAACAGCATCGGCGCGAACGGCTTGCGCTACGGCTACGGCCTGGGCCTTGCATGGATCTCGCCGATCGGACCGCTGAAGCTCAGCCTCGGCTTCCCGGTCGTCAAACACACTGGCGATCAGTACCAGAAGTTTCAGTTTCAGATCGGGACGTCGTTCTAGCGAGGTCACGTTTTTGCCGATGCCGCGAACCGGTCAGCGCCTGATGTGGTTAGCCGTCGAGTTTTTGCAGGAAACACGACGTAACAAACCCATGCCGCACTGGGGGCCGGCAAGCGGAATAGCGTCAGCCGGCGGCGCGTTTTACATTCAGCAGATCCGCGTCGGCGTGTACATTCACATGCTCCGGCAAATGCGCTCTGCGAGGCGAACCGACGGGGTCTTCACGGTGTCGGCGCGGCGGTCCGCGTCGTGGCACCGGACCGTCGAAGAGGACGGAATCATGCGTAAATTCATTGGGGTCGCAATGCTGCTTTGCGGTTGTGTCGCATGCACGACGCCGGTGGCGTCGCAACTCGCCCCAGCTGTTCCGCTGGACGGGACGGCGACTACATCGACTGTGTCGCCCACGTGCCGTATGGTCAACGGCACGGCGGATGTCGATGGCACTACACAGAACATATCAGGGCTTGCATGCAAGCAGCCCGACGGCACCTGGCGGATCCAGCAGCAGGGCACGGACGTCGAGATGGGCGACGTTTATCCGCCGCCCGTGTATGCATATTATCCCTATTACGACCCGTGGTTTTATGGGCCGCCTGTGGCGTTCGGCTTCGGTGCGTCGTTCGTCTTCGTCGATCGTTTTCATCATTTCCATCATGGCCGCTTCGGACCGCACGGCGGCTTTCATGGTGGCTTTCATGGAGGTGGCAATTTCCATGGAGGTGGCGGTTTTCACGGAGGCGGCGGAGGGCACCGTTAGCGGATGGCCTGGTCAATAGCGATCGAGTCGAATCACTCGCGGCCGTACCAGTCGGCAAATCCTGTTCATGGTGCGCAAGGGCAACCCAAAGCATGTCCATGACTTGCCGGACTTGCGTGGGCCGGGAGTGGACGTCGGGACGCCCGACTCAAGCCGTCCCGGCAACGGCAAGCTGAGCGCCCTCGCTGCGTCGTTTATGAAATCTTTGCAAGAAGGAGCAAAGTCTTTCGGTGAACCGCAATGGCAATCCCCATAGAATCTTCAAGCTGCGGATACGCGGGTGGAAAGTGGATCACATTCACGGGCCAGCCACACCTTTGGTGCCGGGGGCTCTCGTTGAACCCTCGTTGCATGAACGGCGCGTTATCCGGATTTTTGTTGAGCCGGGATCATGCACACATCATGATTCCTTCTTGGGGCATTGCCTGGAGTGTAAAACAAGTGAAGAAGAAGATTATCGGCGCAGCAGCTTTGTCAGTCTTTGCGGCGGCGGCTCATGCGCAAAGCAGCGTCACCCTTTATGGATTGATCGATACAGGTATCGTCTACACGAATAACCAGGGTGGCAGCAGCGCGTGGCAGGAACAAAGCAGCATGCTGTCGAACGAAGTATGGGGTCTGCGGGGGAGTGAAGATCTAGGTGGCGGTCTGCACGCGATCTTCCGTTTGGAGAACGGCTTCAATATACAGAACGGCAAGACCACGTACTCGGGTACGATGTTCGGCCGTCAGGCTTTTGTCGGTCTGCAGAGTGACCAATATGGAACGCTGACTTTCGGCCGGCAATACGACTCGGTAGTCGATGTTCTGGGGCCGGTCGCATTGGCGAACAACGGCGACGGAAACAACCTGGCTGCACATCCGTTCGACAACGACAACGTAGACGACTCGTTCTATATCAACAACTCGGTCAAGTACGCGAGTCCGACTTATCGGGGGCTGCAGGCAGAGGCGCTGTACGGTTTCAGTAATGCGGCTGGTGGCTTTGCGGACAATCGCGCCTACAGTTTCGGTGTGACGTACAACAACGGTCCGATCAGTCTTGCGGCGGCTTACCTTCAACTGAATAACGGTTCGCTTTCGGGTACCGGGGCAGTGTCGAACAATGACTTCGTCAATTTCCCCGCCGCGCGCCAGCGCGTGATGGGGGTCGGCGGCAACTACACGATTGGTCCGGCGACTATCGGCTTGCTGTGGACGCACACGCTGTTCGACAATACGCAGCCGGGTGCGAACTCCGTGATCGCGCAGTCGTTCGACAGCCTGCATTTCGACAACTACGAAGCCAACGTGCACTATACGCTGACACCTTCGATTTCTCTCGCCGGTGCTTACACGTTCACTCAAGGCGCCTTTGCCGGAACCACGGGTTCGGCGGACCCGAAGTGGCATCAAGTGACACTGATGGCAGACTACTCGTTCAGCAAACGCACCGATGTCTATGTCGAGGGTGTCTACCAGCATGCATACGGAGCCGCTGGCTCTGCGTTCGAGGGCGCGTTTATCAACGGCCTGGCGCAAGCTTCAACAGGCAACCAGGTGGCGGCGACGGTAGGCTTGCGTACGCGCTTCTAACGGACGCAGTGTCTGTTCAGCGTGGACACGCGCTGGATCATTACGTCGGCACATCGCCCGTACGCCGGGATGGATGTTGCCGACGTATTGATCCAGCGTCTTCGGTTCACGGGCACCTTGCCATACACGGTTTGGACGATTATTCACGATCCTGAAGTAGTATCGATTTCAGGCTTCGTAAAAGAGAAGCCTGAAAATCCGTGAGGTTCATGACATGAATGATGCCGCCAAAGAGGCTGTGAGCGCCCGAATCCAGCCGCAAGAGGCAATTGCCGAGTTTGCCAAGATCCTCTGGCACCTGCGCGCCATTCTGGTGATGCTGGGGATACTTTTCTTCATTTTGTCGGTCGCCATGTACTACGTTGGCGGGGCTGTCGATGTAGCCACGCGCACGCCATCATCGCCTGGTCAAACCTTCTACTTTTGCGCGGTCACGGCGCTGACCATCGGCTATGGCGACGTGGTACCGACCACCGCGTCTGGTCGGATCGTCGCGATTTCACTTGGACTGCTCGGTGTGTTGATAACGGGTGTGGTCACTGCTTCCGCCGTGTACGCCATCCAGGTGGCGGCGCATCGTGCCGGACTACGGCCTCACTAGGCACGCACCCGTTGTGAAGTTCGATGCGACGGCTGCAATCGGCAACAACAAATGCACAGCGTCGGTGCGCACAAAAATGGCGCATTGAAGCGCCGATATATCGGTCGTTTTTTCCTCAAGTATCTCTAACAGCGTGCCGTTAATGCCGATTAATTATTCGAGTCGGCGGGGAGCGAGGGCTCCCACTCCGCACGCAACTGAGAGATACGAAAATGTCCATAGAGCAGGCAAAGCCTCGTCAATCGTCCGACGGGGCAGTTATCGCCGAGTTGACCCGCGAAGTGCGCAAGATATCCAGAGATAAGATCGCTGATATCGACCTGATCAATCGCGAGGCGACCTATCTTGCCATCAACGCGTTAATCGAAGCTGCTCGTGCTGGAGAAGCCGGCCGTGGCTTTGCGGTCGTCGCAAACCAGGTCAAGAACGTGTCCGGCCGGATCGGGCAACTCACCGGCGAACTCGGTAAGGAATTGGCCAGCATCAGCGAACGTATGGTGACGGAACTCGAGCGACAACAGGGCCGCCGTCTGACCGATCTTGCGTTGAACATGATCGACGTGATCGATCGCAATCTTTACGAACGGTCATGTGATGTGCGTTGGTGGGCAACCGACGCAGCGGTTGTCGATTGCATGACGACTGGATCGGCGGCGGCTGCCGCTCATGCGGCGAAGCGGCTGTCGGTCATCTTGGATAGCTATACCGTCTACCTCGACATCTGGGTACTGGATATCGAGGGGCGCGTCGTTGCGAATGGAAGACCCTCGCTGTTCCCAGTCGTCGACACAGTGAACGCAGCCCAGCATGACTGGTTCGCTGCGGCGCTCGCTACGCGGTCCGGCGATGAGTACGCAACCGCCAACGTCGACAGAGCCGCGGGATTGAACGGCGCGCAGGTTGCCACCTATGCGACGGCGATCCGGCAGGACGGTGCGAGTGACGGAAAGGTCGTCGGCGTTCTGGCCGTGTTCTTCGATTGGGCCAAGCAGGCCTCGACCGTCGTCAATAGCGTCCGCTTGACCAATGGAGAGCGGGAGCGCACGCGCTGCATGATCGTCGACGCAAGCGGTCGAGTGATCGCCTCTTGCGCAACAGCGGAGCACGAGAGTGTGCGCTTCGACCTGCCACGGAACGCTGCTGATTTCGGAACTTACCGGACGGCAGGAGGATCGCTTGTCGGATATGCGCTGACACCCGGCTATGAAACCTATCGCGGTATGGGCTGGTTCGGCGTTATCGAGCAACAGCCGGAGCAAACAACGTAACTATCGGCATGAACACACGCGGGTCAGGTCATCTGCAATAGTGGCCCAGGTCCCGCGTGGGGCCGATAGTTGCCGAGGGCTGTCACTCCACCTGAGTACCCCTTTTCCGAAACGTGGCGCTCATCCAGCGCGACACGTACTGAATACGTGTTAGTCGCGACCCAACTTTCACTCGAATATTCGTCGGCCACGCGGCGACACATCGTCGGATCCGCGTCCCTCAAAGACCGCTGAAACTCCCGCCAGACAAGGCTTCTTGCAACGTGGCACGGACTCTGCACTACACAGCGTCCAGCCGTAGCACGACTCGCCCATCCATCAAACCCGGATGCCCCGCACAGGATGCACGCCTGGAACCTACGTATCGGGCCCGTTCGTGACGATACGCAATCGATCAGGTCACCGTCTGGAGGACATCATGTTCATCTATCTTTTCCTGCTGCTGAGAAAGGCACTCGAGCGCGCTGAACACAGCCGTCGAGACGCGTACCTCGCGTCTGCCGTCGACATGGGCGAACTCGAACGCCGCATGCATGCGATGGACATTGACGGCTGAGCGACAAACCCACGCGCCCTCTACTGCACAGTCTGGACGCCGGATCATGCACGCCGGCGTCCCGATCATAGCCAGCTGCCCGCACCGCGCCGATAGTGGAGACTTCCGCCGTCCGGCACCGGTGTGCCCAACTCCTGAGTTTCATGAACGACATGAATAGCACTCTCGCATCGCAAGCCTTCGCATCCGCAACGTCGGTGATCGCGCTGCATTGCTCCGGTTCAGGAGCGGCGCAATGGCGCAAGCTCGGCGAGGCGCTTAGCCCGCGCCACGCGTTCGTCGCGCCCGAGCACTACGGCTGCGATAGCACGGGCCCGTGGAGCGGCGAGCGCGCGTTCACGCTAGCCGACGAGGCGGCGAGGACCATCGGCATCATCGACGCCTCGTGCGGCAAGGTGCATCTCGTCGGTCATTCGTATGGCGGCGGCGTGGCGTTGCGCGCGGCCGTCGAACGGCCGGAGCGCATTGCGAGCCTGACGCTCTACGAGCCCTCGGCGTTTCATCTGCTGAAGGCAATGGGCGCGCACGGTGCGCACGCGCTCGCGGAAATCATCGCGATCTCGAAGCGCACCGCCGATGGCGTGAGCTGTGGCGACTATCGGGGCGCGGCGGCTTCATTCGTCGACTACTGGGGCGGCCGGGGCGCATGGGAAGCGCTGCGGCCAGCGGTGCAGGCAGCGCTCACGCGTTGGGCGCCGAAGGCGCCGCTCGACTTTCGCGCGCTGCTCGACGAACGTACGCCCGCAAGCGCGTACACGGGCCTGCGTGTCCCGGCGCTGATCATGCGCGGCCAGCACGCGCCCGTGCCGACGCGCGCGATCGCCGACCGCCTGCCGATGCTGCTGCCCGCGGCGCGTCTTGCGATCGTCGAGGGTGCGGGACACATGGGGCCGCTCACGCACGCCGACAGTGTCAACGCGATGATCGTGCGGCATATCGCCGACGCGGATGCGGCGTAATCGGCGGGCTTCAGTGTGCAACGGGGTTTCTTCCGTCGAATAACGGCCGCTTCCGACGCAGCTGATGCGCTCTACCTGTCAGGCAGCGTGCGGCCCGATCTCGTCTTGCGCTTCTTCTCCAGTCGGTCCAACAGCCGGCTCACAAATTGAAAATTGCTGCTGGATCGAACGATGGTAGCAAGCCGTGTTGGACACCGTTATTACATGTTTATGTTGTGACCTCGCGGTGGTGTCCGAGGCGTCGTTCCGAACGATTTCAACTCGAGCGATACCTGTGCGGCTCGCTAGCTGTTCAACCCTGTGCGACCTGTCGCTCCCGTCGTATGCGCATCACACTGCGCAGGCCTGCGAAGGGTCGCGCGCTTGCCGCGCCGGGGGAGCGGCCGAAGCTCTCGGTAATACGGTCCAGAATGATCGCCAGCAGCACCACCGACAAGCCGCTTTCGAAGCCGAGGCCGATATCCAGACGCTGGATGCTCGCGAGCACGTCGTTGCCGAGACCACCTGCGCCGACCATCGACGCGATAATTACCATCGACAGCGCCAGCATGATCGTCTGGTTCACGCCCTGCATGATCGACGGCAGCGCGTTGGGACACTGCACCTTGTAAAGCAGTTGCCACGTCGTGCAGCCAAATGCCTGGCCCGCTTCGACGATCTCGCGATTCACATGGCGGATGCCGAGGCTCGTCAGGCGCACGGCGGGCGGCATGGCGAAGATCACCGTGGACAGGATGCCCGGCACACGGCCAAGGCCGAACAGCATCGCGGCCGGGATCAGGTACACGAACGCCGGCATCGTCTGCATCACGTCGAGAATGGGCCGCACGACCATTGCGACTTTCTCGCTCCTGGCGGTCCAGATGCCGAGCGGGATGCCGAACAGCAGGCTGATCAACGTCGACGACAACGTGAGACCCAGCGTCACGACCGTCTGGTCCCAGAAGCCGGTTGCGTAGATCAGCCATAGCGACAGCGCGGCAAAAATCGCGAACCGCCAGCCGACCCGCCAGAAACCGATACCGATGAAAAACGCCATCAGCGTCCACATGGGAAAAGCCTGCAGGCTGTGCTCGACAAGCGCGGCAAAGCTCTCGATGACCTTGCCGATCGAATCGAACGCGGCGGCGTCGTGATCGAGCAGATAGTGAACCGATCGATCGACCCAACGGCCAAGCGGAATGATCTCAGACATGGGAACCTCGATTGCGCGTAAGTACCTTTAGAACGATGGCCCGGTCGACCGATCCGCAGTAGCGGTCTTCATCGTCGACCACGGGCAGCGCGGTCGCGTTCGCGCACACGCGCGGCACCAGCTGGTCGAGCGGCGTGCCGCGGGAAATGCATTCGATCTTGCGAAGCGACGGCGACGCGTTGCCGATCGCGTCGCGCGTCACGAAGCCGCGAATTCGCCGCTCGGCGTCGAGCACGAATGCGTAGTCGGCGCTGCCGTTGAGTGTCGCCGCGACCGTCGACGCATCCAGGTTACGCAGGAGCGGCACGCCGTTGGTCTGCATCAGATCGGCCGCGGTCAGATAGCGGCTCGTGTCGATGCCTTCGAAGAACGCGCGCACGTAGTCGTCCGCCGGGTTGCTGATGATCTCCTGAGGCGTGCCGATTTGCACGACGCAACCGCCTTCCATGATCGCGATGCGGTTGCCGATGCGCAGGGCCTCTTCGAGATCGTGCGACACGAACATGATCGTGCGCCGCTGATTCCTCTGCAGTTCGAGCAAGACGTTCTGCATTTCCTTGCGCTTGAGCGGATCGAGTGCGGAGAACGCCTCATCCATGATCATCAGCGAAGGATTGACCGCCAGCGCGCGCGCGAGGCCGACGCGCTGCTGCATGCCGCCCGACAGTTCCGCTGGCAGCTTGTGCGCGAACGCGGCGAGCCCCACCTGCTCGAGCATGTCAAGCGCACGCTTTTCGCGCTGCTTGCGGCTCATGCCGCCCACCTCGAGGCCGAATGCGGCATTTGACAGCACCGTGCGCTGCGGCATCAATGCGAATGACTGGAACACCATGCTCATGTCGGTGCGCCGCAGCGACGTGAGTTCGGAGCGGCGCAGGGCGGCGATGTCGCGGCCGTCGATGATGACCTTGCCCGCTGTCGGCTCGACGAGCCGGTTGATCAGACGGATCAACGTGGATTTGCCGGAACCGGACAAGCCCATCAATACGAAGATCTCGCCCTTCTGAACGTCGAACGACACGTTGTGAACGCCGACGATCTGGCCGGTCTTCGCAAAAATTTCGTCCTTGGTTGCGCCGCGAGCGAGCAAGTCCACCGCTGCGGCGGGATTGTTTCCGAAAACCTTGCAGAGGCCTTCGACCACGATTTTTGGGGAATCCATTGAATTCATGTCCTTGTGGTGCAGGCGCCGGCCTGCACATTGTTGCCTCCGTGGCTTTTCGTACTTGCCGTGCAAAAGAGGGCGGTAGTCGCGCGCAGAACGGCCTTCAGCAAGGCTCGGCAGTTCGGCGGCTTTCGCGCAATTGGTGACAGCACAAGCGATTGATCAAACGGGATCTTTGGATCAAACCACTGTGATTGGAACAGGACGTACGTCTACCCCTGTCAGCGCGAAGGCGAGAAACGCGTAAAAGGAGCAGGTGGGTCTCGCCGCCGACATCAGATGGGAACTGCGAAACCAGAAAGCGTCATTTCGTCCCGGCGACCCAGCCATCCACGCGATCCGCGTGCGCCGCGATCCACGCATCGGCCGCGGCCGTAGGCTTGCTGCCGTTCTCGGTCGCCAGCATCACGCTATCGATCTCACCGGGTTTCCACTGGAATTTCTTAAGGAATGCAACCACGGGCGCGGCCTTCGTCTCGAGCTGCGGATTGATCACGTTATCAACATGCTCGGCGCCGCCAAATACCTTCTTGGGATCGTCCAGAAATTTGAGCTTCCACCTGGCAAACATCCAGTGCGGCGCCCAGCCAGTCACAACAACCGGCTTGCCCGCATTCATCTGCCGAGCGAGTTCCGCCGTCATCGTGCTGCCCGAGCTCGGCATCAACGTCAGACTGAGGTTATATGCCTTGATGGCGTCGTCGGCTTTCTTCATCACGCCCGCACCTGCATCAATCCCCACGATCCGACCATTGAAATCCGCTTTGTGCGCTTCGAGATCGGCAACGCTGTTCTCAGGCACGCTGGCCGGCACGACCAAACCGATCTTCGCATCCTCGAAATTGGTGCCGACGTCGGTCACCTTCGCTTTGAACTGGTCCCAGTAAGCGCCATGTGTCGCCGGCAGCCACGCTGACAGCGTCGCATCGAGATCGCCCCGCGCGACGCCCTGCCACATGACCCCTGCTGCCACTGGCACGAGTTGAACCGGATAGCCCAGTCGCTTCTCTATGATGCGTGCGGCCACATTCGACGTTGCGACGCTGTCGTCCCAGCCTTCGACATAGCCAATCTTGATTGATGGTTTGGTGTCCGCTGTTGCAGTGACGGCTGTACTCATCGTCACAATCATCGCGGCGCCCAAAGCACTGCACAACAACAGTTTTTTGAAATCCTTCTTCATTGATTTCCTTTACTTGTCAACTATAAGGATAAAAGCGCTCGCTGGGCCGTGATCGCGCTGTCATGACGCCTTCGCGGAAGACGGCTGAGTTCCGCGATGCAAAAGCCCTGCTCGGATGGAACGCGATCAGATGCGCTGCGGGTGGCGGCGAGTCGAGCACCAATTCTGCCCGGCCGCGAGCGGTGTCCGATGTTCAACGAAGGCGAAACGGAGCACCAACGCTCCAGCCGCGCAAACGACCGGTGTCGCATTTCCGTCGGAGTGGGTCCACTATCGCAACATCCGGGTGTTTCGCAGCGGCGCGCGCCGCGATCGGCTCTGTCACCGGGCCGGATACGCGTGTCCAGTGATAGGGGATGTGCGCGTCGTCAAGGATTGCATAGGTCGATTTCAACGCGCTCGGCATCGCTTGTTTCTGCTGCAGGCGCGAGGCACCGTGGCGATGGAGTGCAGACATTCGGCATTGCTCAGCGGCTCGAGGACTTCCGCCAGCTTGCCGCCGGCCATGCAGCGCTCGACAAAGAGAAAGACCACGCGGCGCGCTTTCATGATGAACGACCCGGTTCTGCAAACGTAACATGTCATTGCCCTTCGATATCGTTTGCATGCTTTCATTTCAACAAAAGCGGCATCAAGGCGCCGAAAAGAAATCCGGTTCGACGCATAAAAATGCCATCAACGCGGCTCGGAGGCGGCAACTTTACGGCTCGCGGCGACCTGGACCCTTGCGCTTGTGACGCTTGACGCACGGGGTGTCATTCTGGCGGGACTTCGTGGGATGCGTCGCGGCCGTCGAGCAAGGATGATCGATGGCAAGTCGAAGATATTTCCTCTGGACGGAGCGAAGCGGTATTGGGATGCTGGTCGACGAACCTGTCCTTCAATCGGTCTACTGAGCGGCGAGCTTCGCGCTTTGCTGCCGCAGGCCGTTAAAGATCTTGTCTGACACGTCCTTCGGAAATGTGGCCGGCAACAGCGCCTCTACCTCTGCGATAGCACCCTCCGTCATATCAACCAGAGTAGTGATCATCTCTTCGACGTCCGCAGGGGCCAGCGTGACTCGTTGCCCCTGCGCAATCCAGTGGCGATGCCGGATATCGTTGATCAGGTAATGAGCGTTCTTGCCACGTACCGCCATTGCCAGTTTTACCCGACGCGCAGGAAACAGGTTCGCTCCGTTTCCAATGATTGGGTGTGCGGAGAGAACGTCATAGATCGGAGTGGCCTCATAGCGATTGGACTTCAGGTGTGCGATGCTGAAATTCTTCGCGTGGCCGTCGGTGGCTGCGAGCATCCAGAACACGATCTGCGTCATGAAGAAATCGCGCTGATCGATGGTGGCCCGCTCTGAACCGGCCAGGACTTCCATGACCTTCTGGATTCCAGGTCCACCATCTGACTCATATTTGGCCGTCGCGGGCGTCCCGGTGGCCTGGCACATGTCCTCCTGGGGCAGCCGCAGGATCCATGAACCGTCGCTCGCGTACCTGCGATCGAATCGCTCGACGACGAGCACTTTCTGGTCCTCGAAGGTTGCCATGTCGCAATTGGCGATGGGTAAGCCATACGCGGCGACGATTTTTGAGCACAGCCATTCGTTCTCTACCGACGTGCGCATGTCGGCGCGCATGTTTCCGACCAGCCCAAGCGGTAGCTTCAGGATATGCGTGGTCGGAGTGCTGCCTTCCGGGATGGCCCACTGGTCGTCGTGCCGCAGAAGCGCGGTCTTTTCCTGCGCGCCTGCGATGGACAGGCGTAGGTCGTCGATGGGCTCATGCTGGCCCAGCACAGGCGGGGCCGTTATTTCCCGCAGCAGCCGCGCGATTTCCGCCTCATTGAGGGGACGCCCGCTGATCCGCTCAAGATCCACCGGGGTTTCGTCCGGAGGCAGCATTTGGATAGCGCCTACGCAGTCCCGGCCCAGCTTGGCCAGCAACTCGAAAGGCGACGTGCCGCCAGTTTTGTAGCGCCCCGCGATGCGTTCGCGGATAGCCTTGCTGTCTGGCAACAGGTTGTCGAAATAGTCCGAGACTACCTTGCCCCGATAGGGCTGATTGCCGGCCGTAAAAGGCAGCGAGAGCGACAGGGGACGTCCCTGTTCGTCTGCTGTCCAATCTTCGAAGTAGGTGAGTTTCTCCCCGTCGCGCGTGGTCTCCCAAGTGCCTACGGGCAACCCGTTCATCCAGAGGGTCAGGCTTTTGGCGTGTGCGCGGCGGGCCATTGTTACCAGTCCTCCCGCTTTCTGGGGGCAGCGGCCGTTGGCGCCGCTCGCTTGCGTGCGACCGGTTTCGGCGAGTCTTGCCCGCTACCACGCGTCGGTTTAGCGGCAGCCTTCCGGGCGCTCGCCGTCTTCGCTGCCGTGGTCGTCGCGCGCTTTTTTACCACGCTCTGCTTCACCGCGACCGGCGATTCCACCGTCCGCGGGCGCCCGGGCTGGCGGTCTTCGAGATTCGCCGAGCCCGACGCCTGGGCCAGAACGATATCGACCTTGAGCACCTTCAAAATATGGAATAGCCGATCCATGCTCGCGGATTCGGGCTTTGCCTCGAGCTGGGCGTAGGTCTGCTGGGTGACGCCCAAACGGCTCGCCATCTGGGCCTGCGTGAGGCCGGCGGCCTTGCGGAAGCCGACGAGAAGCGGCCGCAACTGGAGAGGGGTTTTAACGGGGTAGTCCACGGGCGACCTCGGCTAGTCGTAAAAAACAGTAATCAGCCTGTAAATGACGAAAACAGTATATATGCTGTTTTTGCCCAATACAAGAAATAGGCTGTAAATGACAAATACAGCAAATATACTGTTAAATTACCTTGTCGGATGCGCGCTGATCAAGTCAGGTTTACACCTTGAGAAGGGACAGGGCGGATGTCACTGTTGGCGCGCTGGCCCAGCTGGATCATGATGGTATCTGGGCCGCGCGCATGTGGTGGGTGCTGCGTGCGTTTGGACACGCACAGGTGGCTGTGCTCGACGGTGGCCTTGAGCAGTCGGCTGTACGCATAAACCTGGCGCAAGAGGTCTGGAAACCAGCTACACCATTTCAAGGTCTCGATATGGCGGTGGCGGCATCTTGACGGTGATGCCGTCGCCAGGGCTGACCGGTCCCGCCGTGGTCACGACACCCATCACGCCGGCCTTTCGCAAGAGCTTTCCTTCCGGCGAACGACCAAGAACGGCTGACAGGAGACCTGCCTGGAACTGATCTATTTGCGCGCACGGGTTTCTCAGGCCAGTGAGCGTGACGACCGAATGCTCGCCGATATGTAATTCTGTACCCACGGGCAACGAGAGAAGATCAAGCCCGCGCGTCGTGATGTTTTCGCCGAGATCACCGGGTACGACGCTAAAAGCCTTTTCCAATAACTCGTCGAATAATTCACCGTGCATGAGATGCACCTGGCGCAGATTGGGTTGCGAGGGATCTCGTGCGACACGCGAGCGGTGTTTAACCGTGGCGCCACAGTGGGCATCGCCTTCAACACCCAACCCTTTCAGCAACATGATCTGCCAAACGGATTGTTTGGAAAACGTGTGGGAGGCATTGACGTGAACCGCAATGACTTTTCCGTCCATGATCGAGTGACCTTCAACGATTTGGCGTGGTGACAATGGCATGCCGCAGACACAAGACGATGGCATCATAGTCAAAGTGGCGGTCATTGAACAACCGGTCGATGTCTTTCAGATGACTCATTGCGGGTCCACGCTCGTCAAAATCCGAGGGTAGTGCCGGCTCATCCGGTTCGCACCGGAACCCTCACACGCTCTCAACGAAACTACAGCGGCAGTTCGGTCTTCCGGCGGCGCGGCTTGGCCGGATCGGGCCGTGCGCACGGCAGGAATTCGCCGCGTCCGGCATCGCCGCACGGCTTTTCGCCGTCCCACACCACGTCGCCGCGCGACATCGTCAACGCGGGCCACGCGCTCAGATGCATGCCCTCATACGGCGTGTAATCGACGTTGTGATGCAGCTTCGCGTTTTCCACATGGAAAGTGCGGCTCTCGTCCCAGATGACGAGGTCGGCGTCCGCGCCAATCGCAATGCTGCCCTTGCGCGGATAGAGACCGTAGAGCTTCGCCGCGTTGGTCGAGGTCAGCGCGACGAAGCTTTGCGGCGTGATGCGGCCGGTGCGCACGCCTTCGGACCACAGCAAAGCCATGCGCGTCTCCACGCCGGGAATACCGTTGGCGATCTGGTCGAACGAGACAGCTTCGCCATGCGCTTTCTTGCCATCCGGACCATCGTAGCGGAACGGCGCGTGATCGGACGAGAACACTTCGAACGCGCCGTTTTCAAGCCCGTCCCAAATCACCTGCTGGTTGGCCTTGTCGCGCGGCGGCGGGCTGCAGATGCACTTCGCGCCTTCGAAGCTGTCGTCGCAGCCGAGCGAATCCGCGGTCAGAAAGAGATACTGCGGGCAGGTTTCGCCGTACACCTTGAGACCATGGCTTTGTGCCCAGCGGATCTGCTCGACCGCCTCGCGGCCCGACACGTGCACGATCAGGATCGGCACGTCCACCAGTTCGGCGAACGCGATCGCCCGATGCGTCGCCTCGCGTTCCACCAGCATGGGCCGTGACGTCGCGTGATAGCGTGGCGCGGTATGACCGGCGGCGAGCAGCCGCTCGGTCAGCCACGCGATGCAGTCTGCGTTCTCCGCATGGATCATCACCATCGCGCCCTCGCTGCGCGCGACCGAGAGCGTGTCGAGCATTTCGCGATCGCTCAGCTTGAGCGCGTCGTAGGTCATGTAGATCTTGAACGACGTGTAGCCTTCGGCGATCAACGCGGGCAACTCGTCGCGCAGAATCTCCGGCGTCGGGTCGGTGACGATCAGGTGGAACGCGTAGTCGATCACGGGCTTCCTGTTCGCGCGGCGATGGTAGTCGTCGATCGCTTCGCGCAGCGTGTGGCCTTTCTGCTGGCACGCGAACGGAATCACGGTCGTGGTGCCGCCGCAGGCCGCGGACGTGGTGCCGGAGAGAAAGTCGTCGGCCATGATCGAGCCGTCGCCGGTGGGCTGATCGAAGTGAACGTGGCTGTCGACGCCGCCGGGCGTCACGTGCCGTCCAGCCGCGTCGATTTCGCGCGCGCCGGCTTCGAGCTGCAGGCCGAGCGCGACGATGCGGCCATCGCGAATGCCGATGTCGCTGGTGAAGATGTCCGCGGCCGTGACCACGCGGGCGTTGCGAATGACGGTATCGAAGATTTGCATGTCAAATTTCCTGAACGAGCCGGCCCCAGCCGGCGATGCGGCGTGTATCGACGCCGCAGCGGCGCAGCATGTCCCATACGACGGTGGTGACGGTGTCGAACACCGGCACGCCGTGTCGCGCTTCCCAGTGCGCAACGCGGTGCGCGGCGTAAAGATTGGTGCAGAAGGTCGTCACCGCTTGCGCGCCGCGGGCCACCACGTCGGCCACTTGACGGTCGAGCGTCGCTTCGTCGACCAGCGCAAAAGAGAAGTTATCCTGAAGATCGAGATGGCTTTCGCGGCTCGCATCGATACCGAGCGCGGCGTAGTTCGCGACAATCTTCTGCTGCACGTCTGCGAGATACGGCGAGACGAGGCCGAGCCGGCGAATGCCGAACGCCTCCAGCGCGCGATTGAGCGCGAGCACCGACGTGCTGGCGGGAATGCCCGTCGTCTCCGTGATCGCGGCGCACAGCGCTTCGTCCTGATCGAAGCCGAGCCAGCCGGCGGACGTGCCGCTCCAGCCAATCATGTCGACATGCGCATCGGCGAGCAGGCGCGCGGCATCGAGAATGCGTTCGCGCTGGAACTGGCCGAGCGCGTCGGGACTGAGCGCGATCTGCGTGACGGAAAAACGCGCGAAATGCACGCTGACTTCTGGCAGCCCGGCTATCAGCGCCTGCGTCAGCGGTTCGAGAGAAGTATTGGATGAGGGCGTCAGAATGCCCAGACGGATGCGTCGGCTCATGAACGGATAGTGGAAACGGAGGGATAAGGACGAAGCGGACTCGGGCAGCGCCGCCAGACGGCATCGACGGCGCGTTGAGCGTCGGCGCGGATCTGGTGTTCGTCGACACAGAGCGCGCGGCCTTGCTCGATCACGAGCCGGCCGTCGACGATCACACTTTCCACGTCCGAGCCGGTGGCGTTGTGCACGAGATTGCCGAGCGGATCGATGCTCGGCGTGAGATGCGGTTGGCGAAAATCGATGATTGCCAGATCGGCGATCCGGCCGACCTCGAGTGTGCCGAGACGCGCGCCCCAGCCGAGCGCGGCGGCGCCATGGCGCGTGGCCATCGCGAACACGTCGGACGGTTGCCAGTCGTTGCCCACCGCGCCGGCTTGCAGACGGCCCATCGCGAGCGCCCAGCGCATCACTTCGATCATGTCGCCGTGCATGGTGTCGGTGGCGAGGCACAGCGGCGCGCCGGCGTCGAGCAGGCGCCGCGTCGGTGCGATACGCCCGGACATCGCGTTGCCGAGCGGAATGTGCACCACGTGTGCCCCGCTTCGGCCCAGACGCGCGATGTCGGCGTCGTCGACATGAATGCAGTGGCCTGCGAGCAGCCGGCCGTCGAGCAGGCCGATTTCGTCGAGCAATTGCACCGGCGATCGCCCATGCTGCTGACGGACCCAGTCGACTTCATCCGTGCTTTGCGCGAGGTGCGTGCTGATTGGCAGATCGTGACGGCGGGCGAGCGTGGCGATGTCTTCGAGCAGCGCGACTGAACAGGTGTCCGGCGCATGCGCGGTGAGGTGTGCCTGGATGCGGCCGTTCGCCTGACCGGCCCAGCGCGCGATGAACGCGTCGGCACGTTCCAGCTGGCGCTCGCCGCGGGCGCGGTCAAAGCGCCGTTCGCCAGCCAGCACCGAGGCGAAATCCACGTCCGCGAGCCGCTGGCTGGCGAACACCCGCACGCCGGTCTGCGCGATACCCGCGACGGTCGCCTCGGCATGCACGAAGCTGTCCGCCAGCGTCGTGCAGCCGGCGCGCAACGCTTCGAGCGCGCCGAGCCGCGACAGCGCGAGGGCTTCTTCAGCGTCGAGCCACGACGCTTGCGGCAAGCCCGGCGTATAGGACGGCGCGAAGCCGCAATCCGGCGCCACGCCACGCACAAAGTTCAGACCCGCGTGATAGTGCGCGTTGACGAATCCCGGCGTCACAACGCGTCCCGGCAGCGATAGCGTGCGTGTCGCTGCGGGCCGCGCGTCGCCGATATAGGCGATGTGCGCGCCACGAATGCCGAGTTGCGCCGCGCGCGCCGAGCCGTCGGCGAAAATCAGCGTCGCGTCCGCGATCAACAGATCGAGCGGGCCGTTCGAGACCGGCGCGGCGCCAGTTTCGATGCATACGTTGCCGGCCATGTTCAGGCTTGCGGCCGAATCGGGTGAGGGTAGGGTCATGACGTGGTTCGACGATCGCGTGACATGCGTTCACGCGCCATGCGCGGTTATCCAGTGATGGAAATCGGCTTCCGCCGCGGCGAGATCGAACCGTGGCGCAAAGCCGGTATCGGCGACCAGCCGCGTGTTGTCCATCGACGCGCGGTCGTAATCGGCGAAGTAATCGATATTCGGCGCCTCGTCATGTTGCGCAATGCGCCACGTGAACGCGGGATAGCGCAGCGCGAGCCGTTCGCACAGGTCGGCGACGCTCCACTCGAAACCCGCGCCGAGGTTGTAGACGGAGTGAGGCCAGTGCGGCGCGTCGAGCAGGGCGAGCAGCGCCGAGACCGCATCGCGCACGTAGAGCCAGTCGCGGCGGCCGGCGCGTGGCAGCACGGCGGTTTCACCCCGGCGCGCTTTCGAGAGCACCTGCAGCGGCGCACTCAAGGTGTCGCGCACGCCCGAGTCGGCTTCCCACGGGCCGAAGCACGTGCCGAGCCGTCCGATCACGAGCGGCACGCCGTGCAACGCGCAAAGACGCGATGCGGCGTCTTCGACGGCGCGCTTGGAGATGCCGTAGAGGCCTTCGGGCAGTAGCGGCGTGATGTCTTCGACGAGCCGGTGCGGCGCGCGGCCGCTCAGTCCGTACGCCGAGCCGGAACTGCCGTGCAGAATGCGTTCGACACCCGCATCGGCGGCCGCGGCAATAGCGGCGAGCACACCGCCGACGTTTACCTCGAAGATGGTCTGAGGCATTTGCCGCTCGCGCCGCGCATCCGCGGTGATCGCGGCCAGCGTGACGAGCCGCGATGGCCGATGCGTGCGCATTGCCTCGCGCAACGCGTTGCCATCGCGCACGTCGCCGGTCAGCGCAACGAAACGGCCTGGCAGCGCGGCAAATGACTGCAACGCTTGCGCGCGCGGCGCGCTGCGGTCGAAACCGATGACCGTCTCGCCGTCGGCGAGCAGGCGCTCGACCAGCGCGAGACCGACGAAACCGCTGCTGCCCGTGATGAACGTGGTCATCTCAGGCCGGCTCCATCACCGCTTCCGGGCGCAGCAGCGAGAGGATATGGCGCTTGTAGTCGTTGAATTCGGCGCTGGTCGGGTCGCGCGGCCGGTCGAGTGAGATCGGCAGCAGTTCGCGAATGCGGCCCGGACGCGCCGACATCACCGCGACATGCGTGCCGAGCGCAAGCGATTCGTCGATGCCGTGCGTGACGAACACGATCGTGCTGCGACTCTCGCGCCAGATGCGGATCAGCTCGGCATGCATGTCCATCTTGGTCTGCTCGTCGAGCGCGCCGAACGGCTCGTCCATCAGAATCACTTCCGGGTTCATGAGCAGCGCGCGCGCAATGCCCACGCGCTGGTTCATACCGCCGGAGAGCTCGCTCGGGAAGTGATTTTCGAAACCCCTGAGACCGACCATCTCGATGAAGCGCTGCGCCCGCTCGCGGCGTTCCGGTTTGGGGACGTTACGCATCTTCAGATGAAACGCGACGTTCTCCCACACCGGCAGCCACGGCATCAGGTTGGCCTGCTGGAACACCACGCCGCGGTCCGCGCCCGGCGCGGTGACGATCGAGCCACCGACGCTCACCGTGCCCGACGAAGGACTGTCGAAACCAGCGATCATGTTCAGCAGCGTGGACTTGCCGCAGCCGCTCGGGCCAAGCAGACAAAGAAAGTCGTTGCGCTCGACCTTGAGGCTCACGTTGTCGAGCGCGGTGACCACCTGTTTGCGCTTGGTGTCTTCGAACGTGCGCGAGACGCTATCGATTGTGATGAGGGCCATGCTGTCAACCTTCCCTTGCTTGCAGAGTGGAACCGCGTTGCCAGCGCAGAATGCGCCCGGCGATGCGCTTGATCATGTAGTCGCTCAGGAAACCGAGCAGACCGATGCTCACCATCGACGCGATCACGATGTCGTAGCGCAGGAAGTAATACGAATCCCACAGTACGTAGCCCACGCCGCTCTTTACCGCGACCATCTCGGCCGTCACTGTCAGCATCCACGCGGAACCGATCGCGATGCGCAGCCCCGAGAAGATGCTCGGCAACGCAGCGGGAAACACGATGTGACGCAGCAACATCGACGACGTGCCGCCCGTCATCGCGCCGGCGCGCAGCAGGTTGCGGTCGCAAGTCTTCACGCCGTGAATCGTGCTGAGCAGCACCGGGAAGAACGACCCCATGAAGACGAGAAAGATCGCCGGCTTGTTGGCGATGCCGAACCAGATGATCGCGAGCGGAATCCACGAGACGGGCGGTACGGGGCGCAACGTCTGCAGTGTCGGCTCGATCAGCGATTCGATCGAGCGGGACCAGCCGATTGCCATGCCAATGGCGACACCCAGCACCGTGGCGATCCCAAAGCCCGCGAACACGCGCGCGGAACTGGCCGCGATATCGAAGAGCCAGTGGCCGGAGTAGGTCTGTGTGTTGCCGTCGGTGCTGAAAATCCAGTCGGCCCAGGCGAGCACGACCTGCGACGGCGCCGGCAGCAGCGCGGCCGGCAAGATGCCGGAGCGGGAGAACGCCTCCCAGCCGGCCAGCAGCAGCACCGGCACGATGCCGCGCTCGATCCGCTTGTAGAAACGCGAGGAAAACAGGGTTGACATGGCGCGGTCCGGATCAGTAACCGAGTTCGGTCTTGGGTTTGCCGGTCACCTTCTCGAGGAAGCTGTAGTCGAGGTTCTTCTGCACGGCATCGCTGACATCCGAGTTCACGTACTTCAGGTCGTGCATCATTTTTGCGATCGATACAGCGGAGGCGCGATACATCTTGTAGTCCGGATAGAGATTGTCGACCGCGCCGGTGGCGATGTTCTTGTCGAGGCCCGTCACTTTCTGGATCGTATCGACGAAGAGCGGCTTGTTGGCGGCCATCATGTCGTCCACCTTGACGATCGAGCGCACGGTTTCCAGCACGCCTTGCGGATTGCTCTCGATGACATCCGGACGCGTGACGATCAGGTTGGTCAGCTTGCCGGCCGCCTGGTCATACGGAAACGCGAAGAACTTGGCCGCCTTGACCTCGCGGATCTGCGTGGCAAACGGCTCGACCGAAGTGATCAGCTCGACTTCGCCGCGGCGCAATGCCTGGACGTGGTCCGACGGATTCGGAATGTTGACGAACTGCACATCCTTGTTGATGTCGATGCCGTGCATGAGGAACGCGCCGCGCATGTGAATGTCCTGCGCGTTGCCGCGCGAGGCCGCCACGCGGAACGGCTTGCCGTCCTTCTTGTATTGCATGATCAGTTTCTTCAGGCCGTCCCAGTCGCCCGGCTGCACCGGCAAGTTGTTGGCGATCAACACCTGCGAACCGCCGTTGATCTGGCCGGAGATGGCGACCATCTTGAAGCCCTTGTCGAGCGCCGTGACATAGTGCAGATAGGTGACCTGCGCGACGTCAATGCTCTTCGAGAGCAACGCGGTCAGCACGTCGTTGGCCGTGTTGAACGAGGTCGTCGTGAGTTTGACGCCGGTGGCGTACTGCGGCGTCAGCGACAATGGCGTGCAGTGCGCGCACTTGGCGTAGCCGAGGTTGATCGGATCGGCATCCTTGGCGTGGCCGAGCGTCGGCGTGAGCGCGGCGGCAACCACGAGGGGCGCGAGCAGCACGCGGGCGGCGCGCTTCAGGGCGGCGAGAGACGGGCGGATAAATCGCATCAGAGAAGCTCCGTTATTGTCACAAAATGAACTGCGTTTGTGACAAACAAAGCAACAGACGTGCCAGTAGATTGTCAGGACGTCTCCCGCGACTTTGAGCGGTATCCTTGTGCATAGCTCAAGTCCGCGTGTGTCGGCGCTGTGGGTACTGCGAGACAATGGGCGCAATCGGTATCGTCCGCCGGCCGGCTTGCGGCACTGTTCTGCTACGCCCGCACACACGGCACCGTTCGGGTGCCTTTTAAATATGCGAGCGGTGCCGATGTGCGCCAATGGTGCAAATTCGCGCAATTCCAATTATTTTTGTCACAATCTATAATTGCTTTGACACAAAAGCCCCGTTGGTCAGCCGAGGAAACCCAGCGTGTTAACCGACAAAGAATCCCGCCGCCCGCGTAAGGCGCGGCCGGCCGCCCAGATCCTGGATGCGGAAGACAACTCCGATACGATCTACGAGCGCATCCTGACCGCCGTGATGGAGCACCGGCTCATTCCGGGCACCAAACTCGTCGAGGAAAAGCTCGCCGCCGTGTTCAAGGTGAACCGCACGCGAATCCGCAAGGTGCTGGCGCGGCTCACGCACGAAGGCATCGTTACCACTATCCCGAATCGCGGGGCGTTCATCGCTAGCCCGTCGGTGCAGGACGCGCGCCATATCTTCCAGGCGCGGCGCATTCTGGAGCCGGCGCTGGTCCGCAGCCTGGTCGAACGCGGCAGCGCCGAAGATTTCCGGCGACTCCATGCGCACGTCGCCAAGGAGCGCGCCGCGCGCGAGAAGGGTGACAAGCACGCGGTGATTCGCCTCTCAGGTGAATTTCATCTGCTGATCGCCGAGATGGTGGCAAGCCCGCCGCTCACCAAACTGATGCGCGAACTCGCGTCGCTGACCTGCCTCATCATCTTGCTGTTCGATTCGCCGAACGTGCCGGCCTGCCCGAACCATGAGCACACGGAAATCGTCGGGCTGATGGAGAAGGGCGAACTGGAGGCGGCGATCGCGGCGGCGGTCGGACACCTCGATCACATCGAGGCGACGCTTGATCTGTCGTTGCCTGAAGACACTGAGGTCGATCTGAACGCCATCTTCGGATGAACGCGTATCGGCCTCGCTTTTAAACATGGCAATTGCGCCATCGCACCTGATCGGAACCGTGAATGAAACTACTGATCGTCAACCCGAACATCTCGTCGAGCGTCACCGATCTGATTGAAGCTGAAGCGCGTCGTGTCGCTTTAGCCGATACACAGATCGAAATGGCGACGGCGGCGAGCGGCGTCGCCTACATTGAAACCCGTTTCGAGGCGCTGCTGGGCGCGCACGCGGTGGCGAACATTGCCGGCGAGCGCAAGGGCGAATACGACGCGCTGCTGGTGGCGGCGTTCGGCGATCCCGGCCTGCTCGAGTTGCGTGAAGTGCTCGACGTGCCGGTTGTCGGCATGACCGAAGCGGCGTTGATGACCGCCGCCCAACTCGGTCAGCGGATCGGCATCATTGCGATTTCGCGACGCATCACGGCCTGGTATCGCGAATGCGTGGACCGTTACGGCATGCTCGGCCGGCTGGCGGGCATCCGTCATCTCGACCGGCCGCTTCGCGATCCCGGTACGGTTCAGGAAGATCATGGCGCGCACCTGGTCGAACTGAGTCATCGCGCGGTGGAGGAAGATGGCGCCGACGTGCTGATTCTCGCCGGCGCGCCGCTAGCGGGATTGGCGCGCAGCGTGGCGGACCAGCTGCCGGTGCCGGTGATCGATGGCGTATCGAGCGGAGTATGCCAGGCGCAAGCGTTGACCCGGCTCGCCACGGCGCGCGCGCAGGCTGGCAGTTTCGCGAAGTTGCCGGCAAAGCCCAATGCAGGGCTATCAGGTGGCCTGGCCGCATTGCTGTTACGTGAATGAGAGACGCTGGGGCGTGAATTCCAGTTGGAATTCATGCGTCAATGTCGAGCGTAATTTCCCCGGAAGTATCGAAGTAAAAATCGCCGCCCTATGTATCTTCACGACGAGCCGCGTAATTCGCTACTGGAGGGAGTTACTTGCCGCTTACCAGATCCTTTGTCTGCAGGGTAATCGCTGACAGGCCTTTTTCCACAATCTCCCGCCAGTCGCCGGAAGCCACGACCTGCTTGGATTCGCTAACGCGAGTCTTGATGGTCTGAGCACCATGAAGAGCGCCGACATCGCCGGACACATGCAGTTCTGATTTATGGTTGGTTGTAACGGACCAGAAGCCGGGCTGGAACCAGGCCCAAAAATCGATTACTTGTGCAGTCACCGGAGCGGCGGTGGCAAAGTTGGGATCGCCTTGCTTCACAATGATGTAACCCGCCTGCTGAAAGCCAGTAGCCAGCGCGCTTTCAACGAGGCCGGAGACCGTCTTGCCTTCAGGAAGCACCACATCGCCGAGTGCCTTGCCGTAACCGTTTCTCTTCCGACCGATCGCGCGAGTTTTCGACGCATCGCTGGAATCTTCATCAGGATCCAGTGACGCCATGTCGGCGCTAGGGGGCGCGACGGTAAAAGTGCGTTTGTCCTGGACGGAATCAATGCGCACGTACTTCCCCGTCGCAGGGTTTGCGCCTTGAGGCGCGGCGACGTCGACAGTTCCTCTGCCCACCGCGCATCCGGCGAGTATGGACACAGCGACGCTATAGATGGCGATTCGACCCAACAGCATGATTGGCTTACTCCTGGTTGATTATTCTGGTCGCGAGGCCAAACGTTCGACGACGTCCCACGAAAGAATGCATGCGCTCGAACTCATCCTGCGCGATCCGAAGCATCGCTGCCAGCGCCGAGACGACGATTCATTTTGGTCTAGTGTCTTTTGTTGAGAACTCGCGGAGTACGCGTTGACTCAACGTCATTTGGAATAACGGCCGGTTGTTGGAAATCTGAAGGTCGTTATCGGGGCGGGGATTGCTGTGATAGCTTGTGGGACTTCGGCCGGAGCAGTCGCCGCTTTACTATCAAGCTAAACCAGTCCCGCGATACGGATCTGAGCGATTCAGATCGCTCGGGACATCGAAATAACATATTGCAAGACCCGCCTGCACCGGTGTCCGATGCGCAGATCGAATCGGCGGTCGCGAGCGCCGCACGAGATAGCGATTGATGCCTGACTCGATATCTTCTATGCGCCGCTTCAACTTTGCGCTGGTGAAATTGTGGTCCCGATTGTTGACCGCCTGACTTGGCGATGGTTTCGAAGTCCAGCGTCAACCGGTCAGTGAACCGCTTCTGTTCCCGATTTCTCGCTTGACAAAGTAACAGACCTGTCCGTACTATAAAAATTAGTTACAGGTTAGTTACTTTGCGATGAGCAACCATGCGGGCGATCGAGACAGAGACTTTCTCAGGCTGTCCCAAGACATCATCAATGTCGAAAGCGGTGCGGGGAAGACATTGGGCTCGTGCGCGAAACCATTGCATAAGGCTGGGACCGAATCATGAATCAGTTGAACGAGCGCTATCTGGAAGATTTCTCAGTCGGGCAGATGTTCGGCTCAGGGCGGCTGCGCATCGACAAGGAGCGGGTCCTTGCGTTCGCTGCCGAGTTCGATCCACAGCCCTTTCACCTCGATGAGTCGGCGGCGCGTCGCTCGATTTTCGGTGGACTGGCTGCCAGCGGCTGGCACACCGCCGCCGTGACGATGCGGTTGATGATTGAGACCGAACTCAAGCCGGCTGGCGGCTTCGTCGGCGCTGGGCTCGACGAGTGCCGCTGGCCTCGGCCAGTGCGTCCCGGTGATGTGTTGCGCGTCGAGTGCGAGGTGATTGAGGTGCGGCCGTCAAAGTCCCGTCCGGAGCAGGGTGTGATCAAGCTCCGAACGACTACGCTGAACCAGAACGACGAGGCCGTGCTGGTGCACGTCGTGAACATGGTCGTGCCGCGCCGTCAATAACCTTCGTGTTGACACCGCAAAGCGGGACTGCGGGAGAAGAATGCTCATGATGGAAATTGCGGAGGTCACGCAGGAAAAGTCGATCATGTACTGCCTTCCTATCCGCACGCTCCGCATTCGAAACCAGTTCCTTGTATTGGCGGCAACGTATCCGACCGTGTGGCCTCAAGCGCCAACCGCGTTGGGATGGAGGTGACAATGGACATCGGCTTCATCGGCTTAGGTGTCATGGGACAGCCCATGGCGCTCAATCTGGCCCGTGCGGGTACACAACTCATTGTGTGGAACCGTTCCGCTGACAGGAGTGACCCCTTGCGAGCGGCGGGCGCAACCGTCGCGACAAATCCTGCCGAGATATTTAAACGGACCCGCGTGGTATTCATGATGCTGGTCGATGGCGACGCAGTCGACGCCGTTCTCGGCCGTGGCACATCGCAGTTCAGCGCGAACGTTGCGCACCACACGATCGTCCACATGGGCACGACTTCGCCCGACTACTCTCGCGGACTCGAAGCCGACATTCGCAACGCCGGCGGCAGCTACGTGGAAGCGCCCGTTTCGGGCTCGCGCAAGCCCGCCGAGGCGGGCCAGCTCGTGGCGATGCTGGCGGGCGAAGACGCGGCCGTAGAAAGCATCCGCCGTCTGCTCGAGCCAATGTGCCATCAGGCGATTGTGTGCGGCCCGGTTCCGAGTGGGCTTCTCATGAAGCTCGCGGTGAACCTGTTTCTGATGACCACCGTCACCGGCCTTGCGGAAGCGGCCCATTTTGCCGAGCGGCATAGTCTGGACATGCAGCAGTTCCGCGTCATCGTGGACGCCGGTCAGATGGCGAGCGACATCTCACGCGCGAAAATTCTCAAACTGGTGACGCGTGACTTCGATGTCCAGGGGGCGATCACCAATGTGCTGGAAGTCAACCGATTGATTGCGGAAGCGGCGAGGGAAGCCGGGGTCGCGTCGCCGCTATTGGATGTCTGCTATGCGCTATTCGGTGAGACGCTGGCGCTGGGGCACGGACAGTCCGACATCGCAGCCGTCGTCCACGCACTCGAGGCAAGAACCGATTCCGGCAATTGATCGCGTTCGTGATCGCGTTCGATTAGGCCAACAATTTCGTGGCGGCATCAATGAGGTCGCCTCTCAGATCACCCGAGTCCGCTATCAGTCCAGTGACATATGCGCCGTTGATCAGCAGCGCAATCTGCGACGCGGTACGGTTGGGATCACTAGCGCCCAGCCTGGCAACGATCGTGGCGAGCCTCGCGCGCATTTCGTCCTTGTTGTCTCGGGCGATAACCCGGCCAGGATGGGTGTCGTCGGGAAACTCCGCCACCAGGTTAAGAAAGGGGCAGCCACGAAAAGCGGGGTGCGCAACCCGCTTCGCGATTCCAGATAGCAACGCGTCCAGCAAAGCGCGCGGGTCCGCGGCGTGCTTCTTTTCAACGTCATCCCACCAGGCCCAGAACAACCGATCCTTCTCGGCGGCGAAAGCAGAGATCAAAGCGTCCTTGGAGTCGAATACGCGATAGAGGCTCGTCTTCGACACCCCGGATCGCTCAACGACCGTGTCGACGCCGATGGCACGAATGCCCTCGCGGTAGAACAGGTCGCTAGCCGTCGCGAGGATGCGCTCGCGCGCACTCATTTCGCCCTTTGGCGGGGCTCCCCGCCGGGGTCGGGCTCCTGCCTTCATATCCGCAAACTCCTTTGAATCGAATTTTCTGGTTGACAAAGTAACAGATCAGTACCTAGTATGAAAGTTAAGTACAGGTCTGTTACTTTAAAGGATATACCAATGCGTGTGATCGAAGCGGAAGCCTTTTCGGGTTATGACGGGTTGCGGCAGATCGAATTACTCAAGCCGCAAACGGCGAAGGACCGGGTACTGGTTCGCGTGACGGCCGCCGGCGTCACGCCGCTCGAACATACGGTCCTGTCGGGTGGGCATCCTCGAGCCACGGCGCCGCTGGTGCTCGGCAATGAGGGCGTCGGTGTCATCGAGGACGCCGGCGATTCCGGGCTCGCGGTGGGAAGCCGCGTGATGTTCACCGGACCTTACGGCGTCGGTGAGAATGGAACCTGGCAGGAATGGCTGCTGGTGAAGCCGGAACATCTGGCGTCGCCCGACGCGATCGGGGACATCGTCGCGGCCAGCATTCCGGTTGCCTATCTGACAGCACAGATCAGCCTCACCGACGCCGGCTTCAAGCCGGGCATGACCGTGCTGGCACCGGGAATCGGCGGGTCGGTCGGCAACGCGACGTATCAGCTCGCGCGGGCGCAAGGCGCCGGCAAGGTGATCTCTACAGCTGGCAGCGCCGCGAAAGCCGCGAGGGCGCGCGAACTTGGCTTCGAGGACGTGATTGACCTCAGCGCGGAAGGTCTCGCCGATGGCGTTCGCCGGATAACGGCCGGCAAGGGCGTCGATATCGTCATCGAGAGCATCGGCAGCGCTGTGACGAGTGAGGCGTTGAGCAGCCTGGGTCGCGACGGTGTCCTGATCACGTTGGGCTACTCCGCCGGCCGCAGAACCACCATCGATGTCACGGACCTGATCTGGAAGCGTGCGCGGATGGCTGGTTTTTCCCTGTTCGCCCAGTCGCCGGTCGCGATCGCCACTGCGTGGCAGCACATCATCCCGTTGATCGTAAGCGGATCAGTCAAGCCGATCGTCGAGAGCATCTACCCCCTTGCCGAAGCACGCGAAGCCCTGCGTCACCTGATAGAGGATCGGCCGTTCGGCAAAGTCGTTTTGACGATGTGACCGACCTGACCGGCGGATATTCACAGCCCCACGCGCGCCTGTTCCATTGGTGCGATCCCTGTGCCTTGGCCGAAGCAGGTCAGGCGATGAGCGGACGAGATTTCCTCGACGCGATGCAACCACGAGGAGGTCGTTATGTTGAATTGGCAGGTGGGCTCGGTGAAGATCACATGCGTGGTCGAGATGCTGTTTTCCTTCCCGCACGACCCGGAGGGTTTCTTCCTGCGAGACGCGACGCCGGAGGCGCTGAAGGCCAGCCCCTGGCTTTATCCGCACTTCGTCAACGAGGATGGTTCGCTCAACGTATCCGCCCATGCGCTACTCGTTGAGGCGCCGGGGCTGAGGCTGGTAGTCGACACGTGCATCGGCAACGACAAGCCGCGCAATCTGGTGGGCGGAAACCCGCTCGCGACGCCGTTCCTGCAACACCTGGCGGATGCGGGATGGAGCCGCGACAGTGTCGACGCCGTGGTCTGCACTCACCTGCATGTAGACCACGTGGGCTGGAACACCATGTTGATGCATGGCAAGTGGGTCCCGACCTTCCCCAAGGCACGCTACCTGATTGGCAAGCGCGAATTCGAGTATTGGAGCAACGAGGGCGACGAGGAGCAGCGGGCGATCATGGGAGACAGCGTACGGCCGATCTTCGACGCCGGCCTGGCCGAACTGGTGGAGATGGACCACCGCGTCTCGCCTGAGATCTGCCTGAGGCCAACCCCTGGCCACACGCCCGGCCATGTCAGCGTGGTGATCGAATCGGAAGGGCAGCGCGGTGATCACCGGCGACATTGCTCACCATCCTTGCCAGATGGCGCACCCCGCTTGGGCCACGAGCCTCGACAGCGACGTCCAGGCCGCGGCGACCACCCGCGCGAAGATGTTCGCCGAATGGGCCGACCAGCCGATCCTGGTCATCGGCACTCACTATGCCGCGCCGACAGCTGGACATGTGAAGCGCGACGGGGCGGCGTTCCGGTTCGAGGTCTAGCCGCCGGACGGCCACGGAGATGATCGACTGACTGGCCGGCGTTGGTTGGTACGCGCAAACCAGCCTCGAATGCAGCCGCGCATGGGAGCTCGGCTATTTTTGGCAGCCGACCGCCAGCTCGGAGGCGCTGCCAAACGGAATTGGCAATCAACGGAGTAGTCGCTATGGATAAGTTGCAGGGAAAGGTGGCCGTCATCACCGGCGGCTCGTCGGGGATAGGCCTCGCCGCCGCAAAGCTCTTCGTCGCCGAGGGCGCCTACGTCTTTATCACTGGCCGTCGTCAGAAGGAACTCGACGAAGCCGTAAGGGCCATCGGGGGCAACGTGACTGGCATTCAGGGAGACGTCGCCAATCTGGATGATCTTGATCGTCTCTATGAGAACGTCAACGCCACAGGGCGAAGAATCGACATCGTCTTTGCCAACGCTGGCATCGCTGAGTTCGCTGCCTTGGGCAACATTACTGAAGCGCATTTCGACAAACTGTTCAACACCAACGTGAAGGGCGTGCTTTTCACCGTCCAAAAAGCTCTGCCGCTCCTGAACAATGGTGGATCGATCATTCTCACGGGCTCCGTTGCGAGCGCAAAAGGGACGCCTGCCTTTTGGGTATACGGCGCGACCAAGGCCGCCATCCGCAATTTCGTAAGAGGATGGACTGTGGAGTTGAAGGATCGTCGCATCCGCTCGAACGTCCTTAGCCCGGGGCCGATTGATACCCCGGTTATCGGTCAGCAGCCTCCAGACGCTATGGCGAGAATTTTATCCACCATCCCGATGGGACGCATGGGGGAAGCCGACGAAGTTGCCAAAGCTGCCCTGTTTCTCGCTTCGGATGACTCAAGTTTCGTCACGGGCATCGAACTCTTCGTGGACGGGGGCAGAGCGCAGATCTGATCGTCAATGGACTCGCTACGAAGGACGCCGCCGCCTTGTTCGCTGAAGATGCTGAACATGAGTTTGTCGCGCATCCACAACTGGCGGAGCGCCGGCATGCAGTGGCAATACACGACATTCCGCAACACGGTGCTCGATAAGGCATACCCGTACGCCATGTTTACTTAGGTATCCATCGAAGAGGAGTTTCATCATGAAAGGTATTGTGCTCACCGCATATGGCGACCCTGCAACGGGACTTGAATTCCGTGAGTTGCCCGAACCCGCCAGTCCGGGCGCGGGCCAGGTGATGGTCGCGGTCGACTATGCCCCGATCAACTTCAGCGATATTCTCGTCGCGCGGGGCTTGTATCCGCTGCATCCGGAGTTGCCGTCCGTGATCGGCAACGAGGGTGCGGGGCGCGTGCTGGAGGTGGGTGCCGGAGTTGGCAACGTCAAAGTCGGCGATCGCGTGACGCTCCCGATGGGCAGCTTTACCTGGCGCGAGCGAATGGTCGTCGACGTGGACGGCATAGTCGTGCTTCCCGCCGATGCCGACCCTCATCAGTTGGCGATGCTGAATATCAATCCGCCTACCGCGCATCTGCTGCTCGAGACATACGTGCACCTTCAGGCGGACGATTGGATTGCAATCAACGCGGCGAACTCGGCCATAGCGCGCTGGATAGTCGGCTTCGCCAAACGAAGAGGTGTCAAGACGCTCGGACTGGTGCGCCGCGCCGAGGCTATGAATACCGCGCGAGAAGCGGGATGCGAACTGGTCTTGCTCGACGATGAAGACGCGCCGGCGAAAATGACCGCGGCGCTGGGCGGAAAACGCGTGCAGCTTGCACTGGATGCTGTCAGCGGCGAGGCGGCTGGCCGACTGGCGAAGCTGCTGGGCCCTCGAGGCACACTAGTGTCGTACGCTGCCCCGAGCTTTTCGGCCATTGCAGTAAGCCCTTTCGACGTCATCTTCAATGACCTCACCATTCGTGGCTTTTCTTTGGGCAATCCGGACTTTGCCGGACAGATTCCTGGCGCCATCCTGGAGGCGTCGAAGATGGTGGCCGCAGGCGAAGTTGCAATTCCAGTGGCCGCAACATATCGGCTCGAGGAAATCGGCGCCGCAATCTCCCATCAGGAGCGAGGCGGAAAAGTTCTTCTGAAAGTCGGGGACTAGGTGCAGCAGACCAGGCCCTGGCCGGGCTGGAACAAGGGAACTCGTCGTCATCGTCATACTGGTCTTCGACGTTGACTGCGACTCGGCTCGCCTGCCCTCTTGCGAAAGTCTAGTCTCGCGCCATGCGCCGCAGTCGCATGGCGTGCAATCGATGGGAGAGACTTTTGAACACATTGCCCTCGTGCGGATCGCCGAAATGGAGCAGTACGGTACTGCGAACGCTGGACGGCAGACAGGCCTGATTCGCATGAAGCGAACGCATGCCCCAGAAGAAGTAGACATTGCCCGGCGTGAGCGGCACGATTTTCGCCGAAAGCCATTGCTGCACGCGCGGCGATCGCCACATCCGTTTCAGCAGTTTCTCTACCAGCAGTTTTTCGAGGATGTTGACGACCGCAAAGCGCCTGGCATTGCGCAAATTCGGGAACATGACCAGATGGCCCGGCGGTTCATCCGGGCCATTGGGGATCAGAATCGGCAACAGTACGGTGACGACGTACGAGTCGTAGTGAAAGTTGAGCGCGTGACGCAGTCCGTGCGTGCCAGTCAGCACGCGCAGGACCGGGAAAATCCGGTCGCTGGGCGGCGATGTGCGCATCTTCCGTTCGTAAAGACATCGTAATAGCGCGTGCAAGCCCGCGTCCTCGAATAGCCGATTGAGGCAGGTATCGGCGATCCACGCCTTGCCTTGAAAGTCGAAATATTGACCGCCGTGCCGCTCGATCTGATCTGCGACGAAACTGCGTAGCTGCACGAGAATCGCATCCGGCACGGTATAGCGCAGGATCCCTACGCCGGAATCGTCCATTGATTCGGCCAGTGCCTGGGCGCTCTCTGCGCTCACCGGCGCGAATCCGTCGGGCGGTAACCCGTCGCTCAATGCGGTCATTGAAGTCCTCCTGGCCTGGTTTCGATGGCGAACGCGCGTTCATGCTCAGCGTAGGAACCTTGACGGAAAATTGTGCTGTCTTCCGTACGAGTTCGTACAGATGGACCCATTTGCCCAGCGGATGCGCGCTTCGTTCAACTCCCGGATATGCCAGTCGGGTACCTCGAATAATTTGAGGTTTTCGGTCGCCCGGACATCACTTCAACCGCGGAAGTGACCGGTACGGAATGGCCGCCCCCTTGCCGGATTGCGTCGATTTATAGTGACCGACCTGTTTCGGTCCTTCGACGTGGAGTCTCAGATTGTTGACAATCGACGGATAAACCCACGCCTGAGAGATCCCGACCGACCACGGCCATTTGATACCTTATTTGAAGGCTCTAAAGTTTTGTCCATTTTTGCCGTTACATGGGCTGTGTCGCGGTATTGGCTTTTTCTCTCCTTCGTCGATTTGCGTTTTCGACAATTACAGCAATCTTTCTGAAGACGATATCTGTTGTCGCGACCGGACAGTTCACGTGCTCGTTCGACAAAGGTCTAATGTGGCGGTAACGCAGACATGCTTAAAGATGAGCGTCCTCCGAGCGCATCCAGGGCCATACCTCGACTATCATCCTACTATTGAATTTTTTGCGTAGAATTGCCGCCGCGATACACCGGCGTAGGATTCTCTCCTCAGCGATGCACGTCGATCTTCTCACCCTTTATTTCCTCATTGTCGGGACGCTTTTCGCCAGTTCCGGCATGACGCTCTGGGAACATCGAACACATCCCAGGCGCAGCAAGGAATTGAAAATACTGGCAGCGGGGTACGCAACGCTTGCCATCGGATGTGCGGCGGTAACAGTTCGCCACGAACTGCCCGGTGCGACTGGCTCGGCCTTGAGCAACCTCGTTATCGTCACTGGCTATCTATTGGTCCTGCAAGGCGTCGCGTCCTTGAGCGGCCGGAAATACCGTAACAGCTCTATTGCGATGCTCATCCTGCTGGCGCTCACATGGGCCGTGGCCGGCGCGCGCTGGGAGAATCTGGTGTGGTACTACGCGAGTGCGATTCCAATCGCGTTGGCTAGCGGCGTGACGTCTTTCGAACTGCTGCGATGCGACAGCATGAAATCGATGCAATCGCGGCGCATCGCGATGTGGGTGACGGGCATCCATACGCTCCTGTACGCTGCCAGAGCGTGCATCCTGCCGTTTTTGGCGGCACGGTACGGGCAGGACGTGGTGTCGGTCGCTAGCAACATTACGATGTACGAAGGAGTTCTGTATTCGGTTGTCCTGCCGATGACCCTGCTGAGGTTGATCCGCGAGGAGACCCATGGCGAGCTTCTGCGAGACTCCCAAACGGATTACCTGACCCGTCTTGGCAATCGCAGATGGTTTTTTGAAGAGGGCGCACGCGTGATCCGCGACGCAGAACCATGCCGGCCGATTTCTCTCCTTGCATTCGATCTCGATCTTTTCAAGGCAATCAATGATCGATACGGTCATAAGACAGGCGACGAGGTACTGAAAGCATTTAGCGACATTGCCCGGAGCGTGGTGGGTCCTCATGCGATTCTCGCGCGCATCGGCGGAGAAGAGTTCGCTGCGCTGCTTCCCGACCATGACAGCCTTCGCGCCAAAGAAGTGGGCGAGATCGTCGCCAAACGTTTCGCTGAGACGATTCCTCACCGGATTGATGGCGTCGCGATACAAGCAACGGTCAGCGTTGGGCTCGCACAGTTCGGAGCCGAAGCGCCCACGCTTGCCGACCTGCTGGCAGCTGCCGACGCGGCGTTATACAACGCGAAGTCGCTCGGTGGCAATCGGCTCGTATTGGCGCAGCCTGCCTCGCGCCCCGAGGTTGCCTGACGATGGTGTGGACAGCCCGGTTGCTATCCGCGTGACGCGAGTGGTCGAAACCGGTCGATGTCTTTCAATTTGAATAAACATTGCGGCCACACTTTCGTCGAAAGCCGGGCGAAATCTCACAAATGCCCGGCTTTGCATCAGAGTCCATTTTCAAACCTTTGTTGAGTCCGCAACGATGTTTTAATGCCACGTGGGTTCACCGTTCCAATGGTTTTTATAGGGCGTGATTTTTCCGTTGAATTAGCGGAGGAATACGATTATCCTCGCCCCGGCGAACCGAAAGTTTGGGTAAGGAATGGCTAATAACAATGCTCGGTTCCGCGTCTGGTCGGAGGCATCCGCTCACTTTGACCGCCTGACCACGCATCGAAACCTGAAGTCCCCAGGGGCCAATATCGGCCTTCGCCCGGGCGACGCAGAGCGCCTGAGGATTTTTGTGAATCCAGGAGAGCACCGGGTTTCAGATAAAAGAGCGGCATATATCGAATCAAAGGAATAAAAATGCAGGGGAAAAAAAGTACGGCAATTTTGCTTTCGATCGCGGTGTCGACATTGTTCAGTGGCTGCGGCGGTTCAGATTCCGCGGCAACCAGTCAAGGCATTGTGCCGGCGTCGATAAAAGGTACCGCGGCGACCGGCGCGCCCATTGTCAACGGTCAGGTGTCGTTGAATTGCGTTGCCGGACACGCTTCAACCCAGACCGCAGCCGACGGTTCGTGGTCGGTTTCAACTGCGGGATTAACGTTGCCGTGTGTGGTTCGCGTATCGGCTTCGTCGGGATTGGTCCTGCATTCCTATGCTGCCTCGCCTGGAACGATCAACGTGACGCCGTTCACCGAACTCGTCACGGCAAGCGCAGCGGCGAATTCCGACACGGAAGCGTTCTTCAATGGCTTCTCCGCGGCGTCGGCGAGTGCGGTCAGCAATCGGCTTGCGGCCGCGGTTGCGCAAACCGGGCAATTGCTGACTAACCTCGGTGTGAATGTCGATGCAATCAATCTGATGAACCAACAGTTTCAGCCTGTTTCCGGCAACGCATACGACGACGGACTGGAATTGCTGAGCGCAAGACTCGCTGCCACCAACAGCACGCTGACGACGATTACCCAGCAACTCGTGAGCGGCAATGTTGGGCCGGCTGGAGCCACCGGCGCGACGGGGGCAACGGGAGCAACGGGGGCGACAGGAGCCGCAGGAGCGACGGGTGCGACAGGCGCGACCGGCACAGCGGGCGCGAACGGCGCGTCGGGAGTAGATGGCGCGACGGGTGCGGCCGGAGCGACTGGCGCAACTGGTGCAACGGGCGCCACTGGTGCGGCGGGTTCCAACGGCGCGACGGGCGCCGCGGGGCCGGCCGGTGCCACCGGTGCGGTGGGCGCCACGGGGCCGGCCGGTGCGACTGGTGCGGTGGGCGCCACGGGGCCGACGGGCGCGACTGGCGCGCAGGGCGTCCAGGGCGTAACGGGAGCAACGGGGACAACAGGTCCAACCGGCGCGACCGGCCCGACCGGAGCCACGGGCGCTACCGGTGCCACGGGAGCACAGGGCGCTCAGGGCGCTCAGGGCGCTCAAGGCGCCACGGGCGCAACGGGTTCGGTTTCGGGATTGGGTAATCCGGGCAACGCTGCCCCGGGCACGGGCGAGACCTGCACACTGGGTACCGTCTGGCTGACGGCGGCCGGCGTCGGCGTGGGGGTGCCCGCCAACGGGCAGTTGATGAGCATCTCGCAGAACACAGCACTCTTCAGCTTGTTGGGAACCGCCTTCGGTGGAGACGGTGTAACAACCTTTGCATTGCCCAACCTGGCGTCAGTCACGCCGAATGGCCTGACCTACATGATCTGCACGCAAGGTATTTTTCCTTCGCGTAGCTGAAGCAGCTTAGTTTGGCGTCATCGAGACAGGGGCCGCCCGGCAAGGTAGTCCCTACAGCCCGAAATATTGTCGGTTCCCCTCGATGCGTTGACGATGCTCCTGCGGGAATTTCTGTTCGCGCAGGAGCCGCTGCAGCGCGACCCGCCCCTGCTCGATAGCGCCGACGTAATACGCGCTCACCACGAGCTCGTCCAGAGCCCGCCAGGCATAGACCGATTCGTCGACGAACAGCGTGTCCGCGGGACGCGCGATCGCAGCCGCCTGTTGTGCGAACAGATGCGCCAACGCGAACTCACCGCGCAGCCGGTGATACGCCGCGAGTCGGCTGAGTGGCTCAGCGCGATGCGGACGGGCCTGATAAGCCGCGAGATACGCTTCGCGCACTTCGTCTGGATTAGCCCCGCTGAGTTCGGTGAGAGATGCGATCTGGAAGAGCGCGAACCAGCGCTCTTCATCCCATCCTGCCATCTCACACCGTTCGCGGTACACGCGAATGCTATCCTCCAACCGACCGGCATCCCGGTAGCTTTGAGCAAGGTAAAACCGATAGCGGGGGTTATCAGGTTCGTTGCGTACCGCTCTTTCCAGCACTTCGATGTCGCGCAGATAGGTGTTGGTGTCACGAGCACGCGCGCCGTCGCGAGACACGACAATCGTCGCGCCTGGCAGAGCCTGCCAGGCATGAGGCGGCGCCTGCGTCAGGTACTCGTGCAAGACGCCTTCCCAGCGCCAGGGTTGATGCGCCGCGACAAGTGCATTGCGCAGATATTGCCATTCGTCGAGCTGGCAGCGGACCTGGTAGCCGTCCGCTTCGAGCGGCGGCCATGCGAAGCCTGCATCCATCTGCAGCGTTTCGTCCGCGTCGATGAAGAATAGATAGTCGCCGTGCGGTTTGGCGAGTATCAGCGCTTCATTGCGGTTGTGCGCGAAGTCTCGCCAGACTCGCTCATGCAATGTCCCCGGAATGCCCGCCATACAGTGCCGAATGATGTCTTGCGTACCGTCTGAGGAGCCTGTGTCGACGATTGCCCAATGATCGATCCATGGCTTGACGCTTGCGAGACATCTCTCAATGACTGGCGCCTCGTTCTTCACAATCATGCTCAGGCAGATTTTCTTCATCCATTTCCCCGTGGCCGGCGTTGATCTTGTGGTCTGTGTCATCGCCGCCCTTACATAGCTACAAAGAACTACTAATATCGACGCTCATTTTCCCGCAATAAAAAGGTCAAGCCGTTGACCGTCACAATACCGGGAAAAGAATGTGTCCGACCGCGCGCCGCAACCGGGCCACATATTGCAGACTGCCGTTGCCACCAGGACAGCAGGCTTGATCGTCAGTGTCATTCTTTCCTCGTCTTCGGTTGTTCAGGCTGTGGGTCGCGTCCGCGTTGCGTCGGCGCCCTCGTGCACGCATCCGGGGGCGTCACGGAGGTCACGTCGTTGCAGCAGCAAGCGTAGACCGGAAACCCGTATGAATTCGTGCGGATTATGGTGGTTGGTCCGTGCAGCGGGCACACCGCGTTCGTATTCATGTCGCCTCCTGAAAACTCATGGTCAACCGCTTATATCGTACACGCGGCTTCAGTTCGTGAATGATTTTCGTCATGCCTTATCCGTTGTTGGTCGGCCGACCGAACAACCGTTCGTCGATCACGTCGGCCTGGTAGCGCTGGCAGCAGGCAAACCGAACCGCCATGCACGCATAAGGTGCCCGGTCTGCATGCCCGGGTGCGCGGCGTCACCAAAGCGGCGCAGAAACGCGCTGTGCCGCGCCGGAATGCGGTGATTTTTATTTGGCACACTTATCGCTTAAGAAGAAGTGCAAGGAGCCGGCGCAGCATCCGGTTTAGCACACAATCTGGAAATGGACGGCTAGGGTTCCGGCCTGCTTCACGCAGGCGCTGGTCCGAGAGCTGTCGACCTCAGGCGAGGTTACACGGCGGGATAAAAGCCCGGGAGAGAACGCGATGTTTGCGCTGCTCCCTGCCGTCGCTAACCGTCCCTTTCGAGGTCAACCTCATGCGCAAGCTCGCTCGCTTTCTCGGCATCGCCGCCGTCTCTCTCGCCGCCTTCGCCTCAACCACCTCGTTCGCCGCCGGACGCACCGACTTCAAGGTGTGCTGGACCATCTACGCTGGCTGGATGCCGTGGGGCCAAGCGAAAACCCAGGGCATCGTTTCCAAATGGGCCAAGAAATACGGCATCAACGTCGATGTCGTGCAACTGAACGACTACGTCGAATCCATCAATCAATACACCGCTGGTAAGTTCGACGGTTGCGCGATGACCAACATGGACGCGCTGACCATCCCGGCCTCGGGGGGCGTGGATTCGACGGCGCTGATCGTCAGCGACTATTCGAACGGCAACGATGGCGTGCTCATCAAGGGCAAGGGCAAACAGATTGCCGACCTGAAGGGCCAGCAGATCAATCTGGTCCAGTTCTCGGTATCGCACTATCTGCTCGCACGCGCGCTCGAGAGCGCGCATATGAGCGAGCGCGACCTCAAAGTGGTGAACACCTCCGACGCCGATATCTCCGGCGCGTTCGCGACGCCCGCCGTCCACAATGCGGTGACGTGGAACCCGATGCTCGCCGACCTCAAGGCACAGACGAACGTCACCGAAGTCTTCGACTCCAGCAAGATCCCAGGCGAAATCATGGACATGATGATCGTCAACACGAAGACGTTGAAAGACAACCCGGCGCTCGGTAAGGCGCTGACGGGCGCATGGTTCGAGATGGTCGCATTGATGCGAGCCAATAACGCCGCCAGTACCAGCGCGCTCACCGCGATGGCGAAGGCGTCGGGCACCGATCTCGCGGGCTTCAAGGGTCAACTGTCGACCACCGCGCTGTTTTACACACCGAAGGCTGCGCTCGATTTCGTCACCAGCCCCGACATGCCGAAGATCATGACGCGCGTCGCGAAGTTCTCGTTCGATCATGGTCTGCTCGGGCAGGGTGCCAGGAGCGCGGATGTAGTTGGCATGGTGTTCGACAAGGGCGTCGTGATCGGCGACAGGAACAACGTCAAGCTGCGCTTCGATCCGACTTACGTCGAAATGGCAGCCGCCGGCAAGCTCTGAGCCAGACAACACGCATTTCAATGGGCAGGCACATGCGACTCATCAATCGACATCCCAGCCGAAGCGGCGGTCTGATGCTGCTGTTGCTGCCGTTCATCGTACTGATGGCGGTCTATTTCACCGGGTCGTCGATGCGGCTTAAGCTCAATCCCGATGACAAGCTGCTGCCGAGCGCGACGCAAATGAGTGAGGCCATCAAGGAAGTCGCTTTCAACGAGGACAAGCGCACCGGCGAGTATCTGCTGTGGACCGACACGATATCGAGCTTGCGACGGCTCGGCACCGGCCTCGTCGTGAGTGCCGTGATTGCGCTGGTCGCGGCCATCGCGACTGGCTCGTTTCCGCTGGTGAGCGCAACGTTTTCACCATTCATCACGGTGATTTCGATGATCCCGCCGCTCGCGGTGCTGCCCATCCTGTTCATCGTGTTCGGGCTCGACGAGTTGTCGAAGGTGGTGCTGATCGTGGTCGGCATTACGCCGATGATTATTCGCGATCTGCACGCGCGGGCTCACGAGATCCCGATCGAGCTGTGGGTCAAGGCGCAGACGCTCGGTGCAACCAGTTGGACCTTGATTCTGCGTCTCGTGCTGCCGCAATTGCTGCCGCGCTTGCTGGTGGCCATGCGTCTCTCGCTCGGCGCGGCATGGCTGTTTCTGATCGCCGCGGAAGCGATCGCTTCGACGGACGGTCTCGGCTACCGCATCTTTCTGATGCGTCGCTACCTGGCGATGGACGTGATCCTGCCTTACGTCGCGTGGATCACGCTGCTCGCGTGGCTCACCGACGAGCTGCTGCGCCGCCTGACGCAATGGTCGTTCCCCTGGTACGGCGGAGGCGCCCGATGATCGAAGTTCGTAACGTCTGGAAGGAATACGGCGAACAGGTCGTGCTCGAACGATTGAACCTGCGCATCGAAGAAGGCGAGTTCTGTTCGATGGTCGGCGCTTCGGGCTGCGGCAAGTCCACATTCCTGCGGCTGTTGCTCGGCCAGGAGCGCGCGACGCGCGGCGAGATTCTGCTCGAAGGCGAACCGTTGCCGGCTGAACCCGATGAGCATCGCGGCGTGGTATTTCAGCGCTATTCGGTGTTCGACCATCTAAGTGTGGTCCGCAATGTGATGCTGGGACTCGAATTGCCGCGCGCGAAGTTCACGGGCCGGCTGTTCGGTGCACGGCGGCGTGCGGCGCGCGACGAAGCCGCGGCGATGCTGGAACGCGTGGGCCTCGGCGCGGCGCTGGATAAGTATCCGCAGCAACTGTCGGGCGGCATGCAACAGCGTCTCGCGATTGCCCAGGCGCTGATGGCGAAGCCGCGCGTGTTGTTGCTCGATGAGCCATTCGGTGCACTCGATCCCGGTATTCGCAAGGACATGCACGACTTGCTGCTGGGCCTCTGGCGCGAATCGAAGCTGACGATCTTCATGGTCACGCATGACCTGAAGGAAGGCTTCACCCTGGGCAGCCGCGTGCTGGTATTCGACAAGGTTCGTGTCGATCCTCAAGCGCCCGGCGCCTACGGCGCGCGCATTACCTACAACATTCCGCTCGACCACAGCCGCGGCTCCGCGTCGTCCATCCATCTGGCCCGAGCCGTGGTGGAAGGCGCATCGCGTGTCGAAACGGTCTGAGCCTAAATGGGAATCTTGACAACATGGATTTGCTACTTGAAGAAACCGTCCCCGGAGGGGGTCATGCATCGTTGATCGTCAAACGCGGCCAATCGTTGCGCATTACCGACCTGCGCGGCGGCGCGAACGTCAGCGTTATGTTGATCAATGCAGCCGAGAAGAGCGAACGGCTCAATCTTCCCGATACGCTGAAGTGCCAGCACACCGCGAAACTGACGGCCGGTCACTGCCTTTATTCCGATATGGGCCGCGTGCTCGCAGCAATCGTCGCGGATACCTGCGGCTGGCACGACAGCATCGGCGGCGTATCGAATGCCGAAGAAGTGCATGAACGGTACGGGACCGGCCGCTATCAGGAACTGCGCAATGCGTTCCATCGCAACGGTACGGACAACCTGCTGGTCGAATTGGGCAAGTGGGGGCTGGGCATCTCCGATCTGCTGATGACGCTCAATCTCTTCAGCCGTGTCGACGTCACCGACGCGGGCGCCTTGAATTTCGTGCCTGGCAATTCGAAGGCGGGCGACTACGTCGACCTGTATGCACCGATGAATACGCTCGTCGTGCTCACCGCGATCCAGCATCCGCTCGATCCGCATCCGGAATACGCGCCCAAGCCGGTCAAGCTCGCGTTGAGCCATGCGGAGCGCGACGTCGCCGAATTGTGCCGAACCGCCTGTGAGGAAAACGTGCGCGGTTTTATCAACACCGATCGTTTCTTTCTCTGAGCGGAACCCGACATCATGAAAACGACGCTTACAGTCAGTGACAAACGCCCAGAACACGCAGTCTTTCGCGAGACACTCGCGGCCGGTGAACCCTGGCTTCATGAACTGAAAACGGGGCAGACGCTGCGCATTCTCGATCTGGAAGGCAATCAGGCGGTCGATACGCTGTTCTTCAGTCTCGCCGATCCGCGTGAACGTTTTGACCCGCAACGCACGCTGCGTCGGCAGAAGAATCTCTATCTGACGACCGGTACCGTGCTGTATTCGAATCTTGGCAATCCGATGCTGACGATCGTCGCCGACACCTGCGGCCGCCACGATACGCTCGGCGGCGCTTGCGCGCAGGAGAGCAACACGGTGCGCTACGCGCTGGAAAAGCGCTACATGCACAGCTGCCGCGACAACTACCTGCGCGCCTGTGCGCACGACGGACGTCTGTCGAAGCAGGAAATCGGCGCGAACATCAACTTCTTCATGAACGTGCCGGTGACGTCCGAAGGCGGACTTACATTCGAAGACGGCATCTCGGCGCCGGGCAAGTATGTCGAATTGCGCGCGCAAATGGATGTGATCGTGCTGATCTCCAATTGCCCGCAGTTGAACAATCCATGCAATGCCTATAACCCGACGCCCGCTGAGCTCCTGATATGGAACTGAAGCGTATCCGCAACTGGCTTTATTTCGTCATGCTGGTTCGGTCCGGACGTTGCTGCACTCGCACGCGCGAACAACTGACTCACGCATATCGCTGACACGGACCTCTGCCGCGGACGACCGCGGCATGCAATTCCCACGTGGCGGGACGGCCTGCCCATGAATCCAGTCTCCTCTCATGTTCGAGAAAATCCTGATCGCCAATCGCGGCGCCATTGCGTGCCGCATCCTCAGAACGCTGCGTGAACTCGATGTAACAGGTGTCGCCGTCTATGCGGAAGCGGATCGTGCGAGCCTTCATGTGAGCGAGGCGCCCATCGCGCACAGTCTCGGCGATGGGCCGGCCTCCGCCACCTACCTCGACACAGAAAAAATCCTCACGATCGCCCGCCGCGAAAACGTGCAGGCAATCCATCCCGGTTACGGTTTTCTGTCGGAGAATGCGGCGTTCGGCGAAGCGTGCGAAGCAGCAGGCATCGCTTTCATCGGACCGACGGCCGCACAATTGCGAGCTTTTGGCCTGAAGCACACGGCTCGCGCAATCGCGGCGGAAGAGGGCGTGCCGATGCTCGAAGGCACGGGCTTGCTCGACGATTTGCCCGCAGCCCTCGATGCGGCGGCGTCGATCGGCTACCCGGTGATGCTGAAAAGCACGGCGGGCGGCGGCGGTATTGGCATGCGGGTGTGCTGGAATGCCGGGGAACTGAGCGCGCATTTCGAAGTGGTGAAGCGCCTCGGCCAGAACAACTTCAGCGATGCGGGCGTGTTCCTCGAAAAGTACATCGAGCGGGCGCGGCATCTGGAAGTGCAGGTTTTCGGCGACGGTCTCGGCGATGCGATTGCCCTCGGCGTACGCGACTGCTCGGTGCAGCGGCGCAACCAGAAGGTGCTCGAAGAGACGCCCGCGCCGAATCTGCCGCAAGGCATGGCGGCCGCCTTGTGCGACGCCGCGGTGAAACTCGCGAAAGCAGTCGAGTACCGCTCGGCCGGCACGGTGGAATTCGTCTACGACAGCGCCGCGCAGCAGTTTTATTTCCTCGAAGTGAATACGCGTCTGCAGGTCGAACATGGCGTGACCGAGCAGGTCTGGGGCGTGGATCTGGTGCGCTGGATGATCGAACTGGCGGCGGGTACGCTCGCGCCCTTGCACGAACTCGCGGCAGGTCTGGAGCCGCTGGGGCATGCGATTCAGGCACGGCTCTACGCCGAAGACCCGGGCCGCGATTTCAAACCGAGCCCGGGCTTGCTGACCGACGTCGCGTTTCCGCTCGCCGACGGCCGAGCGCTGCGCATCGATACGTGGATCGAGGCGGGCTGCGAAGTGCCGCCCTATTTCGATCCGATGCTTGCCAAGGTGATTGCGTGGTCGTCAACGCGCGAGGCGGCGCGCCACCTGCTCACCGACGCATTGAAGAACACACGAATCTATGGCGTGGAGACGAACCGTGACTACCTGCGGCAGATCGTCGACGATCATCCGTTTGCGTCGGGTGAGCCGTGGACGCGCTGCCTTGAAGGGCTCAAGTATTCGGCGAGCACGGTCGAAGTCGTCAGCGGCGGCATGCAGACGACCGTGCAGGACCATCCGGGCCGCCTCGGTTATTGGGCGGTCGGCATTCCTCCATCCGGTCCCATGGACGACCGTGCGCTGCGGCTCGGCAACCGGTTTCTCGGCAACGATGCCGACGCTGCCGCACTCGAAGTGACGATGAGTGGGCCGACGTTGCGCTTCAACACGGACGCCGTCGTCGCCGTGACGGGTGCGAATCTTCCCGTGCTGCTTGACGATGTCGAACAGCCGTTGAACACGACCCTGTTGGTCGCCGCCGGTTCGACGCTCGCGCTCGGCACGATTCGCGGCGCCGGCGCGCGTGCGTACCTGTGCGTGCGCGGCGGCTTCGACGTCGCGGTGTATCTCGGCAGCCGCAGCACCTTCACGCTCGGCCAGTTCGGCGGGCACGGCGGTCGAGCGCTGCGCGCGGGCGATGTACTGCATCTTCAGCCGCTGCTGGATGAAGACGCGGGTAGGGTACTCGCCAACGTTCCCGCGCTGGAAACCGTGCGCACACTGCGCGTGATCTATGGTCCGCACGGCGCGCCGGAGTACTTTAGCTCGCGTTATATCGAGCAGTTTTTCGACACCGAATGGGAAATCCATTTCAACTCCAGCCGCACCGGCGTGCGTCTGATTGGACCGAAGCCGGAATGGTCGCGCGAGGATGGTGGCGAGGCGGGGCTGCATCCGTCGAATATTCACGACAACCCATACGCGGTCGGTGCAGTCGATTTCACTGGCGACATGCCCGTGATTCTTGGACCCGATGGTCCGAGCCTTGGCGGCTTCGTTTGTCCGGTGACGATCATCGAGGCGGATCTTTGGCAAATCGGCCAGTTGAAGGCCGGCGACAAGGTGCGCTTCGTGCCGGTGCGGATCGATGAAGCGCGCAAGGCGGCCCGCCAGCGTCTGCGTGAATTGCAAACGCTCGAATTCGAGGGGGAGCCGGCACTCTCGAAGGAAGTGGCACTCACGTCGCCTATCGTCCTCGATACCGGCACCGATCGCGAACGGCTTGTCGCGCGTGTTTCCGGCGACACGCATCTGCTGCTTGAAATCGGGCCGCCGGAACTCGATCTGGTACTCCGGTTCCGGAGCCATGCGCTGATGCAGTCATTCGAATCGATGGCGCTGCCTGGCGTGATCGATCTGACGCCCGGTATCCGCTCGCTGCAGATTCACTATCAGCCTGAAAGGCTGCCGCTCTCGCAACTGCTCGGAATTGTCGAGCGCGCATGGCAGCATGTGCTGCTGCAACGGGATTTGCGCGTGCCGTCGCGCATCGTTCATTTGCCGCTGTCGTGGGACGACCCCGCGTGCCGTCTCGCCATCGACAAATACATGACGACGGTGCGCAAGGACGCGCCATGGTGTCCGAGCAATCTCGAGTTCATCCGCCGCATCAACGACCTCGATTCGATCGATGCCGTCAAGCAGATCGTCTTCGATGCCAGCTACCTCGTGATGGGCCTCGGCGACGTGTATCTCGGCGCGCCTGTCGCCACGCCGCTAGATCCGCGTCACCGGCTGGTGACGACCAAATACAACCCCGCGCGCACCTGGACGGCGGAGAACTCGGTCGGGATCGGCGGAGCCTATCTATGCGTGTATGGGATGGAAGGGCCCGGCGGTTATCAGTTCGTGGGGCGCACGTTGCAGATGTGGAACCGCTATCGCGAAGTGGCGGATTTTTCAGGACGGCCATACCTGTTGCGCTTCTTCGACCAGATCCGCTTCTACGAAGTCCCCGCCGACGAATTGCTGCGCATCCGGGCGAACTTTCCCCTGGGGCGCTACCCGTTGAGGATTGAAGGGACCGAGTTGTCGCTTACCGACTATCAGGCGTTTCTCACGCGCGAATCCGCTGGCATCGAGCAGTTTCGGGCGCGCCAGCAGGCCGCGTTTCAGGCCGAGCGGGAGCGCTGGCGCGAAGCCGGGACGGCGGAGGAAAGTTTCGAGGCACCCGTCACGGAGAACGCGGAACTGGCGCCGCTGCGGGACGGTGAAGTGGCGGTGGACAGTGAGATCGCCGGCAGCCTTTGGCAGGTGCGGGTGGCGCCCGGCGAAACAGTCGCGGCGGGCGACGTGCTGCTCATTATCGAGTCGATGAAAATGGAAATCTCCGTGTGCGCGCCGTGTGCAGGGATCGTCGGCGAGATTCACGTGGTGCCCGGCTCGCCGGTGGGCGCGGGGCAACGGGTTGCGGTTATCGAGCGTATTTGACTATTCCGGTTGGCCTCGTGCGCCACCTCTTGCTGTCCAAATGCCATCTCAACGGGCCCCACGCTGATGAGTTGTGGTAGCGCGGGCGAGCCGACCGGCTGCTCGCGTTCCGTCTGTTCTAAGGTACGCGGTCCCCATCGCGCGGATTTGAACTAGACTTGGAGCACGTGGTGTGCGGGCATTTCGCCGGCCACGCGGTCATGATCGGCCGCCATATAGGCGGGACGGAAACCTTGAACTGGAGTGTGAGCCATGAGCGAACCGTGCATTATTTCCGTTGCCATCACTGGCTCAGTTCCGCGCAAGAAGGACAACCCGGCTGTGCCGATCACGATCTCCGAGCAGATTGAAAGCACGCACGAAGCGTACGAAGCCGGAGCATCGCTCGTGCATCTGCACGTGCGTGACGAACAGGAGAACTCCAGTTCTGACCGGTCGAGTTTCGCCTCTCTCCAGGAGGGCATCCGGAAGCACTGCCCTGACATCATCATCCAGTTTTCGACAGGTGGTCGTGGCCGTTCATTCGAGCAACGCGGCGCGATGCTCGATCTGCGCCCGGATATGGCGTCGCTCGCGACGGGCTCCGTCAATTTTCCCACTACCGTCTACGAAAATCCGCCGGACTTCGTGCGTGCGCTTGCGCAAATGATGCTCGACTACGAGGTCAAACCGGAAATCGAAATCTTTGATCTTGCGATGTTGTACAGCACAGTGGACCTCGTGCAACAAGGGCTGCTGACATCTCCTGTGCACGTTCAGTTCGTGATGGGTGTAAAAAACGCGCTGCCCGCGCGTCGCGAGATTCTTGAGTTCGAGGTCAAACAACTCGCGGCGCACTTGCCGGATGCAACGTGGACCGCAGCCGGTATCGGACGGCATCAGTTGGAGGTCAATCACTGGACTCTCGAAATGGGCGGCCACTGCCGCACAGGTCTGGAAGACAACGTGCGCTGGGACAAGGACACGCTGGCAAAGAGCAATGCGCAACTGGTTGCGCGGGTGGCCTCATTGTGTGACGAATATGGCCGGCGGGTGGCGAGCGCCGCCCAGGCGCGTGAAATGCTGGGTCTGCCGGCCAGATAGGCCGACGCGGCGCGCCACCACGCGTGGCGCGCCACGCGCATGTCACCATAGTCCGTTAGATCAGGGTTGACCCGTCTGGCGTTCAGCCGACGTCGTCATTTCTCCAGGGCGGCGCAGCATCTTGTCGACTTCGCCCGCGTGCATCTCTTCGACATGAATCATCTGACGGGCGAACTCTTCGAGTGCAACGGAGCGGTCCTCGACCAGCGCGAGCAGTTCGCGATAAAGCGCCAGCGCGAGGTTCTCGGCTTGCAGCGATTCGCGGAGGATCGACGCGATGTCGAATGTGTGGGAGTCGAGGAGGGGCCCGATCGCAAGCGACGGATAAGCGCCCAATGTGGTGATCCACTCGCCGACCTGCTGTGCGTGCAACAGCGATTCGTCGGCCTGCTCGCGCAGCCAGGACCTGATCGGAATGCGTCCGAAGCCGAAAACAAGAAACGAGTAGTGCGTATATCGAACGACGCCGGCCAACTCGGATTCGAGAATCCGGTTCAGCACCGCAACGACGTCTTCCTTGTCTATCTCTGCCATTTGGTCGCTCCTTTTTTGTCGCCGCGGCAGACACGCTCCGCGATTCGCCGCCTGTGCCACGCCACATGATCTGGGCGGATACTTGTTAAATGTAGTCCCGCAAGGCGATCGCGCAAGGCGTTAGTTGGAAACTACGGGTTTGCGTCGGCCAGCGGCGAGAGGGAAGGACTCTGTCGCAGGGCTGGAACGCTGTTTGTTTTGGTGTCAATTTGACATAATCGTGGCGGCGAATTTTTGGCGTGGTCTCCGCCAAGTTCAAATGTCCGCTTTTTCGCGGGGGAGCTGGCCGGCCGCCGGCGGTCCGGCACGGGAGGCTTTGATGGCCGCGACCGAACGGATAGCGATCGATGACGATGCGCAAATTGGGCCGGTTCAAGGCCATCCAGGACATCCCTGAGGCTAGCTCAAGCCGTCGTGCGCGGCGGAACGGTTCAGGCGGACGACACACCCCTCACGTCGAAGTGGATGCGAAAATTGGCCGCCCATATACTGGCGCTTACCTCGGTAAAGGAAACACTATGCGGCGCGTGATCGTTCGGCGGTCTTCAGTTCATGGAAAAGGCGTGTTCGCCATGCGCGCGCTCGCGGCGGGCGACCGTGTGCTCGAGTACAAGGGCGAAATCACGGCGTGGCGTGATGCCGTTCGCCGGCATCGGCGGGAAGGCGTCGCGGGACATACGTTTCTCTTCGGCCTGTCGGACGGACGCGTCATTGATGGCAGCCGCGGCGGCAACAGCGCGCGGTGGCTGAATCACGCGTGCGCGCCTAACTGCGAGACCATCGAAGACGGTGATCGCATTTACATTCACACACTGCGCGCCATCGAGCCGGGCGAAGAACTGTTCATTGAGTATCTGCTGGCCATTGACGAACCTTCAGATGAAGAGGTCCGCGCCCAATACGCGTGCCGGTGTGCTGCCGCGGAGTGTCGTCAGTCGATGCTGGCGGACGCGGTTTGAACAGAAGGATGCAGGCATTCTTCCCTGATCATCAGCAACGCTAGTTTCCCCAAGGGGCTTTTCGGATTTTGCGGATCTGGCAAACCGCGCTGGTTGCCTAGCCACGCAATCATCTGTTGCGCCGGCATCGGACGGGCGATCCCATAACCCTGAGCGGCGTCGGCGCCGAGAATCACGATGGCTTCGAGTAGCTCCGCGCCCTCGACTCCCTCCACGATCACGGATTTGCCCAACGAATGGCCGAGCCGGGTCAGATGGTAGATGAAATGCAGCACATTGGAAGGGTCCTGGTCGACGTGGCTCACGATACCCCGGTCAATCTTGACCCAGTCGAATGGCAGCTTTCGCAAACGGTTCAGGCTACTGTGCCCTGAGCCTAGATCGTCTTCGGCGAGGCTGACGCCAAGCGCCTTGAATTTCGCCAGTTCGCGGGACACGTCCACACCGGACGGAAGTGCACCCGTTTCCAGAATTTCCAGGACCAGCAGGTGCGGGGCGCAGCCGTGTTCTGTCAAGGCCTGCCGGGTGGCTTCGAAATAGCGGATGTCGCTCATCGCACTGGGCGGCAGATTGACGGACACGGTCAAGTCAACGCCGCCTTGCAGCCAGCGATTTCTCTGGGCCAGCGCTTGCCCGAGTCCCCGGACGTAGAGCTCCAGGAAATCGTCCGAGGACAGCGCCGGAAAAAACTCTCCAGGCATCAGCAGCCGATCGCCGTCCCGCAGGCGGGCCAGCGCCTCGACTTTGGTCACCTGACCGGTCCTGAGATCCAGCAGCGGCTGGTAGTGCATTTGCAACGCGTCCGATCTGAGCAGCGCCGCCCAATGCTGCCGGATCGCATGCGGCACCGTGACGGTATGTCCTTCGCTATTCTCGATACGAGCAATGGCGAACCCGAGGAGGGTTTGCAGCTGCGCGATAAAAGTCATCTGGTCTGCTGCCGCATATCCTCCCGGAAATGCGCTGTACAAGGACAGGATGGCCATCGGAGGGTGGCCCGGCGGGCTCAGAGGAATCGCCGCGCTGGAGCGAAATCCTTCGCGCCGCGTGAGGCGCTTCCAGGGCACCGCCAGAGGATCCGTCTGGAAATTGACGATCCGTTCGACCTTTCCGCTACGCCAGGCCCGGCCGGCCGGCCCCCGACCCTGAGGACGATCGCCATCCGAGACAGGCCGGTCCGCGGAGCTCTCCAGTTCAGCGCGATATTTCTCGATGGTCTTGCCCGAGACCGACTCGAAGCGGAACACCCCCTCGCTGTCCGGTCGGCCTACTGAGCATCCCGCGACCTCATCATGCGTGCCGAGTATTTCACCGACCCCGACAATCAGGCCGGTGTAGCTGTGCGCGTCCCACGCCAGTCGGGTAATGCCCAGCAACACGTCCTGACGCGAGGTCTGCAACTGCTGGTAGGCCTCTGTCTGCCAGGCCAGATCACGGGCAAGGCGCCGACCTAACACTCTGAGTGCTTCACCGTGCACAGTCGTATCCACATTGTTGTGAATCGCCGCGGCAAGGAGTCCACCACTGCGGATCAGGTCTTCGGTCTCCAGCCCCACCATGGCATGGACACGCCCTATCCGCAGTGCCATCGCGCGGTGATCCCTTGCGGTCAGATCAGGGGCGGCAAGGGTGCATAGAATCTGGATCTGCTGCGATTTGACATGCTGGAGCTCGCACTCGGACAGAGCCTCGAGAATGTGCTTCGAACTGGGCAGCCGGGTCAAACCTTCGTAGACCCGGCTGACAATGTCGCTGGCATTACGCTGCAATGCCTCTGCCAGGGATGTGAGTGCTGATGCCCACGCGGAGCTGTACAGGTGCGACTCATCATCCATCAGATCATTGTCACGAGTCGGATCGGGAGCGACGTTCGACATGGTCGGAGATCCCACCTGCTTAAAAGCGGTCCCACTCGCCGGCTTCAACGGTTTGCGCTATCCGAACGGGCTGCGGTGCGGGTCGCTTCAGGGTTGCCGTAGCGGGCGCCTTGGTGTGCGCTGGAGCCGCCTTAAGCCTTTGTGCGACCGGACGGCTGACCTCGGCGCCGCGGGAGGCGTTGAGCCTGAACATCGACACGGACGCTTTCAGATCGGTCGCCTGCGACTCGAGCGAGCTGGCGGCGGCCGCCGCCTGTTCGACCAGCGCCGCGTTCTGCTGCGTGACTTCGTCCATCTGCGTGACGGCCTGGTTGACCTGGCCGATGCCCTTACTCTGTTCCTGCGATGCGGCGGTGATTTCACCCATGATGTCGGTCACACGCCTGATCTCGTGAGTGATCTCGCGCATCTTCGCGCCCGCTTCCCTCACATGGCCGGCGCCCGCCTGCACGCGCTCGACCGATTCGTGGATCAGCTCCTTGATTTCCTTCGACGCCGCCGACGAGCGCTGCGCCAGCGAACGCACTTCCGAGGCCACCACCGCAAAGCCCCGTCCCTGTTCACCCGCTCGTGCGGCTTCGACCGCCGCATTCAGTGCAAGGATATTGGTCTGGAAGGCGATGCTCTCGATGATGCCGACAATGTTAGCAATCCTGTCCGAGCTGGCGTTGATGCCTTCCATGGTTTCGACCACGCGCGACACCACGGTGCCGCCCTGCTCAGCCACCGAAGCGGCCTGCGCGGCGAGCTGGTTGGCCTGACTGGCGTTGTCAGCATTCTGGGTGACGGTCGAGGTCAGCTGCTCCATGCTGGCCGCTGTTTCCTCGAGCGAGGCGGCCTGCTCTTCGGTGCGCTGCGACAGGTCCTGGTTGCCTGCTGCAATCTGGTGTGTGGCGGTGGCAATCGAGTCGGCCGATGTCTTGATCGTGCCGATCGTGTGCGTGAGTTGCTCCTGCATGCGCTTCATCGAGAAGAGCAGGCTCGAGCGGTCATCCGGTGCCGTCTTCACAACGGCGGTCAGGTCGTTGTTGGCGATCTTGTTGGCGATCTCGGCGGCATAGGACGGCTCGCCACCCAGTGAGCGGAGGATGCCGCGGTTGAGCAATACCACGACAGCCGACAATGCCCCGGCCAGTACCACCAGAATTCCGAGGCTCTGATACAGCGACGAGCGGAACGCCGCATCGAGGTCGTCGATATAGAGCCCCGTGGTGAGAATCCAGTCCCACGGCTGATAGGTCAGGTTGTAGGCAATTTTCGGGAAAGCTTCGGTGCCTCCTGGCTTCGCAACGCTATATGCGGTAAAGCCACGGCCGTCGCGCTTGACGAGAGCGACCATCTCCCTGAAGACGTACACACCGTTCGGATCCTTGTAGTCGCTGACGTCCTTGCCATTCAGCTCTGCGTTCGTCGGGTGCATCAACACCTTTGGCTGAAAACTGACGATCTGAAAATAACCGTCCTGGCCATAACGCATGTTCCGGACGCTGTCGATTGCCCGCTTCTGGGCTTCCGTCACGGGCATGGAGCCGGCGGCCGCCTGATCGCCAAAGGTCTTGACCACACTCAGGGCGATCTCCGCCGCGTGTTTCAGGTCCGCTTTGCGCTCCTCCAAACGCATTTCTCGAGTCTGGTATGCGTTATAGACCGATATTCCAGTGAGACATAGCAGGCTCAGAACCAGCGGCAGCCAGAGCTTCTGGACGAAAGACAGTTTCATACCTACGGACCCTTGCGTTGATCATGTCACGAGCAAGCAGATTGCATTCAGCGCACGTAATTCAAACATCACATGTATATCGGCTGAAGTTCGCTCTACTTGAGCGGACAGTGACGGATGCGGCTATTTGCCGCAGACTGGCTGGGGAACATCTGCGCAAGAAATGCCGGACGGAGTTCGCGGGCCGCCACGAGTACTGCGGGCATGAAGCCGTCGGTGCGTTTGAAAATAGGAGGAATCCTAACGGATGGTCACGTAACAGCAACATCAAGACGGGGACCGTGCCGCCGGTGGACGGCATCTAGACCGATCTGAGCTTGCTGCCCCAATCGTTCACTCTTGAGCGCGCCGACAGCAGCGTGAAGGGCCACGCCGCCTAACGCAAGGTCTCCGAGATCGGCCAGGACCAACTGCTCGAAACGCCCCTAACCTGGTCAGGGCTGCAACATCCATCGAATGTGATACTGCGACCGGAGGTATTCGAAGATGCGCCTCGTCGCCGCGCAGACACGCAGAGGTACTTTCGTCTGCAGAGAGGTGGGAGGATTCTCCCGGCGACCCGGGTTACCTGTGAGTGCGGATTTTGGGGTCCGTCGACAGCCCCTTGCCGCCAGTAGGACCTGCCCCATTTGACCCAGGATTAAATAAGCGAGGCGTCACCGTCGGCTCGCCGAGCGGCGACAAGGAGCGACATGTCATGCACGATGATTCCGTGGAATACAGGACATCGGCGATCATGCCGCTCGCCTCGATTTCCATCTTAGGTTATGCAGCGACAGCGATAGTCGTGCATCCCACGAGAGCGCCAGTCATCAATGACGTAGCACGCGTTTCTGGGTCAATTGGTTCGAGCCCGCTCCGATGCCGGCGTGCGGGCCTGAGAGGCATGGCCGATACCGCCTTCCTGCATCCAGTAGCCGAGGCCCATGAAGATTGCTCCGCCTGCCAGATTGCCCGCGGTCACGAAGAATTCATTGTGGATAGCGCCTGCAAGCGTAATTGAGGCGGGATGATCAGCCATCAACGCAAGCGCAAACGCAAACATGTTTGCGACGCTGTGCTCGAAGCCGCTTGCAACGAATGCGAAAATAGGCCAGAAGATCAGTCCGAGCTTCGCTGCGTCGTTCGTCGTACGCGCGGCCATCCAGATCGCGAGGCAAACCAGCCAGTTGCAAAGCAGGCCCTTGGCGAACAGAGGGAGATCTGGGGCAGACATCTTTGCCTCCACCGCCTTGAAGAATGCCTCTGAACCGTCAGTCAATAAAACCCCGCCGCCTGCTGCGTGCATAATGGCCGCCAGAACAATGGCGCCTATGAGATTTCCGATCCAGCATGTCACCCACACTAGCAACATGCCGCCGATCCCCGTCTCACCTTTAAATACGGCAAACGGCATATACATTGCCGTTCCCGTGAAAAGATCGGACCCGGCAAACACAACTATCGTAAGGGCGCACGCAAATACGGCACCCATCACGAGGTGCACGTAGGCTGGGCCGACGTGCGCGCCAACCGAAAACATGAGAATGTCGCCGAAGCCAATATAGGCTCCCGCCATTGCCGCACCGATCAGAAAAGCCAGCGGCGATCGCTGCACAGTCGATGCTTTGTGAGCACCCACCTTCGCGAACTTGTCGATACTCTCTGCGTACATCACTGCTCCACATTAAGGGTGTGCCTCCGCTGCCCGGGAGGTGTTGAGGCAAACTGACGCATATGCCTGTTTTCGAAGCCGTGATATTCGCCAGGAAACTTCTAAAAGTCGACGATTGGCTTTACATGCCGCAACTGTGCTCCTTGAGATTGCTATCTTTTGTACTCTTCCTGGCGTCTTTTCCTTATAGGCTGAATATGGCAGAAAGTTAGTTTATTGGTTATGGAAAGGAGGTCGTAATTGAGAGTGCAACCGAATGCCGCAGTACGACGCGATAGCTCATTGCTCTGTAACCCCTCTGCTCACGCTTCACATTAGTGCGGATTCGCCGTGGTCGAATACACCGTATCGGATGCCTTTGCCGTTAAGGCAAACAGAGACGTGATGAGAAGGACCTGCCTTCCATTTCGTGAGCGGCTGCAACTGTTTCTGCCCACGTGCCGGCAGAGCTGGAAAACAAAGAGCCCGCAGCAGCCGAGGCTGCGCGGGCGAACACTCGCGACAGGGGACACGCGAGCGAGGAGACACGGTGGTGGCCTGGTTCGGTATCGAACCGCGCGCTACCATGGGATCAGAATAGACGGACGGCGCAAAAGAAACCATTCTACGAACGGTCGCTGCAGTGTTCCGTCTGTATCGTGCGCTTATACGATTGGATACGCAGACTCGAGTCTCACGGCCTTGCAGCCTGCGGAAGTAATTCGCCAGCACCTCCCGCAACCGCCTGATCGCTTCCTTCTGCATCCGGCCGATGCGGCTCGCTGTTACGCCGAGCCTGGCAGCGATAACCTCGCCGCGCCGCTCGCGCCGGCGAGGCGGGCATGAGCTTCGGCATGATTGGCTGACGCCCATTGATACACGCGCTCTAGCACCGTCTCATAGGCGCGCGCAAAGAACCATTGCGTTCGGCTCAATTCCCAGGAGTAACCGAACACGCCTTCGCTGTCGACGATGAAATACGGCTGACGCGCCTTGACCATGAAGCCTGCTTCGAAATCCCACGCGATGCTGGCGAGAATCGCGGCGAGATCATCCACGTTCGTCGCTGTTCGTAAGCCACGCAGCGATTGGTCGCCCAGGATCAGTGCCTCGCGCACCTCGTTGAATTCGGCATGAAGCCGCGAGCGAACCGGGTCGATGAAGATGTCGTCACAAAGCGCGGCATCGATATGGATGATCTCTTCAAGCCGGACAGAATTCACAAAGAAGCGGGGGTGAATGCGTACATGTCTCTCGGGCAGGGGCATAGGACGTTCTCCGAAATTCGGGCGATCCGATTTCGATCGTATGGACATGCGTTTTATGGATTGCAAACGGTTTTGATTGCCGCAATGAGCGTCAATTGTCGTTTCGTATCGGGACATTTTCTGTCCCGATACGGGTTCGAGCCCTCAGGAAATGCCAAGGTCTACTGGCGGGAGGGACTATTGATGCTCTCGCCATGCTTCCTCGATACGCTAGAGAGGGTTATTCGGACCGAGTGTTGCAGCTTCCAGGCGGCGTCCTAGCGCGCTGGTTCGATCGGTGCGCTGCGCGATTGCATACGCGAGTGTTTCGCGGTTTGCCGATACGAGGGTGAGTTGCGTGCGCGCCCGCGTGACGCCCGTGTACAGCAGCTCGCGGGTAAGAACCGCGCTTTGCTCGGGTGGCAGCACGAGCGCCGTATGCCCGAATTCGGAGCCTTGCGACTTGTGGACGGTCATCGCGAATGCCGTCTCGACATGCGCGAGCCGACTGCATAGCACGCTGCGCAGCGTGGTGCCGTCGGCGAAATAGACGCGCAGCGCGTCGCCTGAAGGACCTCTGAGTGCAATGCCCACGTCTCCGTTGGACACGCCCAGTTCGGCGTCGTTACGCGTGACGAGGACGGGACGCCCTTCGTACCATTCGCCGGACGCACTGATCAAACGGTCGTGCGCCAGTTTTTGCCGGATCGCTTCATTCAGGCCGCTCACACCCCATGCCGTGTCGCGTAGTGCGCACAACACGCGGAAGCGATCAAACGCGGTGAGTACGTCGAGCGCCCAGCGATCGTGTTCCGGGTTATCGGCACGGGCAGCGATCACCTGGAGATAGGAAGCATATCCCCCCGCCGTGTTTGCACCGCCATGGCTCGCGAGCTGCACGATCGCCGCGGGGGTTGGCGTGACGAGCCAGCGCGCTTCGGCGTCGTCCTGCGTGGACAACACGGCCTCTGCTTCGGCCACGTCGCCATTGTTGATGTGTTTCGCCAGTCGACCGATCGCTCCGGCAAAGCGCCGGCTTTCGGTCAGCATCACAGCTTGCTGCGCGAGTCCCGAGCTGCGTGCCGAACCGGGCTCGCCGAGCTGGAATCCCGTGGTCGCTTGAATGTAGTCGCGCGTGGAGGCGTCGTATAAGGAGACTCCGGTGTCGTTGCACAGGTCCGCGAGGACCGCACCGGCTTCGACCGAAGCCAGCTGATCCTTATCGCCCAGCAGAATCAGGCGCGCATGCGGCGGAATCGCGTTCAGGAGGGCGGCCATCATGCCGAGGTGAATCATCGACGCTTCGTCGACCACGACCACGTCCACATCGAGCGGATTAACGGCGTCATGGCGCAGGCGTGCCGTGTCGGGGCGCGCGCCTAGCAACTTGTGCAGGGTCTGTGCCGGACCGATCATGCTGGCGAGATCGCGCGTGTGCAGCCCGTTTGCGAGCGCTACGTCGAGATTTTCCAGCGCACTGCTGATCGATGCCGTCAGACGCGCGGCCGCTTTGCCGGTCGGCGCGGCGAGCGCGATGCGCGGTTCGGAGCCGGATGCTGCCGTGGCGAACAGCAGCGCGAGCAGCCGCGCGACCGTGTAGGTCTTGCCGGTCCCCGGACCGCCGGTAACGAGCGTGAAGTGCCGCCGCAATGCGACGGCGCAGGCGACGCGCTGCCAGTCCGGCTGGTTGGCGTCCGTGACCGGTTTGAAGAGTTTTTGCAGCCACATCCGTACGGCGTCGTTGTCGAGCGGAATCGTCTGTGCGACACGCGCGGCGATGCCCGTGGCCACATCGCCTTCGTGACGCCAGAAACGGCGCAGATAAAGGGTCGTGCCGGCCAGCACGAGCGGCTCGTTATGATCGGCCGCCGACGCGTCGCACACGACGCCGGTTGCGCGCAACTGCGCCGCCCACTCGTGAGCGTCGGCGGGAATGAGACGCGCGAGCGCGGCGCCGGCCGCGCGGGCTTCGTCGCTCGGCGCCTCCTTGGCGGATGCAAGCCGCACATCGAATGGCTCGGCCGCCCAGGCGGCAAGTTCGATGCAGGTATGGCCGCGTCCTTCCATCATGGCGGCCAGCGCCGCTGTCACGGTGACCAGCGGCGCATTGCCTACCGCGCGGCGCGCCACGAATTCGGCGAAAGCATAGTCGAGCCGACGCAGCCAGCCTGCGTTGGCACACGTTTTCAGATCGCACAGCACCTGATCCAGATTCGCCGGCGGCGCTCCGTGCGTTGCCGCTGAAAGTTCGGCGGTCGGGCTCATGCGGGAACTCCGATGGGGCTCAGCGCGCGATCGAGCGCGTCCAGCTGAACGGGGTCGGTTGGGATGGTGACGCAGCAGTGCGCGCCGGGGCCAATCCCGCGCAAATAAAAGAACGCTGCGCCGCCCAGATGTTGAGTCGGATCGTAAGACTCACCGAGCCGGGCTCGCAGTAACCGATGCAATGCGACGAGGTACAGCACGCCTTGCAGGTCGTAGCGATTCTCTGCCGTGATCTTCTCGAGAGCGGCCCGTGTGTACGCGCTGTCGGTGCGTTCGACAATGCTCGTCTTGTAGTCGAGCAGCCAGTAACGTCCATCGTGCTGGAAAACGAGGTCGACGTAGCCTTTGAACATGCCGCGCAGCGTGTGGTCCGGCAGTGCGCCGCGTGGCGCGTCAAGCTCGATCCAGCGGCGGCAGATCGCGTCGATCTGTGCAAGCGACGCGTTGCGCGACGGCATCCAGAACTCCATCTCGCTGAAATACGTGTGAGGCCCGTCAGCGGGCGGCGGCAGCGAGGCGAGCGAGAAAGGCGGGGCGCCCGCTACCAGCGTGAACGGCGCGGCAACAATCGCGCGCAGCCATGCGAGCACAGCTTCGGCCTGGTGGCTCCAGCGGTGCCTTTTGCAGCGCTCGCCGATCAGGCGGGCGAATTCATCGGTATTGACGAACGCGAATCCCTTCGCCGAAAGCCAGTCGAGTTGCTCGTGGATGAAGTCGCCAATATCGGCGCCGGCCGGCAAGTCATGCCACGGCCAGCGCACGGCGGGCGCCGCCGGCGCTTTGGCGACCGGACCCTCGGGGGCGCCCGCGGCCGACTCCGCGTCGTGTCGGCGCCTGCGCGCGTCACTGCGGTTTTCACCCGGCGCGACCGGCGCCAGCGTGCGCTTCACGGCGGAAAAACTCGACACGCCCCAAGCACGATCGAGCGACGTGGTGAATTGCAGCGCGTCAGTGAGCGCACTGCGGGTCTCGGCTCGCGAAAGCGGCGTGCAATCCGGCTGCGCCGGAATGGCGACACAGTCGATCCCCGCGCCGTTCAACACGCTCTTCAGCCTGGCGGAGAGTGCGGTGGACTCATTCGGCTCCCCTGCATTCAACAGATAGCCGAGCGCCGTTTTCGGCAGCAGCTCCGTCGTTCTCTGCGTTACGTTGGCGGCGCCGAGCCAGACGGCAAAGCGTGCCCGCGTCAAGGCGACGTAGAGCAAGCGCACGTCTTCCTGACGGCGCTGCTCGTCGGCGCGTTCGAGCGCCTCGGTCTCGAGGCGATAGTCGAAACGGCGCGAGCCGTCTTCGTCGGCCCACGAGAAGAATGCTTTGCCTTTCCTGTCCACTATCCGGCACGACGATGCGAAGGGCACGAACACAAGCGGATACTCCAGCCCTTTCGACTTGTGGATCGTCACGATCTTGACGAGATCGGCATCGCTTTCGAGCCGGACCTTTTGATGGTCCGGCGCGTCGAGCGCCTCCGCGGCGTCGTCGATCTGGCTGGACAGCCAGCGTACCAGCGCGTGCTGACCGACGACTTCCTGCGCCGCGGCCTGCAGCAGGTCGCCGATATGCAGCAGGTTGGTCATCACGCGTTCGCCATCGCTGTGGCCGTGAGCGAGCAGGCGCGCCGGCAGATCCAGATCGTGCAGTGTCCGGCGCAGCATTGCGAGCACGCCCTGGCGCGCCCATGTGGCATTCAGTACGCGCAGCTTGTCGACGCGTTGGTCCCATGCGTAGTCGTCGGTCGCCAGTTCTGCCAGCGTTTCCAGCGATTCGCCCAAACTCGGCGCGGCCCAGGCGGCGCGCGCCGCATGGCCGTCGAGCGGGTTTGCGACCGCTTTGAGCCAGCGCCAGACGTCGAGCGCTTCCTGGCTGCGCAACACCGAGTCGCGTTCGGACAGATAGACACTGGCGACCTGCCGGCGACGCAGCGCGTCGCGCACCGCCGTGGCCTGCTTGCCGCTTTGCACCAGCACCGCGATATCCGCGGGTCGCAGGCGTTCCTTCAGCACGCCATCGGCGGCGAACCCTGCGTTGGCATCGTTGAGCAACTCGGCGATCTGTTGTGCACACGTTTCGGCATAGTGCGAGCGATATGCTTTAGTGGCTAGCGGTTCATCGGTGTACCAAACGGTTAGCGGCGCATGGAGGCCGGCCTGCGTGACGAAGGTCCGGTCGCGGCCCTTCGCACCGACTTTCACGAACGGCACCGGGTTGCCCTGCGGCGTGCGAAACAGGAACGCCGCGCGGGGGAAGGCCGGCGTGCCGTTCAGTCCTTCGGCATGGCCGAAGACATGATTGAGCGCGTCGACGACGGCCACCGTCGAGCGAAAGTTCGTATCGAGGTCATAGTGACGGCCAAGGGTTGCTTTGCGCGCCAGCAGATAGCTATGGATATCCGCGCCACGAAAGCCATAGATCGACTGCTTGGGATCGCCGATCAGCACGACGCCCGTTTCCGGGGCGTTCGCATCGATCTTGTAGAGGTGGTCGAAGATCCGGTACTGGACCGGTGCGGTGTCCTGAAACTCATCGATGAGCGCGAATGGATACTGATCGACGATTCGTTTGCGCAGCCTTGCGGCGTTTTCGCCCTGCAGCGCGGTGTCGAGTCGTTCGAGCATGTCAGCGAAGCCGAAGTTCGCGGCCTGCTGTTTCAGTGTGCGCAGGCGTTCACGCACGACTGCGGTGGCGTGCTCGAGGATCACTTCGGTGAGCGGCGTCAAGGCGTTGCAGTCTTCACGGAGTTTCGGCAACGCGTCGATATGCGGATGCTGGGGCACCGGACGGTCCTGGTATTGCGCTGCCTTGATGCCGTCCGGGCAGAGCCGCTTCCATGCACTGTCCGTCACCGTAGTGGTTTCCGCCGCGGGATTCGACGCCCAGGCGCTCAGTGCCAGCATCCAGCTCTCGATCCAGTCCTCGCGCACCTTCGCACGGCTCAGGGTCTGCGTCGGGCCGGCCTGAACCTGCTCCAGAAGCCACGCCTCAAGCGCCTGGAAGCGTTGCACCCAGCCGGATTTCAACGCTATGCGAGCGGCCAGCGCCGCTGCGAACGCGGCGGAGAGCGTCGCGGCGGGCCTGGGCCATTGGCGATCGATGGCCATCATCTGTTTGATGTGTTTCGCCAACTGCGTCACCGAGTCGAAACAGGCGCTGAATGCGTCGAAGTCGGCGCCTTGGAGCGGATAGACATGCTGCCGCCAGTAGTCGCGCACAGCGTCGTCGAACAACGCGGAGTCGTTGGGTGCGAGCGTCTCGTCGAACAGATTCCCGCTGTCGAATGCATGCTCGCGAAGCATCCGCTGGCACCATGAATCGATGGTGAAGATCGCGGCGTCGTCCATCGCGCTCGCGGCCAGCGATAAACGGTGAGCAGCGCCGCTGCGCAGCTGCGGATCGGCATAGCTGTGCCAGAGTCCCGTGAGGAACGGATCGCCGCTGGCGGCCGGCGCGCGCAGGCACGCGGCGGCTTCGATCAGGCGGGCGCGAATGCGGTCGGACAGCTCGCGCGTGGCACTGCGCGTGAACGTCATGACGAGAATTTCCGACGGCGCGAGCGGCGCGCTAAATGCGTTCTCGCCGCCGTGACCCAGCACGAGGCGCACGTACAGCGCGGCAATCGTCCAGGTCTTGCCGGTTCCAGCGCTCGCTTCGATCAGGCGGCTGCCGTGCAGGGGAAAGCACAGAGGATCAAGAGACATTTTCGGCAGCTTTTTTGCGTGACGAGCGGTTCGTCTTTGTGGCTTGCGGTGCGATAGCCGCGGATTCGTCTGCGTTTGCTTCGGATTCCTGGTCGTATCGCAGCACGGTCAGCGCATCCAGTTCGTCGCTCATCGGTTTGAAAAGCGTGAGCGCGAAGTCTTCGAAGCCGAGCCCGTCCGGCGTGCGATGCGCCAGCAGGGCATCGAAATCGGGAAACGCACGGGCGATGCACGGCTCCTTGCCGTCACCGGCAAATTGCTCCGAGCCGATGTACTTCTGCTCGGCGTCCTCCAGCTGGTCCGGCGCCGGCGCCGACGCGAAAGCGAGAGCCGTGGCAAATGCGAACGGTAGCGGCGAGCGCACGCCGGCGCTATACGTTGCAAGGAGCGTCGACAATTGCTGGCGCGCTCGCTCGGGGTCGATCGGCGGCCAGATCAGCGCGGCGTCGAGGCCGATTACCACGCCGGTGCACGACAGTCCGCACGCGGCCGCCGCAACTTGCAGCAGGTACTCGAAGAGCAGTTTGTCCTTCATCGCGACGGGAGGCTTGCCACGCCGTTTGGCCGAAAGCTGGCTGGGCCGCACGCGCACCCATTGCAATGTGCCGTCTGGTTCTTCGCGCAGTCCGTCGACCCAATCGACTAGTGCAACGTGCTCGCCCTCGGCTTCCGGCTGCGCTGTGGACTGCTGGTTGGCGTAGCGCAGCGGCAGTTTGCTCACCTGCGCGGGGCGGGTCTTCTTTTGATGCGCGTCCCAGTGCTGGATGAGCGGCAGAAGTTCTTCGGCCAGACTGTCTTGCAAACGCTCGCCGAAGCCACCAATCGGCAAGCGGCCGGTTTGGGAAAGCCGTGCCGCAGCCGTTCGCAACTGGAGGTCGCGGTCGCCGGCGGGGAGTGCATCGTTTTCACGCAACGAATCGAGCAGCGTATCGCGCAACGCATACTGCTGGAGGCCGTCGAGATCGAAGGGTTCGTCGTCCTCGGCGCTGCGCAGGCGCTCTTCGAACGTCACGTTCAGACGATCGCGGAAGAATTGTTTGACCGGATTTCTGAGGAACGCCTCGAGCATTTTGAGCGTAAGTGCCTGCAGCGCCTCGCCGGACAACTGAAGGGATTGCGGTCCAGCGGCGGCGGCCGGCGGGTTCGCGTAGACGGCGCGCCACTCGCGTGCGTACGTCGCCAGTGCGCCGCCTTCGAAGTAGCGGCGGCTGAACGGCTGCAGCGGGTGTTCGGTCGTCAGCCGCTCGACCGAAGCGCGGCCCCAGCCCGCCTCGAGATAGTCGCGTAACTGCGATACCAGCGTGGACGGCGGCTGCTCCGTGTTATCGCGCACGCTACGGCCGGTCCAGCTTATGTACAGCGTGTGTCGGGCGGCAAGCAGCGCTTCCAGCATCAGGTAGCGGTCGTCGTCGCGGCGCGCACGGTCGCCTGGGCGGCGCTGTGCGGCGAGCGCCAGCAGATCGAAGTCGGGGTGGCTCGCGCGGCGCGGATAGTCGCCGTCGTTCATACCGATCAGGCAGACCACCTTGAACGGGATTGCCCGCATCGGCATCAGTGTGCAGAAGGTGACGCCGCCGTACTGGAAGCCGCGCATGTCGCGCGGCGCGTCGAGTTCGTCGAGCCAGGCCTCGCGCAACAACTCGGCCGGCACGGCGTCTTCGAAACCGGCGTCCGCGCACAATTGCACCCAACGCGCGAGCGCGGTCCGCATCGAGGCAAGTGTGAAGCGGCTTGGCTCGTCGCGCTCGTCGAAGAAGGTCGAGAGCAGTTCGCGTGCGTGTCCCGACCATGCGTCCGGTGTGTAGTCGCTGCTCAGTCGCCTGCGCCAGTCGCGCAGCGCTTCGATCAGCTCGGCCAGTTGGCCGACTAGCGCAGCATCGAGGCCGGCCACGTCGGCGTAGGGTTCGATGTCGTCGAACATGGCATCGGCGCCGTTTGCGTAGCCGAGCAACATCCGGTTCAAGCCGAACGACCATGTGTTGAGTTCACCGCATTCGCTCAGTTGCAAGGCATCGCGATGCTCCGCGTCGAGCCCCCAGCGGATCCCGGCGCCTTCCATCCAGCGCGAGAGCCGCGCCAGATCCGGCTCGTCGAAGCCAAAGCGGCGCGCCACTGCCGGCACGTCGAGCAGGTCGCGGATTTCGCTCAGGCGGCAACGCCGCGTTGGCAACGACAGCAGCCATTCCAGCGCGCGCGGCAAAGGATCGTGGGCGCGCGCCCGCTGGTCTGCCAGCTGGAACGGAATGTAGCGTGGGTCGTTGTGGCCGAATTGGCCAAAGATCGCCTGGATAGCCGGCGCGAAGGGCTCGATGTCCGGCATCATCACCACAACGTCACGCGGTGCGAACGTGCTTTCACCGCCGGCGGCATGGCGCTGGAACAGGGCCAGCAACTGGTCGTGCAGAATCTCGATCTCGCGTTCGGCGCTGTGTGCGATATGGAAGACGATCGAGCGGTCGTCGTGATTCACGTCAAGCGGCTCGCCCTCAGGCAGCGGCTCCATGTCGCGGATGGCAGCCTGCACCTGGTCGAGCAGCGGCGCTGGCCACTCGGCCGGCTCGCTATCGTCGAAAACTTCGGCGCGGCGCAGCTGCGGATGCCTTTCTTCGAAAGTGTCGAGCAGACTCAGGAAGTCGCGCCCCTGACGGCCCCATGCGGCGAGCAGCGGATTGCCGTGCATGTACAGCGATTCCAGTGGAAACTCCGCGAGGTCGACGCCATTGCGCAACTTACGCTGACCGCGATTGCGGGAGCGCAGCAGGTCGCGGCCTTCGATCAGATCGCCCCAGTAGTATTGGCACGGATTCGGTACGGCGATGATCACGAGGCACTGCGAGCTCAATGCTTCGAGCGCCTGCAGCGTCTGCTCGGGTAGGGACGATGCGCCGAACAGCACGATACGGCGCGGCAAGCCACGGACAGTGCCGTGTTTCAACGCATCGACAAAGCGCCGGTGCACATCGGCTCGCCCACTGGCCGCGGCGGCCGCCGGGTTGGCGGCAGGGTCGGCCGTCCCGATATCGGCGAGGATGGCGCGCCACAGTGCGGCTTGCCATACCTGATCGCCGTTGAGCGGCCCAGGCTGATCATTGGCGTCGATCAACACGTCGTTGCCGGCCGCCCATGCCGCGAGCCAGTCGCCGCGATAAACCTGGTACTGGTCGTACAGATCGGCGAGACGACTTGCCAGTTGCAGCCGGCGCCGCGGTTCGCCGTTTTGCAGGAACGCGTGCAATGGCGCGTAAGAGTCGACGCCGACGCCGACGCCGTTGTCGTCCGGTGACGTGGCGGACGACGCGCTAGCCGCCCCGCATACCGTCGTGAGTAGACGCATCAGCCGCCATGCAAGCGGGTCCTTGTCCAGCGGCGAGACTTCGGGCACGCCGACGTCGCCGAGAACCTGCGCATAGGCGCGCCAAAGGTAACGGCCTGGCAGTTCGATCGAGGTTGCCGCGCAGATGCCGTCGGCGGTCGCCATCTGAAGGCGAAGCCAGTCGGCGATGCCGTTGCTTGGGACGAGGAATATCTCCCGTTCGAGGGGCGCCAGCGGTGCGCTGGCGAGTTGTTCTGCAACAAGTGACCAAAGCGTCTCGAGTCTGTTCCCGCTCAGTACTACAAGTCCGCGCTTATCGACCTGGCTCATCTGGATCCCGGTTAGCGGCTCCGGCGTCGTATGGCTGCGACAGCGGAAGTCTGATATGACATTGATGGTTATCGGCGCCGGAAAGACTTTTCTTTAGATAAACACGGGTACTCGCCTGATGCGGTTTTCAGGGTGCAGGGTGGGATCGGGACACAAAATGTCCCGACTTCGGAATACGATGACGGATTCGTTAACGCGTAGAGGCGCAGCTCTTGTCGTGCCTCTGCGGCTCAACCTCTTGCCGTAAAGTTCTCAACCGGCCTGCCGATAGGACGACATCTGGGCAAGTGAAGTTTGAGAACGATGCCCGCAGTCCAAGAGGTTCGCGCCGGACACGGACGGGAATGTCACATGGTCACGCAGTGCAACAGTAGGGATCACGCTGACGTATACACGGCCATGGCCTTCTGTGAATAACGCTTTAGAACGCTAGAAGAATGCTTACTATTACCGACCAAGAAAAGCTATTCGAATCGCGATTGCCTGGTAGCCAGCGCCTTGATGCGGGTGATCCTGGGGAGTCAGCATGATGTGGGGAGCAGCAGAACCGAAGGATTTCGCACAGATGCGCTTGCGGCTGGATTTCGGCTTGCGGCGCGCCATCATGGGTTTCAACGAATGGGCCGTGCCCGGTCTGGGCGGCGCGTTTTTCGTGCGTCAGCTCAGCTGGGCGTGCATGGGACTGCGTCTCGCACAGGAGATGGAAACCTCCGCTACGCCCGCGCGCATCGCGGAAGCGCTGGAAGCCATGGCGAGTTGGATCGTGGTTCGCCGTGGTGCGCAGGCCGAGACGGAACCTCGCGTGCAGGGCAAGCGCAAGTTCGCCGGCCGCAATAGCCTGTCGTTCAGCGACGTGGCAACGGGCGGGACATATGTCACCGTTCCTTTCCGCCGCTCCGTGACGCGGGCATTGCCGGGGCTGAACCTGTGCATCCGTGAGGAGGCGCGCTTCAGCAAGCTGGAGCTGACTCCTGCCGGCATCGAATTGGCCGAACTGGCCTTCGCCAGCGGACAGCAATCGGAAGGCGGCGCGCGCCGCTGGCTGAAGCAGTGGATTCAGCTGGAGGACAAGGAAGCGAAGAACGTGCAGCAAGTGGTCAAGGACGCTCTTGAGCCGGCGCTGGCCAGCGATGCGGAGAAGAGGCTCGTGCTGGAGCGCGTACGTGCCGATGAACGCCGCGCGGTTCTGGCGACATTGCTGTGCACTCACACCGACGCAAAGCTCGCGACGGAGAGCGGACGCAAAAGCTTGCTGGATGGCGTGCACCATGCCGAACACGCCGCCCGGCTGGCAACCTGTTTCGCGTTCGAGGACGTGCGCGCGAGCGCCTTGCAGGCAGCGCAATCCATTGGCGGTGCGATTCAGGGCTCCGCCCAGGAAGTGCGGGATCTGGCGGCACGCCAGGATGTGGCTGAGGCTTTCGATGCGCTGGGTCGCGAGTGTGACGCGATGCGGGACGGTGCCGCACCGGGGGCGCCGTCGGACGCAGTCGGCTTCTGTCAGGAGCAGTCCCACTCGCGCATGCTGGAGGAGCGGATCGCTTCGCTGGCCGGCCGCGCTCCGATGTTGTTCTCCGTGATTGAAGGACGCATCGATCAGGGTGTGGCCTACACGGGCAAGCCGTTGGTAGCCGACGACGCCTATGAAGTACAGGAAACGGAGGTGCCGCAGGCGCGCGGCGTACCAGGCCCGCTGCTTCGTTTCCGGCGGCTGCTGGCTGACGCGGGAGCGCTGTCATGAGTGCCGTCAAGGATCGCAGCGACCTCGAGACGCTCTTCTCACCGCCGCAAGGCGAGCACGGTACGCATCTGCTGCTGTGCGGACTGAGCGGCGACACGGAGACCCTTGAGCGGGCGCTGGCGGCTTTCACCAACGATACCCCCGCACAGCGTCGAGCCAGAGGCCTCGTGCGCGGGCTGATGATGCTCGACGCGTCGAGCCGGCAGTTGCAGGCGCAACCGGTTCCCGGCTTGCTGCAACTGTCGCCGTGCCTGAAGGATGCGTGGCGGAGCCGCACGAGCCTGATGCACGCGAAGGTGGCGCTGATGGGCTTCGGCCCGTCGAGTGTCGGGGCGCCGTGTCGCTGGCGTCTGGTCGTCTCCACCGGAAACTGGACAGCCGAGACCTGGGGACGCCAAGGCCAGATCGACCTGTTCTGGACGACAGAGTGGGAGGCGGAAAGTGATGGGGCGAATGCAGATCAGGCACTGGCGGACGTGCACGCCGCCTTCGAGTTCTTCGAGCGGCTGTTGGGCGGCCTCTACGGTAAGCACCACGCTGACCTCGCCGACGACGTCCTCGTGACCGGATGGCTGAAGGTCTGGCGTGACCGGTTGCAGTTACGCGGCAGCGCTTCGAAGCGAACGCCGCAATTTATCCACAGCCTCGACCGGTCGCTGTTCGATCAGATCAGAAAGCGCTTTCCACAGAAGGGCGTGTCGACTTTGGTAGCGGGATCGGGCTTCTTCGAGCAAGCCGGCAAGACGGCCCCGGATTCGGCACCCACGGTGCTGCAGAAACTGGAATCGTTGGGTGATCCCGGCAGCCGCCTGCTGGTGTTCAATCCTGAGCGGGCGGGTGGCATTGCCGCCTGGCTCGAGCAGCTGCGCGGGACAAAGGTGGGCGCGCGCAGGCTGACTCAGAGCCGGGCTGGAAAATGGTCCCTGTGCTTGCCGCGCGACCCGCTGGAGAAGAAGGCGAAGGTGGGCCGCAGGTTTCTGCACGCCAAGTACATCGCCGGGCTTGATCAGGTCCGCGAAGCCGGGGAGGGCAGTGCGAGGCTGGCCTTCCTGTACCTGGGCTCGGGCAACCTGTCGCATCGCGGCTTTCTGACGCGAGCCTGTGTCGAGGGCGATGCGCGGGATCGTCGCGGCGTGGGAAACGTGGAAGCCGGCACGGTGCTCTTGCCCGACGAACGCATCGCGCAGATCTGGCAACGCCTGGCGTGTGGCGATCGGGCGCCTGAGCGGGCTCTGAAGGAGGCAGTGGAGGGCCCGGGTGAAGACATGTTCGAGCCGCTCGATCCGCCGCCCGTGCTGTTCTTTCGCCAGGCGGGCGAGTGCCTGCATCTTGTCCGCAGCGAAGTGCCGCGGACTACGCTATGGCTGCAAGGGCCGGACGGTCTGTGGATAGCGGTCGAACCCGAACGGGAGTCCGTTCCCTGGACTGCCGCGGCCTGTCCGCCGTTCGTGCGAGTACGCAACGTGGACCCGGCATCGCAGCCCGCGGGATTCGGGTGGGACGTGGCCGTATTTGCCGCGAACGGCCTGTTCTGCAGGCGTGCCGTGCCGCAACTGGACGTGGAGAGTGTCCTGCAGGCGCTACTTGTGTTCCCCGCACTGCCGCCGCATGACCACGAGGACGATGAGGACGATGAAGACGTCGGCCGCCCAGCAGCCGCCGGCGCGGATGTACGTGGCGGCGCGGCCCGCTATGCCCTGCGTACGCTTGCCATGCTGGTCGAGACGATCGCGCAGCGCAACGTGCTGACGACCCCCGAGGAGTTTCCGTACTGGCTGACGCAGCTACGGGTGTTGCTCTTGGAGCAGACGGCAACGCACGAGCGGGAAGCAATCCGGGCCCTCAAGGTCGATCTGTTTGACGCGCTGGATCAGCCCGGCTTTGTGCCGCCCTGGCTGGCGGAACGAGCGGAACTGCACAGGCAGTATCGGACCTTCCTTCATGACCTGCGTGCCGCGTGGTGCGTGCCTTCGAACGCGGAAGCCCTATGCATGTGAAGCAAGCTGGTTACGGAAGGAGTCGGGCAGTGGATTGGGACCTGGTGCTGAAGCGGCTCGAGCAGCTCGCCAACGTGCGCAGCCTGCCCGACGGCAGCGAGCTATGGCGCGCCAATCAGGATGCCTCCTTGCGCTGGATGGCGCAGCGGCTGCGAGAGGAGCCGGGTGTCCTTATCGCGGACGAAGTCGGCCTGGGCAAGACGCGTCTGGCCGTCGCCCTCGCGGTCTGCGTGGCGGCGAGCGGGGGCCGGGTTGCCGTGCTGATCCCGCCAGGACTTGCCTACCAGTGGCAGGACGAGGAAGTGCAAGGCTTTCTGAAGCAGTTGAGCAATCTGCGGCTTGGCTGGTTGCAGGAGGCGCCCGCGCATCGCTTCCTGCGGACCTACGCGGATCTATACAGCGACGACAGCTCGTACCCACTCGCCGACGCATTCCCGATTCTGTTCATCTCGCATGGATTCGGGTTGCCGCCGGTGGGCAAAGTAGTGAACCACGAGTTGTGGGCGCTGCCTTATCTGGTCCGAAAAAAAACGGGCCTTGGCACCTGGGGCGCTAACAATCTGCTGGTCAGTCCGATGCAGCAGGATGCCGCACGGTACATCGGTGAGCGCTGCAGCGCCGCCACGCGCCAACTGTTGCAGGACGCCGTAGTCGGCACACCCGCGCCGGAAACCTTCAAGGACGAAAAGCTCGCCAAGCTGTTCCAGGACATGATCGGCGAACTGCTGGGCGACTTCGACCTGCTCATCGTGGACGAAGCACACAAGAGCCGCGCCGGCGCGAATCTCAGCCTCGAGGAGAAGCAGGCCGAGGGCAAACTGCGCAGCCGGCTCACCAAGCTGATCGACCATATCCTGTTTTCGGGTTCGCGGAACCGTCAAGCCAAACGGCTCGCGCTCACGGCCACGCCCATGGAACTCAGTGTTGAGCAGTGGAAGGCGATCTTCAGTCGGCTCGGTCTGGGGGACGAGCGGGTGAAAGTCCTGAGTGGTGTAGTGAACCGCTATGCCAAGGCGGTCGAAGGTTTGCGCGCCGGATCGCAGGACGAAATCGCGACACTCAGGTCGTCGGCGAGTGAATTCCAGGAGAAGCTGCAAGATATCGTGACGCGGCGTCTGTGGCGAGATCACCCCCTGGTGCAGCGCTATACGCAACAGACAGGCGAGCGGAACGGCGCCCACCCTCATCGGGAGTACCACGCACACCCGGTCGTGCTGGCGAAATTGAACCTCTCCGAGCGCAGGAAGCTCGCCTTGTCCGAGGCACTGGCCGCGGCGGCGCGGGGCACCAGCGTCGGACACGACCTGAAGACCGCGGGCATGCGTTTTTCGCAGGCGCTGCCGCAACAACCCGAAGCGCTGCAGGACGTGGACATCGACGAAGAAAAGCGGAGCAGAAAAGAGGAGGATGAGGCGCTTCCGGAGCGCGCGGACCCCATGGCGGCGCGCGCGGCGCAGGCACGGCTGCAGCGCTGCAAATACTGGCGCGCGGCCGCCGCGCGGGAAGACTGCGAGCAGCTCGGCGAGGTCGCTGACAATCCGCGCTACGCGTTGCAATGGCATCCGCGCGTGCTCGCGGCGGTGCGGTTGATCGAGGAACTCACCGTCCGTCGTGACGGCGAGAAGGTGCTGGTCTTCGGTGAGTACCTCGCCTCGCTGCATGCCCTGAACCGCAGCCTGAACATTCGCCATTATCTGCGGCACATGCGCGACGGGAAGCCGATCCCGCTGCCGCAAGGCGTGCGGGCCACGGATCACGACATGCAGCGCTGGCGCCTTGACCCTGAGTTCGAACTCGCTGGAATGAGCGACGAGCAATTCGAGAAGAAGGCCGGGGAGTTCACGGCGCGATACGAGCGGGAGCGCGAGCAACTGCGCGACGTGTGCAGCGGCGTCGTGGAAAAGGCCGGTCTCCTGCGCCATCTCTCCCCCGAGCTGGCCGGCGTGCTGGCAACGTGGCTGATCCAGCAGCTCTGCGTCGAGGACCAGCTATGGGCCGTCGACGATCCAGATGAGAAGGAGGCCTTGCGCGAGGAGGTGCGCGCGCGGCTGGCGAGCTTGCGCGATCCCGATCCACCTGAAAAAAAAGAAGCGCATAAGAGCAACCGGGAAGTCCTCAGTTGGACCAGGATCGTCGAACAGCTCAAGGAGGATCTGCAGAGCAATGAGGCTGGCGAGTACGTCTTCCGCATGAGCCCGTTTGCCCAGCTGATGATCGGCGACACCAAACCGGCCACGCGTCGTGCCCGGCAAGGTGCGTTCAACCATTCGCGCCTCAATCCGAGGGTGCTGCTCGGCCAGTCGGACGTGATGAGCGAGGGACTCAATCTCCATCACGCGTGCCGAACCGTGGTCCTGTTTCATCTGGACTGGAACCCAGGCCGGATCGAACAGCAGATTGGACGCGTGGACCGACAGAACAGCGCATGGATGAAGGCATGCGAAGCGGCCCTCGATCAGGACCACACGCCGCCGAAGCTGGAGGTCTACACGCTCGCGGTCGAGGGTACTTATGACGAGTTGCGCTCATCGGTGGTGCAGGAGCGTGTGCGGCTGCTACGCGCGCAACTATTCGGCGAAATTCTTGCGCCGGAGCGGCTGGTACAGTTGCCGCCGCAGGCACAGGCGCAGATCTCGGCGATCCACATCGATTTCCGTCCGAAGAGTTGAGTAAATCGTCTGCTGGGGCAGGAGGAAGGGGCCAAACCGATGCAGCGCGTCTTCGGCCCTGTGCGCTTTCCAGACTGACGTCAAGCCGACACGATGATGCGGAGCGCCGGCCAATGTTCGGGACACGATTTGTCTCGATCCGCATCTAAAGTCATGACGGCACGGCGGCAAGTTCGCTGGATGAAGCCGACAGACTTTCCAACGCCAGGAGAAAAAATATGGCCGTCGAATATATTCGGGACGATCAGCATCGTGTGGTCGGCAGCATCGAGACCGACTCGGGAGGCAAGCAGATCGCGCGCGATGTTCAGTTTCGCCGGGTTGGCGTGTTCGATCCGAAGGTCAACCAGACGCGCGACGATAACTTCAGGATCGTGGGCACGGGCAACCAGCTTGCTGCGTTGATCTGGCGCGCGGTCAAATAACGGTGCCAACGCCGGTGCCGCAACGATGCTGCGGCGGTCAACAACGTATTCACCTGAGAGGAACCGATATGGTCAATAACAATTCTCCGCTTGAGAGCCTTGCGGCATTCGCGCTCGTCTTTGCCGCGGGCATTCTGTCGACGGTAGCGCTCGGAAAGTACATCGAGAAAGTGCGCCGCGATGCCCTAACCGCCGCGACCTGCCCTGATTAAAGACGCGTCTGCCGGTGTTTGCCGCGCACGAAGCGGTAGCATGATGGCAGGCGTGGCTCCGACGAAAATGGCGGAGCCACGCCGCAAAGTACGAACGGGAATCACAGAGGCTGAACGCAATGGAAAAACAAGCCCAGACGATGCTGCGGGCCGTCGAATGGCTGCGGGAGGCGGATGGCTTGCTCGTGACCGCCGGCGCGGGCATGGGTGTGGATTCAGGGTTGCCCGACTTTCGCGGCAACGAAGGTTTATGGCGCGCCTACCCTGCGCTGGCCGCGGCGCAGCGCAGCTTCGAATCGATGGCCAATCCCCGCGCCTTCGACGAAGACCCTACGCTCGCGTGGGGGTTCTATGGGCATCGTCTGAGTCTCTATCGCAAGATAGAACCTCATGCCGGCTTTGCCGTGCTCAAACGCTGGGCGGCGCGTATGGAGCACGGCGCGTTTGTCTTCACCAGCAACGTCGACGGTCAGTTCCAGCGCGCGGGTTTCGCCGCGAACCGCGTCGCCGAATGCCACGGTTCGATTCACCATCTCCAATGTGTTGTGCCGTGCTGCTCGCGTATCTGGCCTGCAACGGATTTTGTTCCGCAGGTCGATGAACCGGCGTGCCGTCTTACCGGTCAACCGCCACGCTGCCCTGAATGCGGGGCGCTCGCGCGTCCCAACATTCTGATGTTCTGGGACTCCGGTTGGCTGTCGCGGCGAACCGACGAGCAGGAGGCGCGCCTGCAGCGCTGGATCCCATCGGTGAAACGGCTCGTGGTCGTCGAACTCGGCGCGGGTACCGCATTGCCGACGATTCGCCGTTTCAGTGAGCGACACGGGCCGAGAGTCATCCGCATCAATATGCGCGAACCGCAGATCAATCCGCCATGCGGCGTGGGCATCCAGGGTGGGGCGCTCGCCACGCTGATCGCGCTCGATGACGTTTTGCGCAAGCAGGCAGGGTGAGGGACGCCGACGATCTGATCAAAGGTGTCGATACGACACCCTCGCACTTTCCGGCTTGCCTCGCTGCGAGCAGCGTGACTCGCTAGCCCGGCCGAACGTCCTCATGTTCGACAATCGGTTCTGGATCGGCACACGTATCTCCAATCAGCTGAACCCGATCGGTGCCTTGCCCCGTTGCCTGGTGAGGCATTCGTCAGCGAGCGCGCGAGCGAACCCGGCCGCCGAACGCATCGGGCTCAGCCCGTGACGGCGGATCACAGCGGCGAAGTCTCCGGGCGTCAACGCGCCAAGCCGGGCGACCAGGGACTGGTCCTCCGGTCCGGGCGTACCGAGCCCAAGCGCCGTGCAGCGTTCGGCGAAAAACGCGCCGGCCTGTTCGGCTCTCAGATAACCGAAGTGCAGCTTCGCATCGAAACGCCGCAGCGCGGCCGCGTCGAACGTATCGAACAGGTTGGTCGACATGACCAGCACGCCGTTGAAGTGCTCCACCTGCGTCAGCATCTCGTTGACCGCCGTGATCTCCCAGCTGTGACCGCCAAAGGCCCGATCGCGCAGGAAGCTGTCGGCTTCGTCGATCAGCAGCACCGCGCGCTCGTGCAGCGCTTCGCGGAACACCCGCGCGATGTTCTGCTCGGTCTCTCCGACGAATGGCGCAATCATGTCCGAGGCGCGCTGGAGCAGAAGTGGGCACTCCAGGCGTTCTGCGAGCCACGCGGCGAAAGCGCTCTTGCCGGTGCCCGACGGACCATAAAGGCAGAGCCGTGCCGAGCGCGTGCGCACCACACCTTGGGCGAGTGCCGCCAGATCGCAGTCGACGTTCAAATAGCGCAGATCGTAATCGCCAGTGGTCGGCAGCGCGACGGGCGGCGCCAAGGGCGCATGGCCCTGCGCTTCCAGCGTGCCGCTGACGAGCCGTTCGAGCGCCTCGCCGAAGCGCTGCGGCGCCCAGTCGTCGGCTACCTGTTGCAGCACGGACGCCGCGCGCGCGACCACGCCCGGCGTCAGTGCGCCATGCGTGGACATGCGCTGCACGGTGGTATCGGGCAACCGGTGCGCGCACGCTTCGAGGATGATTCGCTTGCGCACCCGTGCCGGCGGAACACGCATGCGCAGCACCATGTCGAACCGGCGCATGAAGGCCGGATCGAGACCGGTCACCGAGTTCGACAGCCACAAGGTGGGCACCGGATTGCTTTCGAGTGCACGATTGATCCACGCCTTGCGCGCTTGTGCGACGCTGCGCTCGTGCGGGCCGGTATCGGCGAACACGTCCTCGGCTTCGTCGAACACGATCAGTGCCGGCGTTTCCGCGAAAAATGCCTGCGCGGCACGAAATGCTCGCAAACGCTGCTCGCCCATCACTGCGTCGCCATCGGTGTCTTCGCCGGTGACCTCGTAAAGCTTCACTTGCAGAGAGTGGGCCAACGCGCGCGTGAGTTCGGTCTTGCCGGTTCCGGGCGCTCCGTGCACGAGAATGTTCACACCATGCCGGCGCGCGAGTAGCACGCACTCGAGATAGCCGCGCATCAGTTCAATCTCATCGTCGACATGCGCGAAGTCCTCCAGCGTCAGCGTCGGCATTGGCGCGAACGTGACCATGCCGCGTAGAAGTTCGAGCGCGTCGATGTTGTCCGAGACGATCGTATCGGCAAAGCCGTCGCACAGCAGATCGAGCTTTGTGGCGAGCGCCCAGCGCTGTTTGCGGTCGACCGTCAGCAGGCCGGAACGCGCGAGCGTACCCTGCGGGGACAACGCCTGGCGCACTTCTTTCTCAGGAATGGCAAGCACAGCGCTCACCGCGTGAAAAAGCCTGGCCGAGGTCAGGTCGCCGACCCAGTCGCTCATCAGGTCCAGCACCTGATCGGTGTGAACCATCACGGCGAAAGTGAGGATGCGCGTCTCGAGGTCGGAGAGGCCGACGAGCTCGCGCAGCCGCGCCATGTTGGCGGCGACGATCGCGGGCGGGGTCGCGTGACGCGCGTTCGCTTCCTCCGCGGCGTGGCGATCGCGCAGGAGTTGCGTGGCGGCGTCAATGTCGAAGCCCTTGCCGGCGCGCGGCGGCGCGTCGTCGTCGCCGTCGCCGAACAGGCCAGCGATCGTCGCGTCCTCGTCGTCGCCTTCTTCGCTGCTGGAGTCGTCGGTCGTCTCGGGCAGCCCCTTTTGTGTGTTCGCCGGTTGCACTGCCTGAAGCTTCGGCAGCGCGAGCGCGCGCACGATCAGATCGCTCGCCCAACCGCGCGGCTTGATCAGGCGCCGGTGCAGTTCGAGGTCCACGAGAAAGCGCAGCGTCCACAGCCGCACGATGGGTTCGATGATCGGCGTGGCCGTGAGATTGGAATCGGGATCGACGAGAGGGTGCGTCATGTGTGCGTTGTAGCCTCCGGCAGTTGCGAAGCCCGCAGTATCGCGTGCTGACCGGACATTTCGCGTCCGGATCGTTTCTTTTTACCAGACGGGTTTTGTCCGGATCCGGCTTTATAGTGCGGTCCTCTTCCGGTCGGACAGCACGGGAAACAGAAACACGCGGTGCTAAAGAACATCGGCCGACGAGCCGATAACCTGACAGGCCGGCACGGTGCCTTCAGGAGGCATGCAGTAAAACAACGCCACCAGAACGATCAATCGAAACACGAGGAACCATGACCCAGACTGCCGAAATCGCTCCGCTGTATCCCAACGTCACTGAACGGTCGTTGCGCCTGGCTGCGGTGTACTTCCCGATTCTCGTCGAATGCGCAAAACGAAAAGAACTGATCTACTACAGCCAACTGGTCGAGCGTGCCAAAGCTCTTCATTCGGACCATGCCGATGTGCAGAGTGCGATTCCAGTGTCGATGGGCCGCGTGCTGGATGTGATCAGGACCTTCTGCCGGGCCGACGGGTTGCCTAACCTCGCGAGCCTCGTGGTAAGCCGTCAGACGGGCGAACCTGGGCAGAGCTTTGTGGATCGGCATAAGGCGGCCGAACTGCAACAGGAGGCATTCGGTTTCGACTGGGCAGCGCATGCCGTCGCGTTCGACACGCATATCGTCGAGGCGATCCGCGTCGTGACGCTCAAGCCGCGTTCAAGGGTCGAGGCAGACACGATGCGGTGGACCTATTACAGCGCCCACAAGGCGCAGTTGCCCGCGAATGTCAAAGAGGCCTCCGATGCCATCACGGTACTCCTGATGGAAGGCTACGAGCCCGCCGACGCGTTCGCGATGGCGCTGGAACGGTAGACACTGACAATGCGGATCAACGAGTTCGGCTGCGCGGGACGCCCGAGAGCCCGTGCGACGCGAAACTCGCAATGCCCAACTTCCTCCGCAACCGTCTTTGCATGGGTCCAGGCCGAATCGGCATTGGCCGGCTGCGTTTCTTGCCGCCATATTGGGAGATTTGATTCCGCGAAGTTTTCATGTTGACCATTCCGGAACAACAGGCGTCCCGCTAGGGTCAATGCGCGAACAGACTGGCCATCCCCAACGCCATATTCGCCGTGAAAGGTTGCCGCGCGGCAGGCTCCGTCGTGCCCACATAAGGTGCGCCCCAACACGTTTGACGTCACCATAATCATGCGCGTGCACCGCAATGGACCGCCGACATCCCCGATATGGTGTGTTTCACCCGGCACGGCAGTTGCTTGAACTTGCACCTGCCTTCGCCTCGCACGACTTCATCGGCGCGGGTGTCTCTTCGACTCGAGCGGTTGATTTCTGTCAATGGAACTGAAGTGGCTTGAAGATTTTCTGACGCTGGCGGCCACGCGTAATTTCTCGCGCACTGCCGAATTGCGTTTCATGACGCAGCCGGCGTTCAGCCGGCGCGTCAAAATGCTTGAGGAGTGGGTCGGCGTCACTTTGCTCGATCGCCACGCGCAGCCGATTGCGCTGACAGCCGCGGGTGAGCGGTTCCGCGATATTGCCGAAGAAGTGGCCCGGCAGCTCTACCAGGGGCGCGACGAGTTGCGTGCGGCAGCGGAGGGACTCGCCAATACGGTCAAGTTTGTCGCGACCCACAGCCTTTCGCTGACATTTTTTCCTCACTGGATCAGCGCTTCTGAAAGGCCGGGGGAAGTACTGAAGTTCCGGCTCGATACCGGCCATGCGACCGCGTGTGTGCAGATGATGCTGCAGGGCGCGAGCCACTTCATGCTGTGTCACACGCATCCTTCAATCGATATTGGCCTCGACCCGAAACAGTTCCTGGCCTATCGCATTGGTTTCGACCGCTTGCTGCCGTTGTCGCGGCCCGGCGTCGGCAGTGGGCCGCTCGATTCGCTCGACGACGCGTCTTCGGGGCGCTGCCGGTACCTGGCGTATGCCGAAACGTCCGCCATCGGTCGTGCGGTCGAAAAACTGCTGCGTACCTCGCCGGCAGCCGGTCGGCTCGACCGCGTCTTCGTCTCACCGCTCGCCGGCGTGCTCAACTCGATGGTGCGTGATGGGCGCGGGCTGGCGTGGCTGCCGCAGAGTCAGGTCGGGCGCGAACTCGAATCGGGCGAACTGGTGCGCGCGGGCTCTTCCGATTGGGATATCGAGGTCGACATCACGCTGTTCCGTCCACGCGCTCGCTTGCCGGGCAGCGCCGAAGCATTCTGGGAAACGCTGACGGCCACATCCTCCGCGCAAGCGGTTCGGCCGGCTGCTGGCTGAATCGCTGAACGCGCGAATCGCTATCTGAACCGTCGCAACCGGTACGCCCGGTTGCGCTTTCTCTGTTCGTCCTCGTCATCGTCCTCTTCCTCGTCCTCGGCCGAATGAGTCGCTCGCATACGCGATAGCGCCATGCTCGCTCAGCATCGCGCGATCGAATTTCGGCATTGGATGGCAGTTTTGTGACGACCTACGATGCGCTCAAGTTGACCTGACTGGAGCAATTCGATGAGCACGAAAGAGGAGAGCGCGATTGCAGAGGCCGATGGCCTCAAACGCAACGCGTTGGGATTAATCAGTGCGATGGGCATGTCCCTCGCGTTTATCTCGCCGACCATCGGCGTGATGTTCATATCGGCGTTGATCGGCGGCAAGGCCGGCGTGTCTTCGCCGTTCGTGTTCGTGCTTGGGACCGCGGGCATTGCGCTCATGGCGTTGACGATCGCGGAATTCGCCAAGCGTGTCACGTCGGCGGGAGGCTTCTACAAGTTCATTACGCTCGGTCTCGGGCCCGAAGCCGGTTTTGCAGCCGGCATGTTGATGTTATTCGCGTACGCGCTGCAAAGCCCGATCAACACCAACCTGTTCGGCGGTTTCCTCAGCAACGCGCTGAAGAATGACTTTGGCATCATGGTGCCGTGGTGGGCGTTGATGATCGGCGTCGTGGTCCTCGTCGGCATTCTCGCGTGGTATTCGGTCCATGCGTCGATGCAGTTCGACGTCGCGCTATTGATTGCCGAAGTCGTGGTAGTGGGCGGCCTGTTGATCGTCATTGTGATCAAGGGCGGCGATGCCGGCCAGGTGCCGCAAAGCTTTTCGCCAATGCACGCGGATCAGGGCTTCGGTGGTATCGGACAGGCATTCGTCTTTATCGTCATGGCATTTTTCGGCTTCGAATCGTGCCTGACTGTGGCGGAGGAATGTCGTAATCCGCGTCGCAATCTGCCGATCGCGCTGATTGGATCCGTGGTGCTCGCTGGTTTGTGGTTCACGTTCGCGATGTACTCGATCGTGGTCGGCTACGGCTCTGCGCACATGGACAAGCTCGCCAATTCTCAGGAGCCGATCCATGACCTCGCCGTGCGCTACCTTGGCCATATGTACGGCAATCTTGTCGACCTCGCGGCCGTCTCCGCAATCGTCGCTGTCGTGCTCGCCATCCACACCGCCAATTTCCGCGTGTTGTATTCGCTGGGCCGCGACGGGCTGCTTCACAAGGCGCTCGGCCGTACTCATCCGAAGCACAAGACGCCACACGTCGCGATTGTGGTGTACTCCATCCTGACCCTCGTGGTGGGTATTGGCGCGGGGTTCTGGTGGGACCCGATGTCCGCGTTCGGTAATCTCGGCTATCTGTCGTCGCTCGGCATGTTGCCCATCCTGATCCTGACCAACATCGCACTGCCAGTATTCATGTGGAAGCGTTATCGCCAGGAGTTTTCGCTGCTGCTGCATGTCGCGTTCCCTGTCATCTCCAACGTCATTTTCCTTGCGGCGATCTGGCTGAATATTCATCCGTGGCCTGCCGCGCCGTTGACCGTGTTCCCGTGGATTGTCGTCGCGGTGATCGTCCTCGCCGCGCTGTGGGGCCGGCAACTCAAGCGCCGTGAATCGCCGGCGTTCTATCGCCTGGGCGCGGTGCTCTTTATCGAAGGCGATGCGATTCCGGAACTGGTCGATGTCACCAACGAATCGCTCGACGATTTGCCCGTCGGTGCGGCAACCACACGTGGCACTGAAGAAGCACTGGGCTACGGCAACGAAACGGCCTGAATTTTTCCTCGCCACGTCGACGTCTCTTCGTGGCTTGTAACAACCAACTTGAGAACTGTGATGGGTAGACTGAATGGCAAGAGCGCGCTGATTACCGGCGGCGCGTCAGGCATAGGCAAGGCGATTGCGCAATTGTTCGCGCAGGAAGGCGCACACGTTGTGATCACCGACATCAACGCGGCGGCGCTCGCCGCGGCGGTAGACGAACTGACGCAATACGGCAAGGTATCCGGTTGCGCGGGCGACGTCCGCTCGATGGCGGATGCTGGCCGCATGGTGCAGCACGCCGTCGACGAGCATGGCGGGTTGGACATTCTCGTGTGTAACGCGGGCATAACCAGTGTGATGCCGATCGAGCAGCTATCCGAGGACGAGTGGGACGCGGTTCTGACCACCAACGTCAAGGGCATGTTCACGATGGTCAAGCATGCGGTACCCAAGATGATCGAGCGCGGCGGCGGAAAGATCGTCACGCTCGGTTCGGAGATGGGCATCGTCGCGGTTCCCGAGTCGCCGGCATACAACGCCAGCAAGGGCGCGGTCATGATGTTCACAAAATCGATCGCGCTCGATCTGATTCGCCACAACATTCGCGTCAACGCGCTGTGCCCCGGCATTACGCGCACGCCGCTGCTGCAGGCGGAAGTCGACAATAGCCTCGACCCGGCGAAAACCGCCGCGGCCCAAGCGTCGTGGGCGCCGATCATGCGCGTGGCCGACGCACGCGAAATCGCCTACGGCGCACTTTTTCTGGCTAGCGACGAGAGCTCGTTCGCGGTCGGCACCGACCTCGTGCTCGACGGCGGCTTTACTGCCCGCTAGACATTCACGCATTCCCGCAACGTCTGGCCGCTGACGCGGCGGCCGGCTTGCGTCCTTATGGAGTCACATAATGAAACAGACAGCCGCCTTCATCGATGCAGAGTGGATCGAGACAAACGACACGGTTGCCGTGCTGGATCCATCCAGCGGCAAGGCATTCGCCCAGACAGCGGAGTGCGGACCCAGCGAAATCGATCGCGCTGTGCGCGCAGCACGGCGAGCACAGCGGCAGTGGCGCAAGGTTGCGGTTGCCGAGCGTGCGCGCATCCTGCGACGCATCGCCGAACTGATCAAGCGCGATGAGGCGGATCTCGCGCATCTCGAAGCGCTGCAAACCGGCAAGCCATTGAAGCAGGCGCGACGCGACGCGGAACTCACCGCCCGCTATTTCGACTTCTACGCCAGTGCCGTGGAAACACACTACGGCTCATCGATTCCGCTGAATGCGGACACGATGATTTTCACGGAATGGGAGCCGCACGGCGTCACGGCGCACGTGATCCCGTGGAATTACCCGATGCAGATTTTCGCGCGCACCATTGCGCCGGCTCTCGCAATGGGCAACTGCTGCGTGTTGAAGCCTGCCGAAGAAGCGCCGTTGACCGCCGTGCGTCTCGCAGCGCTCGCATTCGAAGCCGGTCTGCCTGCCGGTGCTCTCAACGTCGTAACCGGATATGGTGAGACGGCGGGCGCGGCACTGACGGGTCACAGCGATATCGACCACATCTCATTCACCGGCTCGGTCGAAGTGGGGCGCATCATCGCTCACGCGGCGGCTAATCGCGTGATCCCGGCGACCATGGAACTGGGCGGCAAATCGCCGAACATTGTGTTCGGCGATGCAGACCTAGAACGCACGGTGCCGGGCGTAATCAACGCGATCTTGCAAAACGCTGGTCAGACGTGTTCGGCCGGTTCGCGGCTGCTGGTCCACGAGAGCCTGCACGACGAGATGGTGGCGCGCATTTCACAGGCCTTCGCCAGCGTGAAGATCGGCCCCGCGCTGAGCGACCCGGCACTGGGTCCGTTGATCTCGAAGATTCAGCGTGATCGTGTCATGTCGTTCGTCGAACGGGCTCGCGATCACAACGCGAAAATCGTCGTGGGTGGCGATGCACTGAACGGCGGCGCATTCGGTGACGGTTTCTTCTTTCAACCGACGCTGATCGACAACGTCGATCCGGACAGCGCGATCGGTCAGGAAGAAGTATTCGGGCCCGTGCTGGCCGTCACGTCGTTCCGCGATATCGATGAAGCGGTGCGTCTCGCGAACGGCACCGACTACGGCCTTGTCGCCGGCGTATGGACACGCGACATCGGTACTGCGCACCGGATGATCCGGGAAGTGCTGGCCGGACAGGTCTTCGTCAATACGTATGGTGCGTCCGGCGGCGTCGAGTTGCCATTCGGCGGCTTCAAGCGCTCGGGCTACGGCCGCGAAAAAGGCGCTGAGGGCTTGCGCAGTTTTGCCCAGATCAAGACCGGTGTCGTCGCGCTGTAAGTGCGTTCACTTCTTTCTACATTTCGACTTATGACCAGCATCATTTCAGCACCGCGCTTGTCCGACGAGCCAAACCTCGTCGGCAATTCGCAGGACGTTCCTGCTTCGACCCAGTCAATCGAACATCTCGATACGCCGGCGCTGTTGCTCGACGAAAGCCGGATGGTGCGCAACATTGCCCGCTTGCGTGGGCGGCTCGCGGGGCACGGCGTCAATCTGCGTCCGCACCTGAAGACGGGGAAGTCGCTCGACGTGGCGCGTCGTGTCATGGATGGTCCGGGCGGCCCTATAACGGTATCGACGTTGCGCGAGGCCGAGCAATTCGCGGAGGGCGGCGTAAGGGACATTCTCTATGCGGTCGGTATTGCACCGGCCAAGCTCGAGCGCGTGACGGCATTGCGTCGACGTGGGGTCGATCTGTCGGTGGTCGTCGACAGCCTGGATGCCGCCCATGCGGTCGCGCAGCAGTCGCGTATCAGTCGCGATCCGATTCCCACGTTGATCGAGATCGACTCCGACGGCCATCGTGCCGGTGTCAGCCGCGCGGCAGCCGGGCAGCTGATTGCCATCGGCCGTGCGCTGCATGAGGGTGGCGCATCGTTGCGCGGCGTCATGACCCACGCGGGTGAATCGTACTCGTGCGATACCGTCGATGCGATCGTCGCAATGGCCGAGCGCGAACGTGCGGAAGCCGTTGGATGTGCGGCCGTTTTGCGGGACGCGGGTCTTCCCGCACCGGTGGTGAGCGTGGGGTCGACGCCGACGGCTCATTTCGCGCGCGATCTGAGCGGTGTCACCGAAGTGCGCGCCGGGGTGTTCGTGTTCTTCGATCTCGTGATGGCGGGGCTTAACGTGTGCGCTGTTGACGACATCGCGCTGAGCGTGCTCGCGACCGTGATCGGGCATCAGTCCGACAAGGGCTGGATTCTGGTCGATGCGGGCTGGATGGCCATGTCGCGCGATCGTGGCACGGCCTCGCAAAAGATCGACCAGGGCTACGGCATTGTCTGCGACGTCGATGGCGTGCCGTACCCGGACTTGATCATGGCCGGCGCCAATCAGGAGCAGGGCATTCTCGCGCTGCGTGACGGGAGCGCCGCGCAGTTGCCGCAGCTGCCGATTGGCTCGCAGGTGCGCATTCTCCCCAATCACGCATGCCCGACCGCCGCCCAGCACGATTACTACACGGTCGTCAGGACTGGCTCGCGTGAGATTCTCGACAAATGGTCGAGATTCCGGGGATGGTGAAGAGGCAGTCGTATTGAGCCGAGGCAGTTTCAGGTCAACGAAAAAGCAAACAAATGAAGATAAAATTCCTGACTACGCTGGCATGTAGCACACTGGCTACCGCGGCACAAGCGCAAAGCAGCGTGACGCTGTACGGCACGCTGGATACCGCCGTGGGTTATGTGAGTAATCTGCCGAAGGCGAACGGTGGGACAGGGGCCGCGTTCCAGATGATAAACGGGACGCTGAGCGCCAACTCCTGGGGCTTGAAGGGTACCGAAGATCTGGGCGGCGGACTCTCCGCGGTTTTCAGGCTCGAAAACGGGTTCTTGCTTAGCAACGGGGCGCTGAACAACAACGGGCGGGAATTCGGCCGCGTCGCGACGGTTGGTTTGGCGAGCGTTCCGTTTGGCACCGTCACGGTCGGCCGGCAGTTCGATCCGATTGTCGACTTCGTTGAACCGCTGACCGAAGACGCAGTTTTCGGCTCGGCGTTCGCGACGCCAGGCGATCTCGACAATTACGACGAAAGTCTCGGTGTCAATAACGCGGTGAAGTATGTGAGCCCGAATTACTCAGGCTTGCAGTGGGAAGGGATGTATGCGCTCGGCGGGGTCGCGGGCAGCGCGTCCAGCGGTCAGACTTATGCGCTTGCCGTGGCGTATGGAAAGGGTCCGCTGAATCTTGCCGCCGGGTACTTTCACGCGAACTTCGGCAACGATTTCGTGTTGACCAGCAGCGGTGTGTCGCTCGCACCGGGCGCTAGCGCGCCCACCACCGACAATCCCTATTTTTCGAGTATCAACCGCGGATTGTTCTCGGCGAAATCCATGAGCATGATTCGCGCGGCCGCGACATATCAACTCGGCTTGTTTCACCTCGGTTCGGCATACAGTAATGTCGAATACGGCGAAGGGCCGCTGTCGGCCAACACCCACTTTAACAACGCCACGCTCTACGTCAACTACAAACCGGTTCCCACAACGACGCTGGGCATCGGTTACGACTTCACCAAGGGCGACGGTGGTGCGCAAACCGACGCGACCTACAATCAGGTCGGCCTGGGTGCCGACTACAGCTTCTCCAGGAGTACGGACGTGTATACGCTCGTTGCCTATCAGAAGGCGTCGGGTCGAACGGCCAATGGCACGGGGGGCAGTATGGCGGCTACTGCGTCGATCGGTTCCTATGGCCTCGACGCAGGCAAAGACTCGCAGACCATGGTGTTGCTTGGCATGCGGCATCAGTTCTAAATCAGGCCCTCATGGAGATCCGATGAAAGATATTGCGCAACGAGTGGAGCCCATCACGAGTGTGGCGGTGCTTCATGCAACGCCGGACGACTTTCGCCAAACGCTGGAGGGCTCGCATCCAGACGTGAAATTCCATTGGATCTCCGATCTTGAGAAGGTCGATGCGGTCATGTCCTCAGCGAAGCCGGATGCGGTGTTTGCGATCCGCAAGACAGGGTTCGGTGGCCTGCCGCATCGCCGGGCGGCGTTCTTTCCGGGGGTACGCTGGGCGCATGTCGGAGGCTCAGGATATGAACACCTCCTGCCAATCGAACGAAGCGACGTCTGCTTGACGAATGGGCGCGGCGTACTGGCTCCATTCGTTGCGGAGACTGCAATTTCCGGCATGCTGGCGTTAAACGGACGGTTCCTGAAGTACTTCGATCAACAAAGCCGCAGACTCTGGAAGCCGCTTGCTTTTCGTCCTCTGGCGGATCAAACCTTGCTCGTTGTCGGCTTGGGCGCTATCGGGCGAGAGGTTGCAGTGCGAGCGAAGAGTCTGGGCATGCGAGTTGTCGCGATCACTAGCCGCGTGCACGAAACGCACGCCGGAATCGACGAACAGTATCCGTTGACCCAGTTAGCGGAGTTGTTGCCGCGCGCTGACGTGGTTAGCCTGCACGTGCGGCATACGGATGAAACAACCCATCTGATTGACTCGAAGGCGCTGGCGCTGATGAAGTCCGAGGCCATATTGATCAACACCGCGCGCGGCGCGATTGTGCACGAGCGCGCACTGGTGTCCGCACTCGAAGAGGGGCGGCTCGGCGGCGCTTACCTGGATGTCTTCGAACAGGAACCTTTGCCGTCTGACAGTCCACTTTGGAGCTGCCGTAACCTGGTCCTGTCGCCTCACAGCGCCGACAATATCCTGGGATGGCCCGGTCGCATGGCGGCTCTCTTCTCGGACAATCTGGCTCGGTGGAACTCCAATCGCCCCTTGCTCAACGTATTGGTGCCTGCAATAGATGAGCGGAGCTGATGACGGCTTCAGTTTTAGCGTACCTGGGCCGGTCACTGGGGTTTCTGTGAGTCGGTCACGGTGCGGTTCGTATAAATGTCCAGAGAAAAAACATCCATAAGGACAGGGGCTACCCGGTGAACCTTTGAGGACCGAAACCCGGCCATGCGCCGGGTTTCTGTCGTTTACGCGCGTCACTTTCAAATGGGCGAACGGAAATGCAGGAGCGAGGCACTGATTGCCAGGTTAGCACGCCGGCGAGGGATACTCCCACTGATTATTAAATGGGTTGTATCGCGGTTGCACCTGGACGCTCATTTTGCAGCCATTTTCATATGTAACTATGCAACTTCCATTGGTACATTGAAACCGGCAGCTTATATTCGACTTGTTAGGCCGGCAGCTTTGGGACTGCGCGGCTACGACCTGAGACGATTGGCGAAACCCTGCCTCGTCATCCCAGTTTGGAATATTGTCGCGTTGACAGTTGCCATAAGACTTGGAGCAATCGTCGTATGCGTGATCAACCGCTGTCTGCATATCGTCGTATGCCGTCGACCAACTACAGCCCTTGTCACCACAAACCAGAGCACCATAACCGGGATTTTTGGCTCGGCTAATAACAGTGCACTTTTTTTCTAGCTGGGTCAGTCCATTTTTTTTAGCGGTAGCGCGACACCCTTCCAAAGCTTTATTGTCGGCCTCTTTTTGCGATGCGTAGTTATACGACACGTAAATTGTTGAAGTAGGATACCCATCGACGTCCGCAACCGACAGGTGCGCCTGGCTCATCCCCGGGAAAAGACAAATCAGCAAAGCGCAAAATAGGATTTTAGATATTTTATTCATACTTGTGCCTCATTTTTAAATTCACATCAAATGACTCTAATTGCGTGGTGCGGCTAACGCAGCTGGCGTCATTGCAGCGTTGCCCGCCATTTCGTTCTGTGACGGGTCAGTCTGCGTGCATCGTCGTTGCCACAACTCTTATCGGCTTTTTTCAGCAAAAATTAACGGGGGATATTGAAAATTCTGTCGCGATTCATCGCGACCGCCGGGGTCGCGGGCCATTCATTCGGAGTCGGGCCAGATGCGGAGTGAATCTGGCGATGCGGCGCGTAACCCAATGATGGATGCTGGGCCAAAGGCCATACCGTACGTTGTTCCACGATCGGCGCAACGAGGAATACTCAGGACCATCGTATATCTCGCAGACGTGCGAGATGAGATAGGCGACACCCGCCACCTTGTGTTCTCGTGGCACCTCGGCCAGCAGATGGCCGCGTGCGCATAGGTTCAGGTCGCGGAACGCCCCCGGGTATCGGAACGCTGGGCGCAAGAACAGGTCTGCGTCGGGCAATTGTTTCTTGTCCAGCAGCGCTTCGACCAGATTCGTGTAGGCGTTCGGCGTCTGAAATTCAGTTGGGATTTCGTTCCATGGGGGCATGAATCGGTCAGTCCCGAAGGTGCGGTCATCGTAGTTGATCGAGGCCAACTGGGCTTGCGTCAAGGTATAGGTCATGTTCCGTTCGCGTACATGCGGATCTGGTTGAGCAGGTGGTCGTCTATCTTGCGTCCGTCAGTGGCGGAGCAGGCAGCAGGCTGATCGCGGATAGCGCGGCTGCAATGTGCGTGAGTCTGAGCATTCTTTTTCCTCTCGTCTCGGGGCGGTATCGAGGTGAGAAGAGTTTCGCCGACAGGCGAGGGCGTTGTATCGCCCATGCGACGAACATGGCGTCTGTGCGACGAATGAGGAATTGGGCGGAAGAACAACCGGCGTGTTGAGCGCGGTATTTACCGATATTTGTGCGGCAACCGGATTTAGCAGCGCCAGCGACGGCTTGCGCGCGGATAACGAATAGTGAAGTTGCACGAGCGAAAGACCGTGGCCCGAGAATTGATCCCGGGCCATGGTCTGTCACGGACGATACGCTGAAGTCGGTCGCGTGGCGACCGACGTGGCCGCTCAGTGCCAGACTTCGGCGAGGAGCCCGACCATGTTGTCCGCCGTATTGCTGTCAAGCCACACGAGAGCGGCCGCCCCCGTCACAGGATCCGCCGCCGAGACCGGCGCGACGCCGGTCAGGTCGTGGATGGTTTGCGTCCAGTTCGTTGCTGCCGCGCTGCGCCGCCACGACATGATTGCAGTGCCGCGCATCGACAGGAACACGGAGGAGTCGTCGCCGAGCCACACCTTCGGCTGGCCGACGCCATTCGTGGCGCTCGCGATCTGGGACGCCGTTGTCCACGAGTTGCTTGCCGCCGAGTAGGTGGCGACCCATGGCGCGCGCTCGTAGTAGCTGGCGTTCGTCGTATTGGCCGCTGAAAACACGAGGACCGCGTCGCCGTTGCTGTTGGTCGAGACCGTCGGATAGAAGTTCACCGTGGCGCCGGCCACGTACATCGGCGCCTGCCAGTTGATCGCACCCGCTGGCAGGCGTGCCGTGTAGATCTGCTGGTTCAGGGCCACACCGATCACCGCCGCGCCGTTGTCCGAAGCAGCGAGACTGAACTGGAGATTGGTCGAGGACGATCCTGCCACGACCTGCGTCGCACCGACCGTGTTGTTCGCAAGCCGCCGCGCCGCTAGCAGTTGAAAGGCGGACGAGTTGTCCCACGCGCTCCATGCGACGTTGACGTTGTCGGAACCGTCGATCGAAACCTGCGGCGGAGTGCCGTCGGAGTGGCCTGCCGCAATCGGACCGAAGCTGGTCGTCTTGCCACTTGCAATGACGTCGCCCTGGATCACTGGTGCATCCGCTGTCGCGCCCGGCGCCATGTAGGCAAGGACCACGTCACCCTTGCGATTGATCGAAAGCGCCGGCATCGAGCTGGCATAGCCGAGGCGCGTGGGCGTCGACCAGTTATTCGACGATCGCTGATATGAGGCGATGTAAATCGATTGGGCCGCCGGATAGGCCACGCTCGCCTGATCGATCCACGCGACGGTGGCGTCCCCTGTCGTTCGGTTGACCACGACGCGATTCGCGGCCGGCGTGGCGAGATTGCCGGATGCGGGCGTCACCATGGCGGGGTTTTCGCCAGCGGCCGAAAGACTAACGGGCGTGCTCCACTGGTTCGAGCCGGGCTGGCGCACTACGCCATAGAGGGCGTTGGTGCCGCCTGCGTTGACCGGCTGCACGTAGACGGCGACCGCAAAGCCATCGGATGCGATGGCAAGGTCGGGATAGGACGCCGCTGTCTTCGAGATCGTGGCAGGCGTGGACCAGGACAGCGCTGATCCCGGTGACGTGCCACTCGATGACGGAGTGTTTCCAGAAGTCCCCGAAGTGCCCGAAGTGCCCGGCGAGGTGTCGTTCGCACCGGTCGAGCTGGCAGCAGACGACGCCGGGTCCGCGCCGCTACCCGCGCCGCCACAGGCAGCCAGGACGAGCGAAAGGGCAAGAGTGACGGTCAGACGGTTGGTTCGCATGTTCAGATTCCCGTAATCGAGTGGACGTGAAGAACGAGTGGTCTCGTTCGAAGCAGTATTACGGGCGTGCTTGGGTGCGTCGCGAGCTATGCGACGAATACGGCTGCGTTGCGATGAGTGGCGGGATGGGCGAGATGAACGCCGTCTGAACCGGGTGCGATTGGAGTGATGGAATAACCGCCTTCGAGCTGGCATGTCGAGGCAGCGTTGCTTCACCTCGCGCACAGGTACTGGTCACTCGATTCCCAGTTCGAACTTTGCCGATACCGCGTTTTCGCACTCAATGCGCAAATCTCCCCGTTCGTCGCACACGGGTGAAGTTCGTCGCTTTGCTATCACCGCCAGAACCCGCCTAAACGAAACTCCGGTTATGCAACAAAACAGTTCGAACCAATGGGGGAAATTCGATGGTCGTGTGTTCCGGAATAAACAACTCCGCCGGCGTTACCCAAGACGTCCGGCGCCCGCTAACCGTTCACCTCAACGTCTGCGGTGCTCCGCCGACAGACGATTCCAGCAGATCGTCCAAACGGTCCACATTGAATGGACGCGGAGCCAGGATGCGGCATATGAATAATTCGGGGATTTTCGCCATGCAGAAGTGCGCTCTTATAGCGGTCGCAGGATTGGCAATGTTCGCTGCTTCGGCAGTTCAGGCTCAGGAAGTATACGGAAACATCGGCACTGAAGGCTTGGGCGCCGGTGTGGGCTATTCGTTTGAATCGCATGACAACGTCCGCGCCGATTTCAACGGCATCGGCCTTTCGCACAACTTCAATGCCGGCGGCGCTCACTACGACGGCAAGCTGAGTCTTTATCACGGTGGCCTCTATGCGGACTTCTTCCCGGTACCGGGCATCGTCGGTGTGCGATTGACAGCCGGCGTTCTCATCGGCGGCGACAATCTTGCGGGCGACGCGACCAACATGTCCGGCACATACACCCTCAATGGCGTGACGGTCCCGGCGAACGGCGAAACCATTCACGCGAAAGCTCAATTCCCGAGTGTGCGGCCGTATCTCGGGATTGGTTTTGGTCACAATCCGCTCTCGCGTGGCCTGTCGTTTTTCTTTGACGCGGGGGTCGCCTTCGGCAAGCCCAAGCTCACCTACGATGTGCCCGCCGATATCGTGGCCGCCGCGGGCCAGGCAAACGTCGACGCTGAAAAGGCCAGCCTGCAGTACAAGGTGAACCGTGTGAAGGTCTATCCAATCGTCAAGGTCGGTTTGGCCTATCGCTTCTGATAAGGGTGTGCGCGAGGCTTGACTCCCCGACGGACGCGCTGCAGACCAATCACAAAAATTAGATACAGAACTGAATCGATGAATCTCAAACTGACAACTCTTGCGGCAGCTTCGCTGCTCTTTCTCTCGGCGTGCTCGGAAATGCAGTTGGGCAACGGAGCCAGGTCGCCTGATAGCACGAGCGTGGCCGGATCGAACTCGCAAAGCACCGACGATGGGTTGAAGCGTTGCAAGGCGCCGCTCGGCACCGCGTCGATCGTTGAGGACACTGCAGCGCCGTGGTTTTCGCTTCTGACCGGGCAGTATCAGCTCGGCAGCACGGTGCCCGTTCTCAAGCTACTGGTCCAGCAGTCGAACTGCTTTGTCATCGTCGACCGCGGACGCGCCCTGAATGCCGCCATGACCGAACGGCAGCTGAACGAAACGGGCGAGCTGCGCAAGACTTCCAGGATGCACAAGGGGCAGATGGTTGCGGCTGATTACACCATCAGTCCCACCATTACGTTCAACTCGAGCAGCACGACGGGCGGCGCGTCCAACCTCCTGACCTTCGTGCCGATTGTGGGCGGCGCGCTCGCTAGCGTCGCCGGTTCGATGAACACTAAGGAGGCATCCACGGTGCTGACACTGGTCGACACCCGATCGAGCGTACAGCTTGCGGCTGCCACCGGGTCGGCCAGGAACATCGACTTCGGGATGCTCGCGGGCTTCGTCACGACGAAGAACGGCGGCACGATCAGCGGGTACTCGAATACGCCGCAAGGCAAAGTGATCGTTGCTGCTTTCACCGACTCGTTGAATAACCTCGTCGACTCCGTCAAGGAATACCAGGCGCAGAACGTCAAGGGGGGCTTGGGTAACGGCGGAAACCTGCAGGTTAACTAATCGGCAGCTGTGCAGCGTGGGCGAAGACTGGGCGTGGCTTGCCAAAGAGGCAGGGCTTCGCCCAGCATTGCGTCAGTTAGTGAAGGAAACCGCATTGAAGTCGGACGACGAAGTTGGCTTTAGATTGCTTCGGCAAGTTGAGTTGGTGTTCGTCAATCGAAAGAAAAAAGCAGCCAGCGCCGAAATCGGCGCTGGCTGCTTTTCTTCTTGTGTTAGTTCATCGGGCACTCGGGAGACGGGTACACCCATTGGTTGTTGAACGAATCGTATTGCGCCTGAACCTGAACGTGAAAGCGTTTTCCGTCGTCACGGACGATCTCGCAATCGCCGTTCACGCAACGCGACCGGCAGTCGTGCTGCACGTACTGCTGGTTGTCATGCGCCTTGGCGGCATAGCCTGTTGCAAGGAAAACGGCGAGCCCTGCGCCGGCCATTGCGATTACGATGCGCTTTACGAGATTCTTCGACATGAGTTGGTCCTCTTGTGGGTTGGGTTGTTGGTGGGTTGCATCGCGTTGAAAACAGTTTCGCGTGTTCGCACCCGGGCATCATCGAGAATGCGACAAACGTCGATTGGCGCCGACAAACGCGGGATAGGCGAGACGGCTACGGATCGTTCACGGCGCCATCCGCGCCGAGGTCTTAAATCTTCCGCAACGGACTATCGCTGCCCGCGAGCAGGAAGGCAGCCCATGCCGATGCGGGATGCCCTGCTTGCCGCACTGCGCATTTCGCCTGCTGGAGGGCACGGCTTTTCGGCAACCCTTGAGAAAGCGCACGATAAAACTCCGCCATCAGGTCCACGGTTGCTTCGCTTGGCACGGGCCACAATGACGTGACCGAGCTTGCAGCACCAGCCTGCTCGAGCGCGCGTCGCAGGCTCGCCACTCCCTCGCCGACGTCGATATCGCCATTGCCCGTATCGCAACTGGAGAGCACCGCCAGTTGAGTCTGTTGCAGCGGCAACCGGGAGATGTCTTTGGCGAACATGATTGAAGCAGACGTAGCGCCGGAGAGCACCAATCCTGCTCGATGCCCCGGATAAATCAAATCGGTTATCGCGCCGTCCAGGCGGTCCATTTCCGCGTTGTCTGGTGCCGTCGGAAACGTAAAGGCCTCGGCCAACCGGTCATTTTGTGCATCACCAGAATCCGCCGGAAATGGACTTTCAAGAATGACGGCGTGACTGGCGACATGGACGACCGGCGGCGAATAGTCGAGGTTGAGCAACGCCTGAGGGGTTGCCGCCTCGTGCTCGAACAACCTGGTCCTGAAACCAATGTTCGTGAGGCCGCTCTGGACTGCGCGGGCCTCGTTGGCGGTGTCCGGCAATGGCGGTATTTCCATATCGCCCAGCCAGAAATTGCGGGTCGCCGGCTGCCTTTTTCCAGCCGATGCCTGATCCGGGGACGGATAGTCAGGGTTGGCAACGATGCACGCGGGACCGGCGCTTGTGGTAACAGGACGATCTTCGGTTAGTTGCCCGAGCGAGGTGACATACCGGATCGCGCGGCGCAGAAGTAAGGGCTGACCATTGATGTCCGGCAGTACCTCGAACGGCACCAGCGAGAGCGCGCCGTCCGGGTCGATCACCCAGTTCTTCGCGTTCGCCGCACTGGGCGGCAAGTCGCGCAACAGCGATTGGGCGAGCAACTGGCTTTGAGCGCTCCAGTCGCTATTGGCCAGCACCGCCCGCCGTAACGCGAATGCAGCCGCATCGATTTCCCGGCACGCGCCAATGTCGCGGAGGTCGACCGTGTCCCGGGAAACGCAGTAGCGCAGATAGCGCGTTGTGATCCGTCGCCCGTCTCCGTCCGCCGCCCCGGTCTCGTATTGCGCATAGCCAATCGCGACGCTGTCGCGCAGCACGGCCTGCACCTGAGGCAGTAAGGCACTGCCCGACACGATGACGTCATCCAATCCACGAGCACGGAGGTCCGGCGCGACCATTTGCAGACCAACCCCGTATTGCATGGTCAGCGTCATAAACTGGGTGAGCGCCTTCTTGGAGGGCTGCAGTGCTGCCAGTTGTGCGTCGATGGCGTGCAGCTGGTCGCGTGTCGTCCGCGTGCGCTCGTTCGACGATGTCTCCAACAGCAAATTCATCCGCTCCACGTAGCGAATCCCCAGCCCTTTGTTCTGGACAACGAGCCCGATCAGTTCCGCACTTATGTCCGGAGGCAAGCGCTTGCCGTCAGGTCCGGAGAGACGAAATCCAAGCCTCGCTGACGTCATTGCACGGCTCACGGCAAATCCGGCTAGCTGCACCTGATAGCCAGGTTTCGCCGCCGCCATCTCTCGCTGCCGCTGGAGGCTTTGGGTGAGCGCCCGGCGAAACGCGTCATCAGCTAATTCGCGCTGGCCGGCCCGGGCGAGAAGCAAGGCGAATTTAAATGTGCGGCGCTCATTGGTAAGGCTCGACCAGTCGAATTCGGGTGCGGCAGGCGGCATACGCGCAGCCATTACCGCCATTGCCCTGCGGAACGCTTCGTTGTCGACGGCCCGGCTTTGCCCAGCCTGGGCGAGCAGCATCTGGATTCTGGCCATGGGCGGCGACGTTGCCATACCGGGTGAGGGCGCCTTGAGGGCCGAATTCGAAGCGTTCTCGATACACTGTCTATAGAGTTCGGCGAGCAATTCAGGTTGCCGACAGGCCACCAACGCGCGTGCCAATGTGGTCGGAATGTCCGCCAGGCTCACCGGTTCCCGGAATAGCACATCGTCTATCGTGTAGGCGCGCTGTGTGCCCTGAATGGCATAGGCAAGCGTCGTGAACATCGGCTTTGAGAACTCGATGTCGAATAGCATCTTGCCGATTTCATCGTCCTGCCTGATGAGCATGCCGTAGTACGGCTCGATCCGTTCAGTACGGGTTCGCACTTCCGCAGCTCTCGCCTGTTCGAGCACGCGTCGCGCTTCCTCGTTTCGCCCTACGCCAAGCAGCGCACATCCAAGGAGCAGATTGACTCGCAGCCGCCATGGCCATTGGGTATCCGGTTTAGCCTCGACCAACGCGGATGCTTGAGTAAGCAAAGGAAGCGCTTCTTCCGCTCGGTTTTGCCTGAGCGACTCCGTTGCTGGCATGAGAAGCTGGCCGAGCTTCGCACGCAGGTCGTCCATTTGTCCGAACGCGTCAGCATCGGCTCGCGCTTGCCACGGTAATGCCAGGCCCAGGCCGGTGAATACAATGGAGCGCCGTAGCCGCGAAACGCGATGGCCTTTACGTGTCGTGAATTTGCCGCGTAGTTCCTGAATCATGGTCTGTTTGATTGTGTATAAATGCGACGGGGCTGAGCCGGTTCGCAGCACGACCGGCCGGCAACGGCGGCCCCTGAGTGCTAGGTTTTCAGAGGCGAATCGGAGCCGGCGAGGAGAAAACCAGCCCGTGCATAAGCCGGATAACCTTCGCTGTGCAGCGCGACTTTTGCGGCTTGCAAGGCCCGGCTTTTCGGCATGCCTGCGGCAAGGCCAGCGTAGAAGACTTTCACCAGTCCTGCAGTCTGCTCGCTCGGCACTGGCCACAGCGATGTCACGGTGCTTGTTGCTCCAGCTACTTCCAGCGACCGCCGCAGCTCCGACGAACCCAGGCTGCGATCGAATATCAAATCTTGCAGCGCGCGAAGCTGACTGCCGTCGGCGACCAGGGTCGATGCGAACTGGCGTCGGAATAGGAGCGCACGTCGAATGCGCGGGTGTTCATCAGAGGCGCGAGGGTGCATCGAGGGCGGTGGTTAGCTTGGGTGCCGCGCATTGAAAAGCGCAACCCAGTTTTGCCATTGGGCTGCGCTTGGGGACGTACCGGAATTGTCGGCGAGGCATCGATGCAAGACGTCGAGGGTAGCCGACTGCGTGAGGCACTGCCGCGCAGCCCGCATCGCTTCGGCCTGCGCCACTTCGTGTTCGGCGACCGAGCGAAGTTGTCCAACAAACCGTGTAGTGCCGTCGTCGGGCGATATCGAGCACGTCTCGGCCGCGCGGCGCAGGGTACCCCGCACTCGCGGCGATGGATCGCCGGCATCGGGTACGCGATGGCCCATCGCCGCGTCCACGCAGAGCGCGATTTCGGGTTTGATCTCATCACCCCCAAGCCACGTTTCGTACTGCATGAGCCTCAGGGTGAGTGCGGCGTCGGGCTTTGCGGCGGGGTCCGGTTCGGATGCGACCGCGCGAGCAAGGTTTGCGCAGGCGATCAGAAGCGCTGAACCGAAGGCCCAGGCGCGTCGCTGTTTTGCGAAATATATATGACGCGTCACGTCAATCTGCTTTGGATTCCGGGGATCATCATGCGGGCGATTACGCCGCCGCCCGGAGCGCCAGCAATCGACAGTACGGCGTTCGGCCCGTACAACTGCTGCATACGCTCCCGCACGCTGCGCAGACCGAGTCCGGTGCCGCGCGTGGCGGGCGCGCTTTGGAGGCCAATACCGTTATCCCGCACTTCGATCAGAACGCCGCCGCCGTTGTCGGCGCTCATCTCCGCTGCGACGCTCACGGACACGGCGCCAAGCTTCGGTTCCACGCCATGTTTGATGGCATTTTCGACGAGTGTCTGAACCAGCAGCGGCGCGAAAGGAACACCCCTCAACGCATCGGGCAGATCGACCGATACGGTCAGACGGTCCCCCATCCGGACTTTCATCAGTTCGAGATATGCGCCGACCGATTCGAACTCGGAGCCCAAGGTCGCGGTGTCATTGCGCATATGTGGAATCGCCGCCCGCAGATAGCGGATGAGGTGTGTCAGCATCAGTCCCGCATCGGCGGGAGCTTTCTGAATCAGGAACTGGAGGTGCGCTAACGTATTCCACAGAAAATGTGGCTCGATCTGGGCGCGCAACGTCATGATCTGCGAGAGCGCGAGCGCCTTTTCCTTCTGGGCGGTCGCCTCACGCGCGCGGGCGGCCTCAAGGTTCGCCTCCATGGCACGGGTTTTCTGTCTCGCGTAGTGCCGTAAATTGCGCGCGGCCACGAGCAGGCTCAGTCCCACGACGACCAGAATGATGAAATCGGAGACTGCGTCGCCCTGGAAGAGCCGCTCGCTGATCGAAAACGGCAGCGCATAGATGGCGAGCCCAGCAACGGTCGCGATCACCGCCGCGCCAATGCCCATTTCGACCGCGGCGATCAGCGTGGCGTAGAGCGATGCCACCCATGGTTTCCTCACGTCATTGAAGACGTTCAGCAGCAGAAAGATGGCGCCCATCAAAGCCATGCCCGTCACCACACCACGAAGCCCCACGTCGGCTCCGGCGAGGTAGCTCGACCACCACTCCATTGCCGCGAGCGAGGCGAACAGGACCATTGCCGTGACAAGCCAGTGAGCACGGCGGGAAAAGATCTTCCTCATGCTCACATTGCCCGGAAAAGCGAATGGTTTGCGGTAGACACCCGGATCCGCTCGGGCCGGTCGCGCAGTTCGATCTCCATGCTGTCGTCCTGGCGATGAACCGCACGGATGAAGCGCCGGTTGACGATGGCGCTGCGATGAGTCTGCAGGAACTGCGTTTCGTCGAGTTGACCTAGCAAGTCCTTTAGCGACATGCGGATCAGGCCGTCCACGTCGCCCGCCACAACGCGGGTGTACTTGGTATCGGATTCGAAATACCGCACGTCGTCGACGTGCACCATGTGCACCTGCGAGCCGACTGCCACCTGAAGCCACTCGATGTTCTGGCCGATAACCGGGGCCACTGCAGGCGTAGCACTGCGCACGCCCAACTGCGCGAGGGCATCCATGAGTTGCTGCGATTGCATGACAGCGGTCGCCATCGACTTGCGCAGGCGAGAGACCACGGTGGCAAGACGGGCAGGTTCAAGCGGCTTGAGAATGTAGTCCACCGCGCTGGCTTCGAACGCCTCTACGGCGTGATTGTCGTAGGCGGTGACGAAGACCACCCGGGACGGGACCGTGATGGCGCGCGCGACCTCGAGCCCGGTCAGACCCGGCATGCGGATGTCCAGAAAAGCCACGTCCGGGCGGCGGCTCTCGATCTCAACCAGTGCAGCAGGTCCGTCACCTACCTCAGCCAGGATATGGAGATCTGGCCAAAGGGCTATGAGCTGCTCGCGCAGCATTTCGCGCATATGCGGTTCGTCGTCGGCAATGATGGCTGTTGGCATGAGTTCTCTGGTTTTTTAAGCTGACTCAGTAGAGGCAGTTCTGCGTTGTGAGGTACAGGCAGGTGCTGACTCTACTGGGCATTGGCGACGACACAACTGGCCCGCGACGGACGTCGCTCAGGCTGGATGAACCCCGGTTTTCGCGGTACGAGCGCTGCTGCGATGGAGTTGTCGTCTGCCGGGAAAGTCCCTCTTACGCGGGCGATCGAAAGCGTCACGTCTTGTATACGGCTACGTTCCGAGGAAATTTAGGCGAGGGCATTCAAATCTTTTAGCCGTCGGCGAGTGGCTTGGTGCGCCGTGAGAGGTGGCGCCGTCTTTGTCCAATAGAGATGCCAAGGCACGCTTGACGGAAGGACTTGCAGACATCGGAAATCGGGCGACGCGTGCATGAGATGCTGCGCTGCTCGGAGGGTGTCCGGGCTGGGACAGTTGAAAGTCAGATATCCTCGACGGAGGCGAGTGACTAAGACGGGTGCGCCGTCCGCCATTTTTTTGACGCTGCCTGTCCGTCGGCATACGGCCCGAGCGTCATTGTCATGGCGGCCCGATGTGATTCACCGCCTCAACCCCATGACGGAGGCTCATATGCAATACCTATTGATGATCTATTCGGAAGAAAACGGCTGGAACCGGATGACCGACAGCGAGCGGCAGCAAGGAGTCGCCGCGTACCATGCGTACACGGAATCGTTGAAAAAAGCGGAGGTGCTGGTGGGCGCCAACCGGCTGCAGCACACGAGCACGGCCACCACGGTGCGGCTCATCGACGGCAAGCCGCAGGTGCTTGACGGACCGTATTCCGATTCGAAGGAGCAGCTCGCCGGCTACTACCTGATCGACGTGCCCAACCTCGACGCGGCGATCGCGTGGGCGTCGCGTTGTCCGGGCGCGGCGCACGGCCTCATGGAAGTGCGCCCTGTCTGGACTGCCCCCTACGACGCGCCGTCTGCTGCATGAGTTCGTCCGGCGGCGGTCGTGACACTGACGACACCGCGCATTCGATTGCCGAGGCGGTCGCCCGTCGCAGTTACGGCAAGCTCGTCGCACTGCTGGCGATGCGCACGCGCGACGTCGCCGCGGCCGAAGACGCGCTGGCCGACGCGTTTGCAGCCGCGCTCGCGGACTGGCCGGAGCGCGGCTGCCCCGCGAATCCCGAAGCGTGGCTGATGACGGTTGCGCGCCGCCGGGCGATCGATGGCGCGCGTCATCGCCGTGTCGGCGACGACGTGGTGAACCAGCTAGCGATCCTCGCCGACGAGATCGACGAGCGTGAAGCAGGCATGTTGCCCGACCGGCGGCTTGCGCTGCTGTTCGCGTGCACGCACCCTGCGCTCGAGGCCGCGATTCGCACGCCGCTGATGCTGCAGGTGGTGCTGGGGCTCGAAGCGAAGACGATTGCGTCCGCGTTCCTGACGTCGCCCGCCGCGATGAGCAAGCGCCTCGTGCGGGCGAAGAACAAGATCCGCGAAGCGGGCATTCCGTTCAGCGTACCGGAGCGCGAGGAGTTGCCCGGCCGGCTCGCTGCGGTGCTGGAAGCGGTCTATGCAGCGTATGCGGAGGGGTGGACCGATCCCGTCGGCGGCGGCACCGAGCGGCGTGATCTCGCCGGTGAGGCGCTGTTTCTCGCGCAACTGCTCGTCGAGCTGTTGCCCGAGGAGCCGGAGACGCTTGGTCTGCTCGCGCTGATGCTCTTTGCGCAGGCGCGGCGCGATGCGCGACGCAATGCGGCCGGCGACTACGTGCCGCTGTCGGCTCAGGATCCGGCGACATGGAACGCGCCGATGATCGACGCAGCCAACGCACTGCTGCGGCGCGCGAACCCATTCAACGCAATCGGACGCTTTCAGCTCGAGGCTGCTTTGCAGTCGGCACACGTCCACCGCTGCCAGACGCGTCGTCCGAACTGGGGCGAGGTCGTGCAACTCTACGATGCGTTGCTTGCCATTGCAGCTTCGCCGGTGGTCGCGGTGAACCGCGCACTCGCGCTGGCGGAACGCGACGGCCCGCAGGCGGCGCTCGACGCGCTCAAGCCGTACGCCGACGATCCGCGGCTGGCCGACTACCAGCCGTACTGGGCCGCGCGCGCCGATCTGCTCGCACGCGCCGGCGCGACGGCGGAAGCGCTCGGCGCGTACGATCTCGCGATCGGACTTGAACGCGATCCGGCCGTTCGCCGGTTTCTGCAGCGCAAGCGCGCGGAGCTGTCAGCGGCGCGAAGGTAGATTGGCGCCTCGCGTTTGCCACGCGAGTAAGCCTCGCGCAACGGCGACGCGGACCCCGGGTCGCGCTGTAACGTGGTCGAGCGCACAGACTATCGATGGAGCTTCGTGGTCTGGTTGAGGGGTTTGGAGTCCCCGACCCACCAGGAGTATCCCGTTCAGACTGGGCACTGCGCAACCACAATCATGAGTACATGGGTCCACGAGCTGCCGTTATGGTTGATGGCACTTGTCACTTTCAGTGCGATATTTCTCGCGGGCGCGACCATCCATTTCGTCACCGGATGGCTTGCTGCCGGTCGGTATGGGCGATCATTCAAGGCAATTTCTCCCGGTCTGCTTTCTCCACTCGGTATCATATTCGGCTTATTTATCGCCTTCACGGCCTCGCAGGTCTGGAACGATACAGCGCGCGCCAATATCGCGGTCGCCACTGAAGCGAGTGCGTTGCGGTCGGTTGTCGTCATGTCTGCCGTTTTGCCAAATGAAGCCCAGACCGAACTGCGAAGGATGGTCCGAGACTACATCCAGTACACCGCGACGACTGAATGGCCGCTCGTGGCGAAGGGAGCCGTCACACTTAACGTTAGTCCTCCTTCGCTGAACAACGCACTGAAGTTCACGCTATCCCTACCAGTCGTTACGCCCGGACAGCAGACGGCGCAGCGCGAGGTCGCGGCGTCCCTGCAGCATGCTCTCGAAGTGCGTCGCGAGCGTATCCTGATCAGTCGCAGTGAAGTGAATAGTGTCAAATGGCTATGCCTGACGTTTCTGGCGGTGTGCCTGCTGTTCGCCATCGCGTTCGTTCATTGCGACAACCGGCTGACATCTGCCGTGGCAATCGGTCTGTTTTCGGCGGCACTCGCTACAACCTTTTTGCTCATCCTCTCCCACGATCGGCCCTTTACAGGAGACGTCGCGCTGACGCCCGAGCCGCTGTTGCAGGTGATACCTGAGGATCGCTGAGCGTTGTCGGCCACGAACCGACAGTCGTAGCCGGGAGTTGACCGACCGTTACTCGTTGTTATGCAGACACCGGTAGTCACCCTGCTGGAAAGAGAGCATGCGGGTACAGCGATTCGCGGATGTGCCGGTGCCCTCGACGGCTGATGTGCCAGCTGCTGGGCGTTTCGGTCAGCGGCTATTACGCGTAGCGCAAACGGCCGCTCTCGTTGCGGGCACAACAGGAGTCTTGCCTCAGAGCTGAAGTGCTTGCCGCGCACCAGTGCACACGTGAGAGCTGTGATCCCGAACGCTTGCAGAGGCACCTCGGGGAGCAAGGTGTGTACATCGGCGCTAACGCATCAAAATGAACGCGAGGCGTTCGAAGCGGATGCGTAGGCGCCTCCGCTTCGCTCGCTGTGATCAACTTGCGGTGGGACTAGCACCCACTGGAGTGCGCCCATGCTACGCGCACAAAAAAATGGCTTGCATTCCACTGAATGCAAGCCATTTGAATGTTCGGGCCGGCAAGTATTGCTGCTTAGAGGCTGCTCATCGCCACGCCTCGCAGCACCTGACCGTAGGGCGCCGTCTGCATCACGGTGAAGCCCGAGGAAGTCGTCACGGTCGAACCGCTCACGCTCAGCGTGATCTTCACAAGCTGGTTCGAATCGGCACCTGCGTCGAACGTCGTGCCCAAACTGTTGTTGGCCGTCGAGGTGACCGCGTAGAGCGTGTACGAACCGTCACTGTTGATCACCCCCGTAACGTTGCGCAGGCCGTCCGCCGAGGTCGTGTACTTCGCGCTGACCGTACCGTACGTTCCGCTGGTATCGGTCACGGTGTACGCCTGGCCGAGATTAAGACCTTGGGTAAGGTGAGCGATGGCCGTCCAGGTACTGCCCGACTTCTGATAGACCCACAGACCGCCGCTGCCGATCGCCATGTCGCCCGGATCGCCATCGCCTTCGTCAGCCACGAACATCAGGTTTGTGTTTGTCTTCGGCATCCACATACCGAACGGGTAGCCGGTGTTCCAACTCAGCGGCCACGACGTCACGCCAGCGGTCGTCAGAGCTGAGGTCAGCGCCGCATTCGATGCCGGCTCATTGCTTGCGGCCGGCGCGCCCGACCATGCGGTTGTCGGCGCGCTAAACAGCGGCGTGATGTTGACGTTCTGCAAGCTGCTGAACTGAGCACCGTTCGCCAGGGCGCCCGTCGCCCCGACCTGGAACACCGTATTCAAGCCGTTGCTGCCGCTGCCCTTCGATACATACAGAGTGCCGTCCGAAGCCAGAAACAGACCGCGGAAGTTGCCGTCCTTGCCGGTCTTGTCGTAAGCGAGGCCGAGCGAGGTCAGCGAGAAGCCGAACTGGTTGCCGCCAGCGTTGGTCTTCTTCGCAAACGTAGTGCTCGACAGTGCGTCGGTAATCGTACCCAGCCCGCACGACGTCGGCGCCGTATAAGTGCTGCTGTTTCCGGAGAAGAAGGCGCCGACCGGCTGCGAGAATGCGCAGCTGCTACCCGCGGCAATCGTCTGCACGCCCGTGTTTATGGTCAGCATGTCGAGCTGGCCATAGGTCGGGTTCGGCGACGAGCCCGAGTTGCCGGCATTGCCGACGATATAGTACTGACCGCCAGCGAGCACCGACGCACGGCCGTTATTACCCGAGTAGGCATTGGTGTTCGTGAAGGTCAGAGCCTTGGTTGCCAGGTTGAGCTGAGCGACCGTGCGATACGTCGGTGTGGCGATGTCGGTATTGGTCGGATCGATTACGCCCGGCGTATTCGAGTTCGAGCGATCGATGGAGTCGATCGCTGCGTTATAGCCGTTGAAGGTGATCGCGCTACCGTCCTGCGACAGGTTCAACGCGAGTTCCGACTTCGATGCGAAGCTCGTTGTGAAATCGAAACCGTTCTGCTTGGCCGCTGCCGTCACATCGAGGTACTGGGTCGGGCTGGTGGCGCCGGTCGCCCATTGATCAATCACGGCATCGGAGGTCACACCGAAGTTCGCGTCGGCGGTTGTACCCTCCGTCGTGAACACGTTCGGATAGGTACCCGGCGAGACAGCGGTCACCGGCGCAGCATTGGTCGTTTCTGGCGTGGCGTTGAACGGCAGCGTGCCCGTGACCGTGAAGGCCGCGTCATAGATCGCACGCGAGACCAGCAGCGTCGGCTGTGCGCTAGCCGAGCTCGGTGTGGTGCCCGAGGCCGGGTTCGGACCGCTTTGCGCTGGCGTGCTGTTGGTGCTGCCGCCGCAGGCCCAAAGCATTGACGTCATTGCAGCGATCGGCAGCAGTCGGAACACGGTACTTTTCATGCAACCCCCTATAGTATGGATTTCGAATAAGTCTCATCGCACCATGCCGAAAACATAGAAATTACTAAACCGACTAGCTTGCTTTGCGAACGCACCAGCAACAGCCCGCAGGATCGCCTACACGATGTCATCAGCAACACAGCTTCGGGACTGTACCAGGGGGCGCGTGGTGTTGTTATGACGCCAACCTTGCATTTATAAACTTCTGCTGTGCACGAGGAAGTACGTCGGCGAAATGCGAACCTGACCGGCAATGCGGAATGGGGGCGCCGGCGCCGATCCATAGGCGCAACGCCTACCCGCCAGGGAGGCCACTGCCAAGGCGGCTTAAGCACGCCCTCGGAAGTTCAGTTCGAAGGAGTGATCCACCGCGCGGCATCGGCGGCGGGCCTTACAGAATCTGAGGCGTGGGGTGTGACACGCTGGCGAGAACCTTTGGACAACGTTAAAGGCCCGACGTGGAAATCTCGCCGTACAGTTGGCATAACCAATGATCCGGCGCAAGTTGGCCGAGCGCTCACAGGTTGCAGTTCACGAAAGCTCCCTCACAGCTCCGTAGAACTCTGTCCACATCACGTCCTCCACGATCGTTCGCGCAAGATCGTTATCATCCCGTTGGCGCCTCCAAACTGATCTTGAAGAGGATGAGCAAGATCGGGAGGTCCGGACGCACATCATAATTGCGACCGAACCGAGGTGAACGATCATAATCACGACACCGACGATCAACCAGGTACGCCCGTCCGATCACATTCATCGGGACGAGCACTTACGCGCACAATTTCATAAAGTGCACGAGCATCGCGTTGATCTGATCAGGCACTTCTAGCTGCGAGAAATGCCCCGCTCCAAGGGTCTGGCCAACGAAAATACCCGGGCACCTGGATTTCAATTGCATCATGTCGCCGAGTGGACTGGCAGCTCCGATGTATGCGGCTGGCACAGAGCACTGTTCTGCGGCGTCTGCGGCGTCGTATTCCGTAGTGTGACGGGCAAGCGCAGATGCAAGCACGTGCTGTGGCGTACTCTCCATGGCCGTGGTGATCCATTGCTTGCGTGCCGGGTCGTCAGACGGAATGAAGAGCGTCTCCGCAAGCTGGCGCACGACGAGCCTAAAGTCATTCGTCTGAAGTCCTGCGACGGCCACCTTAAGCTGCTCTAAGACGCGCGCGGAAGGGAACAGCAGCGAGTCGATAAGCACAATGCCACTGGCGACATCCGGATGACGCGCCGCAAGTTCAAGTACCGCGTTGCCGCCCATGCTATGCCCCACTAACATCGGCTTGCGCACGCCAAGCCTCGAGCACAACCAGGCGATGTCGTCCGCGAAGACCTCCATGGTGTAATTTTGATCTGGCGCGTCGCTCATGCCGTGGCCGCGAAGATTGAGGGAGATCACACGGTGATGCACGGATAAAGCGTCTACCTGCGGCTTGAAGAACTTACGGTTGCATCCCCATCCGTGCACCAGAACAATAGATTTTCCCTGCCCGACATCATCGAATCCGAGACGCACGCCATCACGGTCTATTTCTGCCATCTTCGCTCTCCGTATATCAAGAATCTGACACAAGCGATAACAGCTGTTCCCGGAATCTATTCCATCCTCCAACGTGCAGCGCGATCCTGTTCAGCCGGCCGTTGCGGCTTAGATGCCTCACGTGATCTTGCGTCGTCCGTGAGCTTATGCGCAGCCAAACGCCTCGCGGCGGCCACTGGTAACGGTGTGCGGCCGAGCAATGTGAAAAGCGGCCAAGGCGGCAGCGCCTCATAGTCACCGACCGTTCGTGCGCACGGCAGTGTTCGGACCAGCTTGATCAGATATGCGTACCAACGTTGAAACTGAAACCACCCCTCGCCGCCCCAAAACAAACCCGGGTACGTCGTGCCACAAGTCTCGTGAAGCGATGGAGGACGGTGCGGATAAGAGTCCCGGCGATTGCCACACCACGTGAACTCAGCGCAAACTTCTAACCTCGCTCGGCGTGACAGTTCCGGTAAATCGATTCCCAAAATGAGTTCTCGTGTAATTGACAACAGCAGCGACCTGCTCGTCATCCATCGCGTCGCCAAACGATGGCATCGCCTTTCGGCCGTGCAGCACGTTGACGATGACGTAGGGTGCTGCTTCGACTGCGGGGTTGTCAGCGAGCGCCGGGTAGTGCCCCGCGCCCTGTGCGCCTTTTCCATCCGGCATATGGCATCCCGCGCAGGTAGCGTTGTAAAGCGCTTCGCCGCTTTCTTCGGTGAAGCGGTGGCCTGGCGAAATCGTGAAGGCGCGTGATGTGTCCTGTGCCACGGCCTGAACCGACACTGTCGCGGCTCCCATCGGCAAGGCCATCAGCATTACGCTGAGGATCAGCGTCGGCCTATCCATTGACGATTCTCCGATGCAACCGGGTGATCGCATCCAGTGACGACAGCACGGCGCCTTCCTGCCATGCCGGGATATGGGAAGCGTGCTCTCCGGCAAGGACGATGCGTCCGTCGAGCTGACAGAGATTCGCGTAATGCGCTTCTCTCAACGCATCCGTCCAGGCGGCGAAGCAGCCATTCGTGAACGGTGATCGGCTCCAGCTCATCGCGAAGCCATTCTGGTACTCGCGCGCGTACTGCGGATGAATCTGGCTGCCCTGGCTCAATGCCACCGCGATCCGTTCCGCAGGGGGCAGCGCACCCATCTCATAGCTGGCGGGCCCCCACATGTAGGCGCCGAGCAGCACCGCAGGCCCGGTCGAACCGTAACCTGTTGCCGGATAGCCGATCGTCGAGATCGGCAGGTCAGTATGCGTGATGCCGCCGTAGATCTGATCGTCTTCTTCCCAGAATCGCCGGCCAAATTGCAAGCCGATTTTCACCGATGTCTCGTAGGGCACCGCATCGATCGCGGCGCGCATGGCCGGCCCGACCGCCATGTCGATCTGACTCAGAATCGAGAGCGGGATGGTGCACACCAGCCAATCCGCATGCGCGCTCCGTTCGGTCCGGGTGGTCGTATCGGTATAGCGCACTGTGACGCCTTGCTCGTCCTGCAAGATGGCCGTGACCCTGGCGTTGAACACTACGGCGCTTGCGACCTGCGAATGAAGCGCATGGGCAATCCTGTCCATGCCGCCGACGGGCTGGAAAATGGTGCTCTGATAGTCCCGCTCGTTTCCGGATGAGAGCCATTGCCACAAACGCGATGCAAGCAACGGGTCGCGCGGGAGCAGAGTCGACGGCACGGCCTCGGGCATCAGCCCACCGCCAGGCGCGGTCGCGAATCCGCGGCGTTCGCTGCTTCGCCCGCCCGCCTGATAGCGGCCACTCCTATCAAGCGCACCCCATTGACGCAGGGATTCGAGTAGCAGATGCGCATCTTCGGCTGACAACGCATCATCGAGTGCGTCTTTGTGCATTGCTTTGGAAAGCAGCTCGGCGATATAGCCCTGATAGTCGGTCTGCACCTCGCGGAATCGTTGCGGCTTGCCACCGAAAGCCTCCGTCGAATGCAGGTATGCGTTGTAATTGACCTGGATGAACGGCTCGAGCGCCACCTTCAGCCGTTTTGCATAGTCGAGTACGCCCTGATGGTGATACGGAATGCGCCACGGGCCTGGATTCAGATAAAGCCCATCAGCGAAATCGCAGTACTGGGTGGCACCGCCGAGTTCTGTATAACGATCACCGCCCCTGACAGTCCAGGCCCGACCACCCGCGCGGTTGTTGTACTCGAGCACTTGCACCTGGTAGCCCGCGTTCCTCAACTCAAAGGCCGCGACGAGGCCAGCCATGCCGGCGCCGAGCACGAGAATTCGCGTTCCTTGGGGCGCGCCATCGAGTTTGATCGGCCCGGCGTAGGTCGAGGCAGCGGCGAACCCAAGCGTGCTCATGCCTTGCATCATGGCGGCCGCGCCGAGGTTCTTGCCGATCAGCGTCAGCAGGTGCCGGCGGCTCATCGCGTTTGTGGTCATTCTCGACATAAGGACGGGTGCCCCGACTGGAGAGAAATGATGGAGACGGCATCCCGGATTGCAAAGGCCCGAATCATACGGATACGGATTCGTATACCCGGTCATTGTGTTGGGCGTGCTGCATCGGACTAGTTCATTCTATGCGATCACCCGTCGAGCGTCGTGAATCGAACACCAGAAACGTTGATTGTGAGCGCGAAGTTGGCCGTCGCGCCTCCGTTGCGACGCGAACGTCCGGCGGCTGCCTGCTTCCACTGAAAACGGGCTTGAGACGAACTGAAACTATGAACCGTTTCTCGTCACCACGTGCGACTGTCCGTTACCTGGATGGCCCACTGCGCCTTGTGAGCCGGGCTCACTTGGAGAATATCTGGCGAGTCCGCTGACATTAGAATCCGCGGTATCAACATATACCCCAACCCCCTATGCTAAACTTGCGGCCATTGCATACCCCGTGGGGGTATTTGGAGAGCGCACGGTGAGTCACACGGTCCAGGAAAAACAGAAGCTCCTCAATAGGGTCCGCCGCATCAAGGGACAGGTCGAAGCCATCGAGCGGGCGCTCGAGGAAGAGAACGGCTGCTCGGACGTGCTGCAGCGGATCACGAGTTGTCGCGGAGCGATGAACGGTCTGCTTGCGGTTGTGCTGGAAGACCACATCAGGAACCACCTTGTCGACGCGGAAACCGGCGAGGAGGCCGGTGTCAGCGCGACGGAACAACTCATTGAAGTTGTTCACAGCTATTTCAAATAGAGTTAAAAATGAGCGATTCTAAAGACGCCGCGTTCGGCGCAGGACATGACCACATCTTTCTGGGTGTCGGTCACGAGAAGAACGAGCGCAAGACGTGGGCCGTGATTGCACTTTGCAGTGCGATGATGCTGATTGAAATCGTCGGCGGCAGCATGTTCGGTTCGCTGGCGCTCGTCGCCGACGGCCTGCATATGTCGACGCATGCCGGCGCGATGCTGATTGCGGCTCTCGCGTACACCTACGCGCGCAAGCACGCCAGCGACTCCCGCTTCGTGTTCGGCACCGGCAAACTTGGTGACCTCGCAGGGTTCTCGAGTGCCATCGTCCTCGCGATGATCGCCGTGCTGATTGGCTACGAGGCGGTGTCGCGCTTTCTGTCACCGGTACCCATTCATTTCGGTGAAGCCATTCCCATCGCGGTGGTGGGCTTGCTTGTTAACCTGGCGAGCGTGTGGCTACTGAGCGGCGGCGACCATGGACACAGCCATGGGCATAGCCACGGCCATGGCCATGATGACCACGCTCACGAAGAGGAAGTGCCGACGATTTCCGCTGCATCCGGCGTGTTTGCCGTTTCCATCTTCGAAGACGGCGTGCCACCCGTTTTCCGCATTACGCCGGCGACAGCGGGCTCGCGCCTGGATGCTTCCGCTGTTTCCATTACGACGGTGCGGCCCGATGGGACAGAACAGGCATTCGCGCTGGCGGACCGCGGCGGCTATCTGGAATCGACGATAGACATTCCTGAGCCACACGCTTTCAAGGCCATCGTGTGGATGCCGGACGGCGAGCACGAAGTCGACTTCGAAGAACATGAACATCACGAGGACGTCCATGAAACAGCGACCCGCGACCATAACATCAGGTCGGCCTATATCCACGTGATGGCAGATGCGGCGGTCTCCGTGCTGGCTATCATCGGCCTTGTGCTGGCACGCGCTTTGGGCTGGCTCTGGATGGACCCGCTCGCCGGTGTCGTCGGCGCGCTGGTGATTGCAAACTGGTCGTACGGCTTGATGCGCGACACTGGCGCGATCCTGCTCGACATTAACCCCGACAGGCGCATGGCGGAGAATGTGCGTCACGCTATCGAGGACCGCGGCGACAAAGTTGTCGACCTGCATGTATGGCGGGTCGGCCCTGGTCACATGAGCGCCGTGGTATCGGTGGCAACAGATGAAATCCAGCGAGACTCGCGTTTCTACCATGCGGTGCTCGGACGCTTCAAGGGACTGTCTCACGTCACCGTTGAGGTCCAACCGTCACAGGTGGCGGCCTGAGGCATGACGGTCAAGTCGCCGTGCATCTATGTGTGCGGCTTCGATGATCGGACGCCAAACAATTACGAGCGCGTCCGCCCCGACCTCGGGAAATGCGTGCGGGAGACGCTCGATCTGAATGCCAATCAAACAGTTGCGCTCATGAGCGGTCCGAATGTCCCAATGATAGTGCACGGTCTTGCACATCGAGAAATTCTAAGTTTCAAAAACGCAGTCACCTGGTTCCTTTTGTAGCAATAGGATGGTGCTTCCTTATACGCAACGTGGCGACGATCCTGTCGATTGGCGATACGGACCCTGGCCAACGTGTCGCCTAACCCTTGATGCCAGACGAGCTTGTTTCCATCGTGCTGTGCTGTGTGCTCGGATATTGATCTGGCCGAATCGGCTCTGACCAATGACCGCATCGAAAGAGGAGGACCCCATGTCCAAACTTAAGACTCTAGTTGTCGGCTGTGCGCTATCGCTTGCTTGCGCAGCTTCGTTCGCGCAGACTCCTTCACAGCCCCCGGGGTTTTGGAGCACGCCCACGATACCCGGTTACGGCAGGATGCATATGCCGGATAGCCCTGCCTATATGCCGGACCCGTCGCACATCTATAAGATCGTCTTCGCGGTCACCCAGGCTTCGCGAACGCCGTCTGACGTGAACGGGGCTTTGGATCATGTTGCTCGAACTGTCAACCTCTATGTGGCGGCTGGCGTACCACTAAAAAATCTGAAATTCGTCGTGATAGTGGGTGGCGCTGCGGCACCAACGGCGCTTGACGACGCTCACTATCGAGCAAAATTCGGCATACCGAATCCCAACTTGCAATTGATTTCCGAACTCGAGCAGGCAGGAGTTGACGTGGCCGTTTGCGGGCAGGCTGTTCCTGAGCATCACTTCGACTACACGTGGATCGACCCAAAGATTAAAGTAGCGCTCTCCGAGTTGACCACTGTCACGGTTCTTCAGCAACAGGGCTACGCGCTGCTGCCTCAATGAGGAATCACTTCTGTGACTACCCAACCGATTGAACGGAAGCAATCGCAAAGCACAGACGTCGCGGTCGATCTGGAACAATTCAGTTTGACCGTCCGCATGCTCAAGATATAGCTTCAGCGATGCGGATGACAGCGGACAAGGAGGAAACGATACACAGTAATCGCTTTAATCTTTGATCGCGTTTTCACATTCCCTCTTAGCGCCAGCCATGCCCCCCGTCTGGCAACCTCTCGATCGTGATCGGCGGCAACGCGCCAGATCATAAGAAGGCGGACTACATTGCAAATTTGTAATCGACCCGTCCGTTTTGCGTAAACTACCATCCAGTATCCTCAAAGCCTTCGAATGGTAGTAGTTAGCCTCGAGCGCAAGGTTGCTGCAGTAGTTTGACCGTCAGTTGGAACCGGTGGGGGAAGGCTTCGCGAAAGCAGATTTCCCAGGACCCGTCGGATCCCGAGCGACTGCTTTGAAGTACCTCAACCTCGAGTAGGTCAACATGGGCTCCAATTAGCGCTAGCGTAGCTCGTGCGCGGCTCAGGCTATCTCCTCGTAGGGCAACCCCTTGAACATTTTCTCGTCAGCGACGGAAGGCGCCCAGGTGGGTCGCAGCTGGAATACGACGACGTTCCGACAGCTGTTCGCCTACGCTATCATCTTTTCGTTCTCGGTGATGTTCCTGATCGGCTTCGTTGGGTACGCGGTGACGGACCAGATGGAGCGCAGAGCCGACGACGTGATCCAGTGGCAGCTCGGCTATTTTGGCTCGTTACCCGAGAAAGAACTCGCCGTCATCCTGCAAAGAAGCGTCGAACACGAACACATCAACTACTACGGTCTGTTCACTGCGGATGGTCAGCATATCGCAGGGGACGTGCCGACACTTCCGCCGCAGCTGTCCGTCGAGCGCAGCGGCATGACGTTTAAACATACGCTGTCAGTTGCCGGTAGTGAACGAGCGCCGATCGTGCGCGCGATGGCGGAGCGGCGCAGGGACGGCACGATACTGGTCATCGCGCACGATATTACGCACGGTCTCACAATCCGCCTGGACGTCATCAATGCGCTTCTAGCGGGCGGGATAATTTCCCTCGTGGTCAGTTCTGCCGTCGGTGTTGCACTCGGCGTGCGCCAGATGCGACGTGTGAAGGCGATCCGTCGCGTTACATTGCAGATCGCTCAAGGCGACCTCAAGCGGCGTCTGCCGACCGGTGGCCGCGACGAACTGAACCTGTTGTCGCATCTGGTCAACAACATGCTCGATGAAGTCGAGCGCCTGATGACCGAGGTAAAGGGCGCGTGCGACGGCATTGCGCACGATCTGCTTACGCCGCTCGCCCACGTCGGTAGGTCGCTCGTCCATGTTGCGGAGCGCGCCGACGCACTTGACGACGAACAGTTGTCGACCATGGTTGCTCACGCGCGATCCAATACCGACAAGCTGCTGGAACGGTTTCGTGCAATGCTGCGCATTTCGGAGATCGGCGCGCTGCAGCGGCGCGGCGGCTTTGCCGAGGTGCAACTGGCGACACTCGTCTCGGAAGTCGGCGAACTCTACGAGCCGCTTGCAGAAACCAAGTCGATCCAGCTGGTGGTACAGGCAGAGCCGGTGGGCGCCATTCACGCCGACCGCGCGCTGCTGTTCGAGGCATTCACCAATCTGATCGATAATGCGATCAAGTTCGCGCCGACAAGTGGCACGGTGCGTATAACACTCACCCGGACACGGTTCGGTCCACAGGTCGAAATCGTCGACAACGGACCGGGTATTCCTTCCGGCGAACGGCAGGCGGTGCTCGGACGTTTCTACCGCAGCGAGCAGACGCGCCATATCCCGGGCTCGGGTCTCGGCCTCAGCATGGTCTCGGCGGTGATCCGGGTCCACGACTTCACAATGAGGATCGACAACGCCGCGCCCGGTACACGGGTGACGATCGAATGCTGGTCGTGAACGCTCGCTTGAGCCACGTCGGTTCCGCGACCGGAGGGTTGATTTTTGAACGTTTTTGCGGATGACCGATGTACAGCGGAACCCGCCTGCACTGCCCTGCACTAGAATGGGTTATTACCGGGCGTCGTTGGCAGTCTCTGGCCAGCACGGCGTTCGGAATTCTCGTTGGAGGAATGCCATGCCGACTTACCAATACAGGTGCGAGAAGTGCGGTGAATTGTTCGAACATGCCGAGCATCTTGCGGAACATGAAACCGCTCATCCAGCTTGTCCGAAGTGCGGAAGCGAAAAGGTTCAGCACACACCAACTCCATTTGTCGCGAAAACGTCCAGAAAGAGCTGAAATCTGTCTGACCGAGCAAGGCAAATCCGGCCATCTACGGCCGTTGGCCTGTCTGTCACGTGGACGTTCGAACGCGGGATCCGCCCTCAGACAACGGACGGTGGCGAGCGGATCACGCGCGGCATCAAACGTCCAGGCGTTGGGGCCGGAACCGACCAGCGAACTGTCTGCGCGGCTGAGCGGCGCACGTGCCCTAAGCCGCACGCCGGCGCCCAGATACGCGTCAGTCGAATCACCGGCAAGATCACCTCTCGCTCGCAACTGACCTTCAATGCGCTTCAGCGCAGTGCGTCGAGACGCCGTGTTCAGAGCGACGCCAGCGCCGGCACGACGCCGCTGATCACCAGCATCACCGTGCCCATGGCCATACCGTCGCCGATCGAACCCTGCTCGAACTGCTGCCAGATAAATACGGATGCGGTTTGCACGCCGCTGGGCGACAGCAGCAGCGACGTCAGGAGTTTACGTGAGGCCACCGCGAAGACGATCATCATCGACGCCGCGAGCGGCGGGGCCACCAGCGGCAAGACGATGCGCCACAACATACGCATTTCGCTAGCACCATGCACGCGTGCCGGGGCCTTGAGGCTGCCGCCGATCTGCCGCAGTGCGGCACTCGCATAAAATACAGGATAGGGCAGTAGCAGGCAGTTGTACGACAGGAGCAAATGACCCACGTGTTGTGCGGCGTGACGGGCCAGACCGGCAGATTCCACGCGAGGATCAAGCCGACGCCAATGACGATGCCGAGCATTGCATGCGGCAGCAGCGTGAGACCGTCGAGCGCCTCGCGCCCGGGTGTGCGCGTTTTGATGATGATCCACGCGGCAAGAGAACCCAGCGCGCCGGTGAGCACGGCCGTGCCCGCGGCGCGGAATTTTTCTGGGACGCAATGAACATGCGTGAAGGTGGAACAGTCGATTCTATTCGCTTCACTGCGTACAGCAACCCTTCCGTTGTTTTGAACCCAACACACGGCTTCATCGCGCGGCAGGTTTATTCTGGATGTGCAACTATAGTCACGCAACTCGCACCTGTCTGAACAGTCCTGACACCCAACGGGGAGGGTAGATGAGAGAAGATGCCAAGACGCTATTCGTTGCTTCCGAGGACATCGCGACGGCGTTAAATTTACTGGAGAGCATTGAGGTTGAGGTCGGGTTCAATAGCGATGACCCGGAGAGCATCGAGCAGGCGATTCTCGCCGTCGAGGACGCGATCAACACTCGTCTGAGCGGCTATCGCGGCGATGCGCGTATCGAATCAGCCATCCTTCGCGTCAAGTCGGACTTCCGGTGCGCGATCCTTGATCAAGCCTCGTCCGAGGACGACAATGATGAGGTCATCAGCAGTATCCACACCCTGCATTGATATTTTTCGTTCCCATATCACCCAAGCCCTAGTTGCATCCGGTCGCTTTACGGGGGCTTCTTGAGGCAGTGCTTCATCCGGTTCGCCGGACTACTGGAGCGTTCTCCGGATACTCATAAACTTCGGCTGAGTCATCTCCTCGTACGCGAAACGAACGCCTTCGCGGCCGAGGAGCGCAAGCTCCCGATGCGGTCACCATCCGTCGAAGTACTGTAGAGCTGGGCCCCGCACATTTCCTGATCAGGAAGCATGGACGATCCCGAAAACCTGTAAAGCCATTAGCTAAGTTAGCATGGCTGTTGATCCCGGAAGCGAGTATTTCATTTGAGAAGACGTGCTGCATTGACCTGTACGCTCATCCGCGTGCGATCCCCCCTCGCTGTCGTAGATTTACCGCCGGGACCCCGCTACGCATTGACGCAATGCCTCCTGCCTTCTGACACACGATTTGATGCGCCGATACGTTACGAATAGAGAACGCATGTGCGCAACCTGCAAGATAGACACGCCATGCCCTGTATTTAGTCTCGCCGATAGTCTGACGAATGCGCTCAGTGTGTTGCTCATAGCGCTCTGCCCAGCACCTCAGTGTCGCCGCGCAGTATTGTCCGAGATCTTGAATGTCGATAGCCTCCAATCCGCTTTCCCGCAATGCTCGCGTCACCAGCGAGATGTGCGAATGTTCACCGGACGGTAACATGAATCCACCAACGAACTCGCCTCCTGGAACCTGTGTGTCGCCCTCGCCGGAGTCAGAGTTCGTGATGCGATGGTCTAGAAGTATGCCGCCGTCTGCAAGGAGGCAGTGAACCTTCGAGAAGTACGATGGGAGGTGGTCTCGTCCTATGTGCTCGAACATTCCGACGTTCGTTATCCGCTCAAACGTCCCACGGAGATCGCGATAGTCCGCTAGCCTGATTTCAACCCTATCGCTCAGGCCTGCCGCTCTAACCCTTTCGGTTGCAAGCTGGTATTGATTCTCCGAGAGCGTTACACCGACGCATCTTGCCCCATAAGTCGCAGCAGCGCGCATGACTAGCGCTCCCCAGCCACATCCAATGTCCAGGAGACTTTGCCCAGATTGAAGTCCTATTTCACTGAGAACACGATCGATCTTCTTGAGTTGCGCTTCATCAAGCGTTTCCTTGCCGCTCTCAAAGTCGCCGCACGAGAAAACCATCCTTTCGTCCAGCCAGAGTTTGTAGAAGTCGTTGGAGACGTCATGATGATAGCGGATGGAAGTTTTATCCCATTGCCGGCTGCGATTTGTCCGACTCGCGGGTTTGGAACGCACGGACATGCGATATACCGCGTCGACGACTTCTTCGAGCTTTCCGTCCACATCGATGCGCTCCGTAATGTACGCTTCAGTGAGCGAGTTCACACTCGAAGTGAAAAGCAGCGGAAGGGCTGACGCATCGCGAACATGCACGCGTACGATCGGACTCTCGAAAATCCCCAGGTCAAAAATTTTTCCGTTCCAAAGGCTCAATTGGATTGGAAGATTGTGACTACGGCGAATACCGTTCACCCAGCGTTCTATTCCTGAGTTCACTAACCGATTCAGCATTTCTCCTTCCTTCGGTTCCATGTCGTTGATAGCCCACTTCCCTCGGGCCGAGTAGCCCCTGTCGTTGGCGCGGCTGCGCCGAACGCTTTGACTAAATATAAGGTCACTCTTTGGCGATCGAGAGCACACATGTCAAGACGCCCGAAGGGCACAGAAGAGAACGCCGACGTGCGCGATGTTTCGTCGGACCGGCGAGGCGCCGACTGTGCTGGTCTCGTTGTTGACCGATTGCGTTCGTTCATCGAGTTCGAGCAGCTTTATCCCACGAGAAAGACCGGTACTGTCGGGTTGCGGATCCGAGGGGACTGAGAGCAAGGCCTAGCGAGGGGCGGGTGACGACGATAAGTTTTTCAGAACTGCAATTGCCGTCCGCGAGAAACGGCTGTGCGTTTTGCGTCAATTGGTTCAGGCATTGTTCCGGTGCTGGCACGCAGGCCGTAGATGGGTGGCCGGTACGGTCTTCGCCCTCAGGTGAGCCAGTACTGAAAATCGTAATACTCGGCACGCTGACCACTAGTGAATTGACTACCGGCCCGGATGCGCGCCAGACCGCTCGTCCGTGCCATCGAACTTAACTCGCCCGCGCCTTGTTGCTGTAGAGGAACTAGCCGCAATTGACCTTCATCGCTCATCGAGCACTTAACACGAATGAAATCGTCCCTGTCCTGCGTCTCCTCCCTTGATGCGTATAGCGGTAAGCGGGGAACCTGCGGAAACAGCGTGTCGCGCCCCTGCATGCGTCTGAGCATTGGCGTCACCAGAAGCGCAAATACAGAGAAAACAGCCCCCGGATTGCCTGGCAGGCAGACAACGGGTTTTCCGGCTACGTAAGCAACTGCGACGGGTTTTCCCGGCTTCATCCTGACTTTCCAGGCAGCAAGCTCTGCTCCCATCGATTCGAGCGCCGGTTTGATCAAATCTTTCTCCCCGACTGAGACTCCACCGGCGCAGACTACCAGATCACTTTCTGAAAGCAACCGGCCAAGCGCGCCACGGATCTCGAATTCGCTATCGCGGGAGTGGATCAAGCCAACGACCTGTGCACCCATGCTTTGCACAAGCGAAGACAACATCGGGCCATTGCTGTCAAATACTTTCTCGGGGGTATGGATATTGCCCGGAGAAATGAGTTCATCGCCTGTTGTCAGAATGCCTACCCGGAGCTGCCGGTATACGCTGACTTGATAGATGCCCTGTGTCGCAATGAGCCCGATGTGCGCCGATTGCAACAGTGCGCCTTTTTCCAACAGTAACTGACCTTGGCGAATGCTCTCTCCGCGCCGTCGAACATGCTGGCCTCGACGCGGCGCACATGTGAATTCGACGCCATTGGAGCGCTCCTTCGCATATTCCTGCATGACTACCGTATCTGCGCCTTCAGGGATGAGACTGCCGGTAAAGACTCGAGTGGCCTTGCCGGGTGCCAGGTGTTGCGGCATTTCGCCGGCGTAGCATCGTTCCTGAACCGGGAGCGGTTTGCCGTCAGAGAGGTCTGCATATCTGATCGCGTAGCCATCCATTGCGCTGTTGTCGGCGCTCGGCAGGTCAATAGCGGCGAATACCGGTTCGGCCAGAACCCGGTTGGCGCAATCGCCAAGCGGCACTTGCTCCGTGGTGTCGATTTGCGGTGCGCCAAGCGCGAGCATCTGCTGAGCATCATCAAAGCGCAGCATTGTCGGTGTTTTCGTTTCCTGGGCCTCGAGAGTGTCACTCATTGTGCGAACCCGTTCGGTGAATGTGCAGTTGGCGCTGCCGTGTATTCGACAAATCCATTCCGGCGACAAAAGCTCAGCAAGCGTATCCCTGCCTCCTGAGCAATCTGAATGGCGAGGGACGTAGGCGCGGATATGGTTGCCAGCATCGGAATGCCGACACGAGCTGACTTTCGAACGAGTTCATAGCTCGCCCGGCTAGAGAGAAAAACAAAGCCGCTTTGCAAGTCGACGCGACGATGTACGAGTCGACCGATCAGCTTGTCCAGAGCGTTGTGTCGACCGACATCCTCGAATGCTTCCGTGATCGTGCCATCTGTCAAACACCATGCTGCCGCGTGAACACCACCGGTTTGTTTCATCAAGGTCTGTTTATCCGGCAACTGAAGGACGGCACGTTCGATAGCGCGGGACGTCACTGCAACGGAAGCGCTGTGAAGAGGGACTCTCTCTGGCCGCAAGTCGAGTAGCTCTATGCTCTCGATACCACAGACTCCGCAGCCTGTACGTCCAGCGAGCGCTCTGCGCTTGCCCTTTAACTGCTGAAATGCACCTTGCGCAATCGTCAACTGGATCTCGATGCTGGACGCGTGATGTACCACGTCCACCTCGAACACATCGGAGATCCGGTCGACGATACTCTCAGTCAAGGAAAAACCGATCGCGAATTCTTCCAGATCCAACGGAGTAGCCATCATGACCGCGTGCGAAATTCCATTGAACACGAGTGCGACGGGTACCTCCACGGCAACGCTGTCTACAGTGGTATCCAATACGCCCTGCCACAGGCGGGAGACCGGACGTACCACGCTGCCGGAATGATCAGTCGGAAGATTGCACAGCACGGACTCTCTCCAATGTTATTACGCGATGTTCGTGGCGGCTCGGACTTTCGCATGCCGAGCGACGGGTCGTTTAGTGATGAACGGGAGCGACCTTGCCGCGGAACAAGTGGTACTGGTACAGGTTGTAGCCAATCATGATTGGAAAGACGGTGCCAATTCCAAACAGCATGAAGGTGAGTGTCGAACTATCAGAGGCTGCTGACGCCACACTCAGTTGGCCAGGAACGATATACGGGAAGAGACTGGTCGCCAGCCCCGCAAAGGACGCAATGAACAGGACGGCGGAGCCGGCAAAAGGACCATGTTCGCTGCCCATATGAACCGAGTACAAGATGTAGCAGACGGCCAAAGCCGCGAGTACGGCGAGTCCAATCAAAATGCTCATCACCCCGTGCTGGTCCCAGCGGCTGACGCCGACAGGGCTGATGACCAGCGTTCCAGCAGAGACGATAATCGCGGCGGCCACGGTTGTGAATACGGCCGCGATGGAATAGCGCCGTGCGGTCTGTTCAAGGCTGCCGGTGGTCTTCTTGACCAGCCAGGTTGCACCGAGCAACACGTAACCAGACACGACTCCAATTGCGGTGACCGTGACGAAGGTCAAGTGCAGATGACCGGGAAGCAGACCCGTGAGAATCTTTCCGAGGATCACGCCTTGGCAAATTGCCGCGAGCAGGCTACCCACACCAAAGATACGGTCCCAGACGGGCTTGCTGCCCGTCGCGGCGTGCCGGAATTCGATGGCTGCGCCACGCATGATCATGCTCGCAATCAGCACCATGATGGGGACGTACAGATCGGACAATATCATTGCGTACGCGGACGGAAACGCGCCGAATAACGCGCCTCCGAGTGCGACAAGCCATGTTTCGTTGGCGTCCCAGACATGGCCGATCGATTGAATCATGAGATTGCGTTCCGACTCCTTGGGGCGAAACAAGGTGAGGATGCCGACGCCGAGGTCAAAGCCGTCCGTGACGACGTAAAGCACGAGCATCAAGCCGATTATGCCGAACCACGCGTGACTTAACAGGCTCTCAGTAGAAGCTGGATTCATTGGGGTACCTATCTGGATGAATTTAAGCGGGTGTGACGTGAGTCCTAGTATTCAACCGAGGCGTGAGGTGCGGTCCGCGGAGTGGTCTCAGCCGGTGGCTGCAGCGTGAGGTCCGGGCCCTTCTTCAACCAGCGGCGAGCAAAGATAAAGAACGACGTGATCAGAATGGCGTAGAACGTGGCAAACATAATCATGCTTCCGCTGATCGCTGTTGCCGATATGTTGGAAGCAGCCTGTTCCGTGCGAAGGAGGCCGTAGACGACCCACGGTTGACGACCAACCTCGCGAACGATCCAGCCGCATTCAACCGCCATATACGGCAACGGAATGGCGAGAACCCATGCGAGCAGCAATTTGCGTTGGGCGAGCAGGGCGTCGAGGCGGCCACGTGCCTTGCGTAGAGCAAAGATTGTCCAGAACGCCAGAACCATGAAGAGGAAGCCGATGCCCGCCATGACGCGGAACGCGTAATAGAGCAGGGGCAACATCGGCGGCTGGTCGGCAACGGGGATGTCGGCAAGGCCCGTCACCTGGCCGTGCAGAGTGTGCGTGCCGAGGACACTCAGGAGTCCAGGAACTTCGAGAGACCAGTCATTGGTTTGTTTGGCTTTGTCCGGCCATGCGAGCAAGGACCAGGGTGCACCGGTACCCGGCGCATTGGTCTGCCAGTGGCCTTCGATAGCTGCGCCTTTGGCCGGTTGCGTTGCAAAGACATCGACGCCGCTTGAATCGCCTAGCCAGATCTGGACAGGGGCGACGAACGCAAGACACACCAGCGCGACTTTGAAAGAGCGGACGAAGAATTCAGGGTTGCGGCGCTTCAAGAGGTAGTAGGCAGAAATGCCGGCGACAACGACCAGTCCGGTCTCGAGCGCCGCGAACCACATATGCGAAACGCCCCACACCATGTCGGGATTGAAGATGGCCTTGGCGTAGTCGGTGACCACCAGTTTGCCATTGACCGCTTCCACACCGGCGGGAGTCTGCATCCAGGAGTTTGCGACCATGATCCAGAACGCCGAGAGGGTCGAACCCAGAGCGACCATGCTGGTAGCAAAGAGGTGCACTGGCTTAGGCACACGTTCCCAGCCGAGCATCATGATGCCGACGAAGCCCGCTTCGAGCATGAATGCCATTGCGCCTTCGAAGCCGAGAATGTTGCCGAAGAACTGTCCGGTGTACTCCGAAAAGGGTCCCCAGTTGGTACCGAACTGGAATTCCATAGGGATGCCGCTCACAACTCCCACGGCGAAATTGAGAACAAGAAGCTTGCTCCAGAATCGTGCGTGGCGATACCAGACCACCTCGTTGGTTCGAACCCAGAGGGTTTCAACTACCAGCAAAAATGCCGAGAGGCTGATGGTGAGAATCGGCCACAGAATGTGGAATATGGCCGTCATTGCAAACTGGCCTCGCGCCAGATGTAAGGCTTCTACAGGCATTTCGATCACCAAAAGGAGCGAATTGGAAGGCAAGCGCGCCAAACGGCGCGCGGCTGGTCTAAAGGGCGTCGCGTTATGCGGCGGCGGCGGGCGGCCCGGAACGATGAAGCAACACCGGGATCGACTTGGAGGTGGGCGTATTGCACACGTCTGCGACACTGGACAATGGAACCAGCGGGTTAGTCTCCGGGTAATAGGCTCCAATGCACCCACGCGGAATGTCGTACTCGACGAGCAGGAACGAGTCGGCACTTCGATCAATGCCGTCGTCCCAGACTGTCGTCATGTCGACCCACTCGCCAGCCTTGAGGCCAAGCATTTCCAGATCCGCGGGATTGACGAACACCACCCGGCGCTGTCCGAAAACGCCGCGATAGCGGTCGTCGAGGGCGTAGATCGTGGTGTTGTACTGGTCATGCGAGCGGGTGGTCATCAACGTCATGACGCGTTCGCCGTGAAGCGCCTTGGCGCGCCGGATAGGCGTGTCCGTTTCGATCTTGTGGACGATGAAATTCGCTTTGCCCGTAGCGGTCAGCCAGTCGCGCTCGCGGGAGGCGACACGCAGATGAAAACCGCCGGGATGCTTGATTCGCTCGTTGTAGTTGTCGAAGCCGACGAGAACCTTTTCCATGTCGTCGCGAATCAGTGCGTAGTTCCGGGCACGTCCCAACCAGTCAACTTTGGCGTTGCCTAGCGTCGCATGGGCGATATTGGCGACGATGGCCGTCTCGGACATCAGATTCTTCGAGGCCGGAATACTCATGCCGTAGGAGATGTGGACCATGCTCATGGAGTCTTCCACCGTGACGCCTTGCGACACGCCGCCCTGGATATCGATTTCCGTTCGACCCAAGGTCGGCAGAATCAGAGCGTCCCGACCATGAACGAGATGGCTGCGATTGAGCTTGGTCGTGATATGCATGGTCAGGTTGCATGACCGAAGCGCATCGAAGGTTCGTGGGGTGTCCGGGGTTGCTATGGCAAAGTTGCCGCCGAGGCCAAGGAACACCTTCACGTGGCCTTCGAGCATATGTTCGATGGTTTCCACGACGTCGAGGCCATGCTCGCGTGGTGGCTCGAAGCCGAATATATTCCCTAAGCGATCCAGGAATTCCTGTGACGGCTTTTCTTCGATGCCGACCGTACGATTGCCCTGCACGTTCGAGTGCCCGCGTACTGGACACAGACCTGCACCCTCACGACCGATATTGCCGCGCATCAACATCAGATTCGACAGCATGTGCACCGTTGGCACGGAGTGCTTGTGCTGGGTAATGCCCATGCCCCACGTCGCGATGACGCGCTTGCCGTTCACATAGATACGCGCGAGCCCTTCAATTTCCTCGCGAGGCACACCCGACTCTTCTTCGAGAGCCGGCCAGCTTTCGGCACGCAGATCGGCGGCGAAGGATTCGAAGCCCAAGGTGTGTTCCTTGATGAACTCAACGTCGAGAATGCGTTCATCGCCCCGTTCGATCGCTTCGTCATCCAGTTCGATCACCCGCTTTGCGACGCCCTTGATCAGCGCAAAATCACCGCCGAGCTTGGGCTGGATGAATGTGGAGGCAATCTTGGTGCTGGACATCGTCAGCATTTCGAGCGGGTGTTGCGGGCTCGAGAAGCGCTCCAGACCGCGCTCCCGGAGCGGATTGATCGAGACGATGGTCGCGCCGCGCTTCGCGCAGTCGCGCAGTTCCCCGAGCATCCGCGGATGGTTGGTTGCGGGATTCTGACCGAAGATCAGGAGCGTATCGGCGTGTTCAAAATCGTCCAGCGTGACCGTGCCTTTGCCAATTCCGACGGTTGTCGGAAGGCCTCGACTGGTCGCTTCATGACACATGTTCGAACAGTCGGGGAAGTTGTTCGTACCATACATACGAACAAATAACTGATAGAGGAACGCTGCTTCGTTGCTTGCGCGGCCCGAGGTATAGAAGGCGGCGTGGTCCGGACTGTCCAGCTTGTTGAGATGCGTGGCGATGAGCCGATAGGCATCGTCCCAGGAAATTGGTTTATATTTGTCAGTCAGCGAATCGTAAACCATTGGGTCCGTCAGTCGGCCATGCTGCTCAAGGTCATAGTCGGTCTGCTTCATCAATTCTTCAACGGTGTGCTCCGCGAAGAACGCCGGCGTGACGCGCTTGGTCGTCGCTTCCGCGGCGACTGCTTTGACGCCGTTTTCGCAAAACTCGAAAGTCGAGGCATGTTGACGGTCCGGCCACGCGCATCCCGGACAATCGAAGCCGTCCGGTTGGTTCTGCTTGAAGAGGGCGCGATAGTTGCCGCCGGAGACTTTCTCCTTGATCAGATTGATGGCGACATACTTCAACGCGCCCCAACCGGCGGCGGGATGGTGGTAGGGCTCAATCCGCCCTTTCTCTTTCGGCTTTTCCATGACCTCGGCTCCATTGACTTCGCGCTTCGAGGTATCCGTCCATTGGGCTTCGCCGCGTCGCGCATTCGGTAGCCGAAGCATAAGAGCGTTGAACTGGGCGCAAAGCGCACACATCCGCTGTGCTCCATGAAGCACAGTTTCAATAGGTGCGTGGAGACGAAATCTGTGCTCCAAAGGAGTACACTTGCGTCATGTTCTACCGGCTGCGAACGGTTCTGGAAGCCGATGGCGCAGCGTTTGCGATTGAGACGACCTGTGAAGCTCTATGAAAAACTGGCCAGCGATATCGAAGCGACGATCCGTAAGGGCGTGTTTCGTCCTGGTGACCGCATCCCTTCAGTTCGGCAATCCAGTCAGCACCACCAACTGAGTATCACCACTGTCATCCGCGCGTATTTGCTGCTCGAGAGCAAAGGCGTTGTCGAAAGCCGTCCGCAGTCAGGGTATTTTGTACGTCTACTTGACGCCAATTCAGACGGCAATGCTCACGAGTTGCGTACATCAAAGCCGATCGTCGTGTCGTCGGAGGTGGACGTTAGCCGTCTGGTGCTATCGACGCTGCGCTCGATTGGGACCGATGAGGCAGTTCCGCTTGGCTCGCCTTATCCGGACCCAGACCTGTTTCCCTCCGATAAGATCAATCGCTACGCGCACGCGATGAGCAAGAAAAAGGGGATATGGGGCGTCACCGACGCGTTGCCGCCAGGCAATCCGAATCTGATTCGTCAAATCGCAAGACGCTACCTCGAGAATGGGGCGTCGATCGATCCAAATGAAATGATCATTACGATCGGTGCCACGGAGGCGATTAACCTGTGCCTGCAGGCAGTAGGCAAGCCCGGTGACACGGTTGTCGTCGAGTCGCCAACCTTTTACGCAATGCTCCACGCCATAGAGCGCATGGGAATGCGTGCAATTGAGATCCCGACGGATGCCCAGGAGGGCATCGATCTTACCGTGCTCGCAGACGTTCTGGAGAATCAGAAGATCGCCGCATGCATGGTCATGCCGAACTTCCAGAACCCGCTCGGCTTCCAGATGACGGAACAGAAAAAGCGCGAGCTCGTCGATCTGGTGACGCGGTACGACGTGCCTGTTATCGAGAACGCTGTCTACAACGAACTCTATTTCGGCGACGCTCACCCGAGGTCATTGAAATCTTACGACACGCAAGGTTTGGTGCTCCATTGCGCCTCGTTTTCGAAGACCCTCACTGCCGCCCACCGCATTGGCTGGGCGCTCCCCGGCCGCTATCGGGAGCAGGTTGAGAAGCTCAAATTTCTCAACACACTAACAACGCCGAATTTACAGCAACTGGCAATTGCCGAGTATCTTCAGAATGACGGCTACGAACACCATTTGCGTCGGATTCGGCGGCTCTACGCTCTACAGGCCAATCTGATGAAAGCGATGGTCAATCGTTTCTTTCCGGAGGGCACGCACACTTCGACTCCGGCCGGCGGATACGTCCTTTGGGTAGAGTTACCCGAAAAAGTCGACTCGATGAGGCTTTACCAGCTTGCGCTGGAGAATGGGATTACGATTGCCCCCGGCAATATGTTCTCGGCTTCGAACGCTTACAGCAACTTTATACGTCTCAACTATAGCTACGCGTGGAGTCCGGAGATCGAACGAGCGGTGCAGACGGTGGCAAAGCTGGTCGCGGCCAGCGCCCGATAGCCCTTGCATGGGCGCAACGCCCAGAACTCGCCGGATCCTGGAGCATTCCGCCTCGATCACTTGAACCGGAGCTGCCGCTCCTCGCTGTCCCAAGCCCAATCTGACGCATCGAGCCAATTCGGGCGTGGTCCACGCTCTTCTGTGTTCTTCGACAATCAGGCGGTCTGTACCGGTCTTGAATGACCCCTGCCGGTATGCTGGCTGTAAGTTCCCACGGTCGACTTTTAGCGTTTCCAGAACGGACCGACGGCCGGGCACTGATACGACATACCGATGTTTCAACGGAGGCTGGGGTGGGTTCGACTCAATATGACCTTGCAAACAATGACGCGTTACGTCGCTCTCGTTCGGCGGTGGCGTTGGACGAAGCAGAATGTGTGGATTTGCTCGGCCGACCGTTGAAGGATTTACGTCTGTCGGTAATCGATCAGTGCAATTTTCGATGTACCTACTGCATGCCGAAGGACGTCTTCACCAAGGACTATCCGTTTCTTCCTTCGTCAGAGATTCTTTCATTCGATCAGATGGTGTTGTTGGCCGAGTCGTTTGTCAGGCTCGGTGTCGAAAAAATCCGGATTACTGGAGGAGAGCCGTTGCTGAGAAAGAATCTCGAGTTTTTGATCGAGAGACTTGCACGACTCAAGACCCTTGACGGGGAAGACGTGGAAATCAGCCTGACGACGAACGGCGCGTTGCTTGCCAAAAAGGCGGCTGACCTTCGGAATGCCGGATTGCGACGGGTTACGGTGAGCCTTGATGCTCTGGATGACAATGTTTTCGGGAAAATGAACGGTGTCGGATTCCCTGTCGGCACGGTGCTACACGGTATCGAAACCGCAGTAGCAGTCGGCCTTGAGCCAATTAAGGTAAACATGGTTGTCGAAAGGGGTGCCAACGATGGACAGGTGTTACCTATAGCGGAATATTTCCGTAATACAGGAGTGACCGTTCGCTTCATCGAGTTCATGGACGTGGGGGGCGCGCGATTGTGGGACAAGCAGAAGGTCGTCACATCAGACGAGATTCGTCGCGCAATTGAGTCTGTCCACCCACTTCTTCCCGTGGAGAAAGACCGGTTGAATGATACGGCGATCAATTACGAGTACGGAGACGGAGCGGGAAGAATAGGATTTATTTCGAGCGTGTCGAAGCCGTTCTGTGGAAGTTGTACCCGTGCGCGGGTATCAGCAGATGGGCAACTATTCCTCTGTCTGTTCGCAACGCATTCGGCTAACCTGAAACCTCTGCTTGGCGAGATGCAATCACCATTGCAACTCGCTTCTGAGATTCGAAAGCATTGGAGTAATCGGGACGATCAGTATTCCTCGACACGGAGTTCCGCGTATTCCAGAACGGGTAAGAAGACTTACCCGACCGTACGAATGTCGCTTGTGGGCGGCTAAAGCGTCTGGCAATGGGCCGCCCTTCAATGCCGGGGCGGCTTATGGTACGTCGCGAAGTATTAATCCCCGGACGCGCAAAGTGCCGCACATACAGCCAGACCGCAAGCGCACAATGACGCGACTTCCATTCCGTCAACCTGTATCAAGACTTTCACCAGCCCGGCTTCCTCCAGTGAGGCCAGGGTCCGTACCAGCGTACTCATCGTAACCGTTCGATTAACTGACTAACTGACCGAACCGGCAAATGAGCTGACAGGGTACATATGCGATCTCGGCTGTGTCTTCCGCCGGATGCACAAACTGTCTACTTTCTGCTCTTCGACAACGCGGCACTATTACGCCCAGTCGCAAGAAACAATGACAACCTGGGTTCTATAGATAATTGAAGAGGAAATCGTGCAGATTCCTGTACAGAAAGGGATCGCCGCGCTCGCCGTTCTTACGATCTCGCTAGTCATCGCCGGCTGTGCCAGTACCCGAGGTATCGCCCCACAAGCACGCGGAATCGACGCATCCTCTCTTGATGCCGGCGCCGCCGTGCGTGCAGCCAATGCCGACGCGCAGTGGCCTGTTGCCGACTGGTGGCGTGCCTATAACGATCCGCAACTCGACGCGTGGATCAAGGCGGCTCAGGGCGGCAATCCAACGCTCGCCGTTGCCCAGGCACGGGTGCGCGAGGCGCAGTCGATGGCGGGCGTGGCGCGCGCGGCACTCTCGCCGCAGGTCGACGGCAATCTGTCGATCGAGCGGCAACACTGGCCGGACAATGACTGGTACGGTCCGGGTCCGTTCGCCGATGCGAACACGTGGAACAACACCGGCACCCTCGGGTTGTCCTATCACCTCGACCTGTGGGGCAAGGACAAGAACACCGCCGAGCGGGCGCTCGATATCGCGCATGCAAGCGCCGCAGACGAACGCGCCGCGCAGCTCGAACTGGAAGGGAACGTGGTGCGCACGTACATCGGCATGTCGATGAATTACGCGCTGCTCGATATCGCCAAGGCCACGCTGCAACAGCAGCAGCAGATCGTCGATCTCGCCACGCGCCGTCTGAACGGCGGTCTCGGCACGCAGCTCGACGTCAGCCAGGCAGAAACGCCGCTGCCCGAGTACGAGCGCCAGATCGACGCGCTCGAAGAAGAAATCGCGCTGGGCCGCAACCAGCTAGCGGCGCTTGCAGGCAAGGGCCCGGGCGCGGGTGACCCGATCACGCGGCCGACGCTCGCGCTGTCCGTGCCCGCCGGACTGCCGTCGGCCTTGCCCGTCGACCTGCTCGGCCATCGCCCCGACATCGTCGCGGCACGCTGGACGGTGGCGGCCCAGGCACGCGGCATCGACGTTGCGAAGGGCAACTTCTATCCGGACATCAATCTGCTGGCATCGATCGGCGGCTATGCGGCGGCCGGCCCGATGTTCGAGTTCCTGCGCTCGGCGGCCGGCAGTTGGACCGCTGGCCCCGCACTGGCGCTGCCGATCTTCGACGGCGGCCGGCTGCGCTCGCAACTCGGCGCCGCGGACGCGGGCTACGACGAGGCCGTGGATCGCTATAACCAGACCATCGTTAGCGCGTTGAAGGACGTTGCCGATCAGGTCGTGCGGATCCGCTCGCTCGATACACAGGAAGACGATGCCAGGCGTTCGGTTGCGACCGCACGCAAGAACTATGAGCTGTCCAGGGAAGGCTACCGACGCGGTCTGACCGACTATCTGAACGTGCTGGTCGCACAGAGCCAGTTGCTGCATGTCCAGCAAGGCGTCGCGCACATTCAGGCCGAGCGCCTCTCCGTGTACGCGTCGCTTATGACAGCGCTAGGCGGTGGCCTCGCCGAACCCAGCGACAGTCCGAAGACGGTCCAGACGCTGCCGGGCTCGCGAGCCGAAGCGCAACAAGGAGTTCGCCATGCCACGTGAAGTCGCTGTCCTGGATGCGTACGTGCCGACCATTGTGCTGTTGTTCATTGCCGGCGCCGCGCTGAGCTGGCTGCTCGATCGTGTGATTGCCTATACGGCCCTGTATCGCATCGTCTGGCACCCCAACCTGTTTCGGGCCAGTCTTCTCGTGTGTGTATGTGGCGTGCTAGGTCTCGCCGTTTATCGTTGATTAGAGTCCAATCATGATCATCCGAAATTCTCTGGGTTTTATCGCGACGGCCGTCGTTTTCGCGGCCGCGATCCTGATTGGCCGTCTCTTATGGGTTCACTACATGGATGAACCCTGGACCCGCGACGGGCGGGTGAATGCCGATATCGTCAACATTGCGCCGGACGTTTCAGGCGAGATTGTCGGTCTGTCAGTGCACGACAACCAGCTGGTGAAGAAGGGTGACCTGCTGATGCAGATCGACCCTTCGCACTACCAGATCGCCGTCGAGCAGGCCGAGGCTGCGGTGGCCGCACGTAAAGCCGAGCTGCAGATGCGTCGCGACAATGCACAACGGCGCGCGGATCTGGACAGTCTCGTCGTTTCGAAAGAGGGTCGCGAAGACGCGGCCGATACGGCGTCGGCTGCAGATGCGGCCTATCAGCAGGCACTGGCCACGCTGGCCGCCGCGAAGCTCAATCTCGAACGCACGCGGGTGCTCTCGCCGGTGGATGGCTATGTCACCAATCTTGAAACGTTTCGCGGCGACTATGCGAGCGTGGGTACCCCGAAGCTGGCCATCGTCGATAGCAATTCGTTCTGGGTGTATGGGTATTTTGAGGAAACCAAGCTGCCGCATGTGATGGTCGGCGACAAAGCCGAGATACGCCTCATGAGCGGCGGTGTGTTGCAAGGACACGTGGAGAGCATCTCGCGCGGTATCTATGATCGCGACAATCCGCAGAGCCGCGACCTGCTGGCTGATGTGAACCCCACGTTCAACTGGGTGCGCCTGGCACAGCGCGTGCCTGTGCGCATCAAGATCGACACTGTCCCAAACGGCCAGGTATTGACCGCGGGCACCACGTGTTCGGTGGTCATCGCGACCAGATGATCATGCCGGCGGGCTGGAGCGCTGCACCAGCCATTCGCAACCTGTATTTATCCGGGGCACTGCGCTCAGGTGCTCGCACGGCCCGGATCGCTGGCCGACCGGCTTTCGCGAGTGTCGGACGGCATTGTCACCGCGCCGTTCGTTTAGGCAACTCTTCGCGGCCCTCGTCGTCGCTAGCCGGGTATTTGTGCTGTCCGTAGCGAAGAATGAATATCCCGGCGGCGAGCATCACAATACCGAAGGCGGTCGCTAGCATGTGCATTTCACCCGCGTCTCCGAAGCGAAGGATTAGATCACGTGCCAGCGAAGCCATCGCGATGTAGAGCGGGAACCGGACGGGAAGCTGACCGAGGCGAAGATATCGCGCGTCCATCGTCAACACTTCGAGATACAAAAACATTAACAATAGGTCGGTCAGCGTCACCTGCCCCGATAGCAGCACCTTGTACGTTTCCTGCACCATGGCGAACGTCGTAGCGAGACCGATCAGGACCAGTCCGATCAGTTCGACGACATTCAGGAAGCGGTCAAAGTGGACACGCACGCGCGCGGTCGTCGAGGGGAAATTGCTCATGCCGTTCATATGGGTATGGAGGGTAAAGATGGCGTCAAGTATCGTTGCCGTTCTCTTGAGCACACGGGTACAGAAAGGATGCGAGAAGTAGATCACAGTTATCCGGCAGCGCCAGGCCGATGCATACACGCTCCGGTAATCGGCGTGGTTTGGGCTATGTGAAGCTGGACTTCGGACAATTCAAAAGAGCCGATGACTGTATTCGGGGCAGGTCCGCCTATTTGTGCTCTTCAGCGCCGGGCGCTCCACCTTATGCTCCTGCCTATGATGAGCCCCGGGTGATGAACACCCGCGCGAGGGAAGGATTTTGTGTTTATAACCGACGAGAAAGTGGCACGCCGAACCCCGGCCGGATTTTCCCGATTGTCTGTCTGGGTGCGCGCGACAAGGATAGGTGCCGCAGCGTGGATCGCTGGCGACGGCGGCGTCTGGCTATATCTGCTGAAAACTGCGACCGCCGCGTTGCTCGCGTTGGGCATTGCGATGCTACTGGAATTGTCGAGCCCGCGCACCGCGATGGCCACTGTGGTCGTCCTGATGCAGCCGTTCGGTGGCATGGTTCTGGCAAAAAGTTTCTATCGAGTCGTTGGGACCACGCTCGGGATGGTCGCCGCACTGATGCTAGGCGGGATTTTCGCGCAACAGCCCGAACTCTATATGCTGGGGATAACGGTATGGATCGGTGCCTGTACTGCTGCTGCGCTCCGGTATCGCCATTTTCAGTGGTACGCATTCGTGCTCGCGGGATACACCGCTGCACTGATTGGCATTCCAACGGTCATGGAGCCAGGCGGTCTGTTTATGGGCGCAATGACACGCGCCGCCGAAGTCACGATCGGTATTCTTTGTTCCAGCGCAGTCAGCGCGTTGGTTCTACCGCTGCGATCAAGCACCGTATTGCGGAACATCCTGCGCACACGCTATACCAACTTTTCTGTCTTCGCCGCGAGCGTTCTCGCCGAGCGGGTTGAAAGCGACGTTTACGAAGGTCGGTTTGCCGATCTGGTCGATCAGATTGTGGGATTCGAGGGGGCCCGCGGGTTTGCCTCTTTCGAGGATCCGAACACACGCGTCCGAACCAGACGGCTAGCTCGACTCAATAGCGAATTCATGAACGCTTGCACGCGTTTGCACGCGCTTCATCAACTGTCGAACCGCATGCGAACGGGGCGAGCAAGACTGGTTATGGAAGCTGTGCGGCCATATTTTGGCGAGCTTTCGGGTTTGCTAGTCAGTCGGAAAGATCCGATGAAACCCGACGAAGCGCGGGCGGCGAGGGCGGCGATTGAACTCGATCGCTTCCGGACAACGTTGCCGACACGTGCACGCGAGACGCGGCGCTCGCTGGAGACGGCTGTGCCGGAACTATTGCTCGACTTCGATACGACGATGGAGCTTCTTTATCGTTTTGTCGAGGAATTCCAGCGCTATACAGAAACATACGCGTCGCTGATTGACCAGAAGCATGTGCTCGAGCGATCTGTGACAAGACAGGTCGTCAAGACCAACGCGTATGCAGTCGCGTTTACGTTCTTGCGGACGGTGGTGGCGGTCGGGGCAGTAGGGGCATTCTGGATCGCGACTAACTGGCCGAGCGGCGGCTTCGCTGTGATTGGGGCCGCGGTCACGTGCGCGCTCACTTCCACAGCGCCAAACACGTCTAAGGTTGCTGCGCAAATGGCGGTGGGTGTGGCCTTTGCAACTGTGGTGGGATACGTCTTTACCTGCTTCGTATATCCGAATATCGAAGGGTTTCCGCTGCTGTGCGCTGTACTGACGCCTTTGCTTGGCCTCGGTGCGTTTCTGTCGATGCGGCCTGGCGCTGCTGGCTATGGGACCGCTTTTGGCATTTTTTTTTGTCTGCTGGGCGGTCCGGACAACGTAGTCGTCTATACACCGGATCTCATCATCAATAACGGCATCGCCGTGGTCGCGGGCATGCTCGTATCCTGCATCGTCTTTGCAGTGATTTTCCCGACGCAGATGTCGTGGCGGATTGAAAAGATCAAGCGGGATCTGCGGCGACAGATGGCGCTCGCATGTGAGGGCGCGCTCGTCGGACTCAACCAGAAGTTTCAGTCGAGCACGCACGATCTGATGTTCCAGTTGCGAATCCTACTGATGAAACGCTCCGAACAGCATCGCGATACATTACGATGGATGCTCGTTCTTCTTGAGGTGGGAAACTCGGTCATCGATCTTCGGAACGAGACGGTCGATATGCCATACGCAGCGCGATTGCAACCGGGATGGGACACAGTGCTGGATTCGGTGAGTCGAGATCTGGCAGACCTATTCGAGCGGCCGGACACGGCTCGACTCACGCGAGCACTGGCGTCAGTCGAAGCGGCGATCCGGATAGCGCAGTTCCTACTCGGCGAGTTGGGCGAGAATCGTGAAAAGCGTGATCGAATGCAACGAATTCTTAGCTATCTACATTTTATCCGCACGGCGTTGCTCGATAAGGACGCGCCTTTTTACACCACCATCAAGTGATTAGCGGGCGGGGCTGACGCGCGTGAATTACGTCATGCGCAAAACGCCCCGCCTGGATCGCGAACCGACGATCTGCTCCATCGGTTGCACGATTAACTTTTTTTCATAATCACGCCATTCCTGTTCCATTGTCTCGCACATATCCTCACCTTTAACTGAATCCATGCGCGGTCGTCGCGTTTTGAAACAACCAGGCCGTGACGGTCGGTTGCTCGTCCGACGCCCGTTTCTGACGGTGAGTTTCTAAGAGGATTTGATAATGAATAGTGGACAAGTCCCGCTAAGGTTGTCGGATCGGACGGTAAGCGCAATCAATGAAGTGCTGGCCGGTCGAAGGGCTGGCGGTCTCAGCAAATTGATATTTGCCGGTCCAGCTGTCGTGGCATCAATCGCCTACATGGACCCGGGCAACTTCGCCACGAACCTGCAAGCGGGCGCACGGTATGGCTATTCCCTGCTCTGGGTTGTCGTGGCAGCGAACGTCATTGCCATGCTGTTCCAGGCGCTGTCAGCCAGACTCGGTATCGTGACCAATCGGAATCTCGCTGAGATGTGCCGCGAGCATTTCCCGATGCCGGTGGTCTATGCAATGTGGGGCGTCAGTGAAATTGCCGCGATGGCAACGGATCTGGCGGAGTTCCTTGGCGGGGCAATTGGCTTGTCGCTCCTGTTTCACCTGCCGTTGATCGACGGCATGGTAGTAACAGGAGTGGTGACCTACGCGATATTACTGGCTGAAAGGCAGGGATTCCGACCAATCGAGCTGATCATCGGGGGGCTCGTTGCGGCAATTGCCATGTGCTATCTCGTTGAACTGTTCATGGTTCATGTGACGTGGGCCGCAGCCGCGCGTGGGACCTTCGTGCCAACGTTGCATTCGAGCCAGGCGGTCACAGTCGCAGTCGGGATTATCGGCGCCACCGTCATGCCGCACGCCATCTATCTGCACTCTGGCCTGACCCAGAACCGCGCGCCTGCACGTACCGAGGATGCACGCCGTAAGCTGGTGCGTTTCTCCAATCGTGAGGTGATTATTGCGCTCACGCTTGCAGGCCTCGTCAATATGGCGATGGTTGTGATGGCGTCCGCTGCATTTCACGTGGGCCATCCCGACATTGCGGAAATTGAAACGGCTTACCATACGTTGACGCCGTTGCTCGGCGCAGGGGCTGCCGCGATTTTCCTCGTTTCGCTCCTTGCGTCCGGCGTTTCCAGTTCGGTCGTGGGAACGATGGCGGGGCAAATGATCATGCAGGGTTTTGTCGGCTTTCATATTCCTGTGTTGCTTCGCCGCTTACTGACGATGGCGCCGGCCTTCGTGGTGGTCGCGTTGGGCGTGAATGCCACTAATGCACTGGTCTATAGTCAGGTGGTCCTGAGTCTTGCCCTTCCCATGCCGATGATTGCGCTGGTGATCTTTACCCGCAGGCGCGACATCATGGGGGTGTTCGCCACCGGCCGGCTGGTTAGCGCGGCGGCGATTCTTGGAACTTCGGTAATTTTTGTGCTCAACATCGTTCTGATTCTGCAAACGTTTGGTGTGAGCATCCCCGGCTTTCATGGTGGCTGACAGGCTATGTCAAACAGAAAGTAGCCAATACGTAAGATGTAATACGCAGGGCAATGTGACAACGCTTCTTGCTGCTGTAGCGGCGGCGGGCGTGGCACTGTCTCGTGCCCGGCACGATCAGTAAAGTGCAGGGCTTGTCTGCCTCGACATTCGCTGTTCCATTGAAGTGCACAAGCGCTTCGCATTCGACCGCCTGGTCAAATCAAACTCTCGCCGCACAAAATTAATGCGGCGGGATCAAGGAGAGTCTTAATGGGTTCACTAAGTATCTGGCATTGGCTGATTGTTCTGGTGCTTGTCGCGCTGGTTTTCGGTACGAAAAAGCTTCGGACCATTGGCGGCGATTTGGGTGGCGCGGTAAAAGGCTTCAAGGAAGGCATAAAGGAAGTCGAGACAGCGACTCATGCCGAGCGCGCAGAGTCGCCGCGAAACTAAACAGTTGAGGTCGAGACCGAAGAAACCTTTGAGCCCGGCGAAATTCATTGAACGACAAACAGTCATGTGCTGACGGGACATCTCCATGCTTGATCTAGGTCTTACCAAGATGGCAGTCATCGGCGTGGTTGCGCTGGTCGTACTGGGGCCGGAGCGGCTACCACGCGTAGCGCGCACGGCCGGAGCGCTCCTTGGGCGGGCGCAGCGCTATATCAGCGACGTGAAAGACGAAGTCACGCGCGAGATCGAACTCAATGAACTGCAGAAGGTGAAGAGCGAGTTTGCGGTGGCCGCGACGAACATCGAGAATGCCATTCATGAGAATCTGCGTGAACAGAAGGCGGATCTCGAGGTTGCGTGGAATGGCGGTTCTACGCAATCGCCGGAGGCCGAGCAAGCTGCAGCACCGCTTCCATTGTCAGCCCCGCCGGATGTCGCCTCGTGGCGCGGTGATACCGCCACGGGAACCAGGTGCAGGAACTGGCGTGGGAAGCAGGCGGTCACGCCGACCTGGTACAAGCGCACCGCCGCACGCCGTAGGCACGTGCAATCGGTTGCTGCTCGCGTGGCTCGCCACCCGTCGGCATATCCAGCCGTCAGAGAAAGATTTTTCAATGTCTAGCTTCCTACTTTTTAATCGAGGGCCGGTATGAGCCAACTTCAGCAAGCCCGGGTAGAAGGATCAGAATTAACCTTCGTGTCGCATCTCGTCGAACTACGCGACCGCTTGATCCGCGCAAGCATGGCCATCATTGTTGTGTTTCTCGGACTCGTCTATTGGGCTCCCGACATATTCAAGCTGCTCGCCCGCCCGTTGATGATGAACCTTCCGAAGGATGGCAAGTTGATCGTCACCGATGTCACAGGCTCATTCTTTGTGCCGATGAAAGTGACGATGCTCGTGGCGTTCGTGATCGCATTGCCGTTTGTGCTGTATCAGATCTGGGCGTTCGTCGCCCCCGGTCTTTACCAGAACGAGAAAAAGCTGGTCGCGCCGCTCGTCGGAACCAGCTACACGCTGTTCCTCTGCGGGATGGCGTTCGCGTACTTCGTCGTGTTTCCGACGATTTTTCGCGTCATGGCGCACTACAACGCGCCATTGGGCGCAGCAATGAACACCGACGTCGACAACTACCTTAGTTTCGTGATGACGATGTTTCTTGCGTTCGGCGTCACGTTTGAGGTCCCGATCTTCGTGATACTGCTGGTGCGGCTCGGCTTACTGACTGTCGCTAAGCTCAAGGAAATCCGCCCCTATGTGGTTGTCGCGGCATTCGTCGTGTCTGCCGTGGTGACGCCGCCCGACGTCTTTTCCCAGCTGATTCTCGCCGTTCCATTGATCGTCCTGTACGAAGCTGGAATCATCGCGGCACGGCTGTTCGTTAGCAGACAACCCAGTGCGACAGCTGAGAAGAGAAGTGGCAGCTAACGGCGGCATGGTCAACGGCTTTTTTAATGACGCCGCGACGAGCGGAGCGCTACCCCGAGCTTAGGGTAGCGCGCAAATACGCAGCGTTGTGGGGAAGGGAAGTCGATTTGATGCGTACCATGCCGGTGCGGATATCAATCTCCGCCGGCATGCGCGGCTACTGTATGAACCATGTTCGGGGAAGGCATTGCTTGTGAGGCAGGCCACGTGGCGAGTCCCTGTACTTCGTGAAGACGGCTGACTATGCCGCTTGTCATGACGGCGACACCGGCAACGAACAAAACGATGCCAATGAGCTGCCGAGGGCGCAACTGTCCGGGGATGTGGAAATTTATCTCACTGAACACGAAAAACTCCGATTCTTGGAAGTTGTGCGGACGCAGCCTGGCCGATAAGCGCAGAGGGAAGATACACACACGCATCGCTATTATGAGAATCGGCGGGTAACAGTCGTTCTCCGTAACCGTGAAACATTCTTTATGTCGAAGATCTCCGTTGTCGTAGTCGACCGGATCTGCGAAATTGGCCTTGATTGCCGCCCTTGCTTCTCGCAGGTGCCTAGGAGCGGTAACTTTGGTGCTGGCGGTTGCATAGCCGCAAGACGCAGGCCTTAACTGCTAGAGCAGTGCGTGCAGTTGCAGACCACTACGACCGCGGACCACTCATTGGAGTGCGACGAACTTCAATCGCGTCGATATCGTTAAAGAAAATTTAATAACTAACTTGGAGTCTGCCGCCGCTTGCCGGCGACAACGCTGTTTCGTATGGCCTGGTTGAGAGAAACGCGATTAGTCTCACATTGCTGGAAGAAAACTAAATGCGATTTCATCTTCGTTGCATGGTGCTGATAAAGCGCGTTCGTTATCCTTATTGTTATCCGATCGATGAGTGATTCAAAGATCATGTTTCGGAAAATCGACTTAACGCTATAAGGATGACTGAAATGAAATACCTGACGATTGTTGTTGCCATGTTCGCCGCTACCGCCACTGCTTCGGCATTTGCGCAGTCGAATCCATCGAACGTTCCAGGCAAGTCCGTTGTCGCACAGGTCGCATCGAACGATCAATCTACGGCGCAAAGCCAGTCGCTGCCCGCGTATGGGCAGCCTCTGCACGAGAAGACGCGAGCTGAAGTGTACCAGGAACTGGTCCATGCAGAGCAGGACGGGCAACTTGCTTATCTCAACTCGACCGTCTACGCGCATCCCTGACCAGCGAGGCTCTGACTATCTCAAGCGCGCATCGCGTCCTGAAGGGCTAGAGGCGTTTGAGCAGACTGGTCAGCGTTCCGCCTCGCGAGCAGCGTGTTGCTCATGGTCACCTGCGTGCAGGGCCGTGGACTGCCAAGCTTGCAACGGCGGGGACGAGGTACACGTTCATTTTTGACGTACTGGAGAACATAGTGAAAATCCGTAAGCTGATAACGCGATCTGTATGTCTGGTGGCCGTCGGTATGGCAGTGGGGCTGTTGTTGTCCGGCTGCGCCAGCGCTGGCCCAAATGGTCCGGACGGCTGCGTCGGTCCGCCCGATTTCTGTCAGCCGTATTTCGGTTCGTGAACAGGTGGGAACGCACTCGCCCGGTGGGACAGCGCGTTTAACACTGCGCAGAACCGTCCCGCCTGGGCTGCCGTCGCTCCGCTTTTTAAGTTTGGTTTTTCCGGAATCAGATGTGCTTTCGCGTTCTGGAATTTATTTTTGCTTGCACTGCGGGTCAAGTGTTTGCGGCGCGCTGGGAGCGTGGATCTTGCGCGGACGCTGGTACGCAAATCGGTGTTCTGGTGAGTTGATAGCCATAACAGCTAACGGTGGCGATGTTGATGTCGGGCAAATGCTGTTTGAGTCTGCGGCGCAAGCGCCAAACCAGAGGACTCGCTGTAGACAAATCAATGTCGTCCTTTTCCGGCCACGCGTAGCGGAGCAACTCATCGTGCCGCACAGGTACGTCGAACTGGCGCATCAAACATTCAAGTACCAGATATTCTCTCTTGGTGAGCGGGAGACGCCGGTTACCGTCGACCAGCTCTCGTTTTAGCGGATCAAGTCGGAATGGGGGCGGTAACTGGTTTCGCCGGCGTCGAACTGTGGTTGTGCGATGCAAAACCTGCATCCGCTCATGCATCTCGATATACGAATACGGATAGGTAAAGCATGCATCTGCGCCAGCACGTAGTGATGCAATTCTGTCGCTGGATTTAGCGGCGCCGAGCACCGCGACAATCACTGCGCCCTCGGCGGCGGTTTCAAATTGAGGTAACGCCGTTACCAACTCTGAATACGAAGAGGGGTCAAGGATCATTAGGACTATCGCGTCAAACGATCCTGTCGAAGCAGTCAGAATGCCGTCGTGGAGGTCATCCGAGCATCGCAGGCTATGCGCACTTTCGCGAAATGCTTTGCATAGCCAAGCGGACTCCCTATGTTGAGGTGACACGAGAAGAATGCGCATATAGTGATGGTCTCGATGGAAGGTGGAGTTCGCGCGAATCAGGCGAGTATCCGTGACCAGCATTCAATGGTTGCCCTGGTACCCGGCGCTGCATCATGTAGCCTGATTGTAAAGTCGTGCACGCGCATGACCGTCGATACAATGCTGAGTCCTAGTCCCGAACCGGCGATATGTTGAGTGCGTTCGCTTCGATAAAAGCGTTGAAGCACGGCGTCACGATCTGCCGGTGGGATGCCCGGCCCATTGTCGATCACTTCCACCTTGGGGCCGGCCGGCGTCGGATTGAGTTCAATCCGCACTGTTCCGCCAGTCGGCGTGAACTTCAGAGCGTTGTCCAGCAGATTGCACAGCGCCTCGAACAACAGGTTGCGGTCCGCGCGAATGGTGCCGACGTCCCGCGTTCGCACGATGAACTGAATCGAGCGACTCTCCGCTAATGGTTCGTAAAGGTCGCCAACTTCACGAACCAGGGTCTCGAGTTGCAATGAGGCAAAGCCCCCGCGCCGCTGTAGAGTGCCAATTTCAGAGATGCGCAGCATAGCGCGGAAGCGGTCGAGGAGTGCAGTCGTCTCGACGCGGGCCCGCTCCACCAGAAGCGACAGTTCCCGGTCCTCATGTTCCCCGGTGCGCTCCGCAACCTGCCCAAGCAGAGTGTGCATGCGAGCGAGTGGCGTACGCAGGTCGTGAGCGATACCGTCGCAGGCGCCCTTCACCTCATTCATCAGACGTTCCACTTCCTCGAGCATATGGTTGACCAGATGCACCAGCATGTCGATTTCGTCGCGCCCTCCGGTCGGCAGGCGCTGGCCGAGGTCGCCCTGCGCAATCATTTGTGTCGTGTGCCGGATCGCTTTCAGGCGGCCCAACTGTCGCAGGCTCAACGCGAAACCACCAGCGATGCCCGTGACCATGCAAAGTATTCCACCCAGGATGAGCGCGTTGATGATCCTTTGGCGAATCCTCAGGACGTGGGTAAGATCGCGGGCAAGCACCAGCCTCTCGCCGTCGCCGCGCTGCTCCGCCATGACTCGCGCCACTGGCGCTCGCCCTGCACCTGCAACCGCCAGGCTGTCCAGCGTTACGCCAGTGCGGTTCACCGGTAGTCCCGGCGGGAAGACAAGGATGTCGCCAGCAACGTGCTGACCGTCCGCAGTGAACAGGCCGTAATAGTTCGAGTGCATGCGCTCGTGCTCGATGCGTCGATAGATGGCCTCTGCAAGATCGCCATGCGGCATCGAATCGAAATAGATCAGTTGCCAGTGCATTACGACGTCGGTTTCGTGCTCCATGGTGCCTGCCACGATCCAGCCGATAAATCCGATCAGCAACATGACAGAAACCGAAAAGAGCACCGTGTAGGCGGTCATCAGCCGGAATGTCGTTGAGTGCCATCGCCACCGCAGGGGCAATGGCGTCAGAAGTGAAACGTCCACCAAGGTAGTTCTCATTCAAGAATATAGCCGGCGCCGCGTACGGTCTTGATCAGTGGTTTCGCTCCGGACGGGTCGAGCTTCTTGCGCAACCGACCCATGTGCACGTCAATCAGGTTGGTACCTGGATCGAAGTGGTAACCCCAGACGGTTTCGAAGAGCATTGTTCGCGTGACGGTCTTTCCGGCGTTGCGCATCAGGATTTCGAGCACACGATATTCGGTGGGCAACAGTTCAATCTCTTCGCCGTCGCGTCGCATCTTGCGGGAGATCAGGTCGAGTTCGAGCGGCCCCACCGACAGCGTTGTCTGAGCCTGAGTGCCCGGCGCCTGGTTACGGCGCAACAGTGCCTCCAGACGCGCGGCCATCTCGTCGGGATCGAACGGCTTGGTCAGGTAGTCGTCACCGCCTGCTCGCAGGCCGCGCACGCGTTCATCGACATCGCCCAGCGCGCTGAGCATCAGCACGGGCGTACGGATGCCGACGCCGCGCATGGTGGTCAGGATAGTCAGCCCGTCGATGCCAGGCAGCATACGGTCCAGGGTAATCAGGTCATACTCGGCGCTGATCGCCCGTACCATACCCTCCTGACCGCCGTCCACCCAATCGACCGAGTATCCGCGGCTCTGCAGTTCCCGAACGATCTCGTTTCCCATGATCTCGTCGTCTTCGATTGTCAGCACGCGCGACATGGTCATCTCGTGCGTCCCCCGCATGTATCACCTTCGAACCGTAAAAAGTCCTGCAATGTCAGATTTTGCTTTGCGGGCCATGTCTCGGCTAAGCGATCGATTGGTGGGTGTGTTGCGGACAACCGGATGGCCAGATCAACGCGCACAAGAGCGGTAAAACGGCGCGACATTGGCGGTTGGTTGGAATCCCACGGCAATCCTGCCGTGGACGACAAAGCTGGACGCGGCCGACACGAATCCATGTGGAGCGCTGCAGTCTCTGCATCGAGCGACGTATTTGCGACGTCGTGATTAGAAAGACGGACGGTAACTGGAAGCGAAAACGACATCACAAGAGTTCTGCCAGGCGAAAAGTGATCGGTGGGCGTTAGGGCCGCCTCGGGTTAAACGCACGTTCGTGCGGCCGCATACGTTAGCCGCACCGCACAAAGCGCTGCGGCGTCATTCACTGGCTACACGCAAAAAAGGGCCGACCGTGAAACGGTCGGCTAAGGGTTCCAGCATTTCCGAGGGCTATATCGCTGGAACCGGAGACAAGGTTAGTGCGGTCCTGCACTGGACAGAGAGCACACATTGGGGACGAGAAAAGAAGCACAGTGACTTTGCGAGGGCTCGCACCGTCGAATAGCGACGGAGCCCTGCGCAGTAGCTTCGCACTGTGGCGTCGGCACAATATTTCCGCGTTGTGGGGATTGGGCATCGAACCTTACCCGTTGATTACGCGCGCCTGGACTTGCGATAAAGATTCGCTGGCTAATTCGGGGCACGATCTCCGTGGCCGTTGTGATGTTGGGGGAGAGTCGCGCATTTCGTCCCGTTCCTCGCTGACGCAGAGGTCCCGAATTACGATCGCGGCGGCCGTATTGCATAAGCTGGAGGCGGCAAACATGAAACATTCGCAATGTTCGCGATATACGCCGACAGTCCCTTGCGGTCTATGCTAAGGCGTATTCCTGGACTCCCACGATCGTGGCATGGCAGCCGTCACAGCGCGCCGGCAAGAGGGTGCATCGAATTTGCCTCAACTGCCGGTTCGGGAGTGTGGCGTGTTGGAGGCGCCTCATATTCTCGGCGCGTTCATAAATTTTGGCGAAACTATTGTGAAAAATGCGACTCTGCGTCAGCTAAAAACCTTTGAAACCGTAGCTCGGCGCCTAAGCTTCTCGCGAGCGGCGGACGAGTTAAATCTTTCGCAGCCGGCCGTTTCTACGCAGATCAAACATCTGGAGGAGCACGCAGGTGTCGCGCTGTTCGAACAACTCGGCAAACGAATCTTCCTTACGCCCGCGGGACGAGAAATGGTGCATCACACGCGAGCGATCATCGAACGCTTCCGTGTGGTGGAGGAGGCACTGGCACGGCTGAGGGGTATGAACGGTGGTAGCCTGAACATCGGCGTGGTCAGTGCCGGCGGCTATTTCTTCCCGCGCTTGCTTGCCCACTTCAACGAGAAGAATCTGGGAGTCAAGTTGGAACTGGCAGTCGAGAATCGGGATCAGTTGTTGAATCAACTCGACGAGAATCGCATCGACCTCGCCGTGATGGTCGGCGCGCCAGCAGACCCGAGAATCGTCAGTGAGACATTTGCACCGCATCCATTCCTGATTGTTGCGTCGCCGTCTCATCGACTCGCGGACAAGCGGGAGATTCCAGTTTGCGAACTGACGAAGGAGCGTTTTATCGTTCGAGAGAAAGGCTCCGACACATGGGGTGTGATGGAGGAAGGGATAGCGGATGGGTTCGACAAGGATAGCGAGCCGATCGAGATCAAGAATACTGAGACGATCAAACAGGCTGTGATCGCGGGAATGGGCATCAGCTTCTTGTCCGCGCATACCGTCGATCTTGAACTGAAGGCGGGAATGCTTGTCGTGCTTGATGTAGTTGGGCTTCCAATCGTGCGAGAGTGGCGTATCGTGCATCGTGCGGATAAGCAACTCTCTCCGGTAGCCGAAGCATTTAAGCACTTTCTGCTCGAAGAAGGTTCAACACGGATAGGTAGGCTTAGCCACGTTGGCACTGAAGCTGCGTTTCTATCAGCCATTGCATAGAAGCTATCTTGCAGTGGATGCGTATTCCCGGAGTTGGCCGTAAAGCGATTCGTGCGCCGCGACGAAATGTTTGGGCCCGCTGGTTCTTCGGGTCCCATGGTGAGCCGCCTCGGTCAGTGATCGTTCGGGACCGGAGACGTTGCAACTTTCGCGACGTCTCCAACTCTTGCGTGTTGCTGGTCGCTCGAAACGAGCGACGAAGTCATCGCATCGGTGGGACTCGCCGGTTCGCTCTGCAATCCATCCTTGAAGCCTTTGACAGCTAATCCGAGATCGCCACCGACCGTTCTCAGTTTCTTCGTGCCAAAAATCAGCGCGACGATTAGCGCAACGATTAGCCAATGCCAAATGCTTATTGAACCCATCTCACCTTCTCCTTGATTCCCAGTTGATTGCCAATGGAATACTACCCGTGCGGTCGGCTTGGCCGGAAACCACCGGGTAGTCGATTGCTCTCGCTTTGTACCTTTCTCAACGGTCCGCCCGGGGCGGATAGCTTGATGCCCGGGCGGCGGCTGAGCAGAGGAACGGCAACTGCAATTTAAATCGGCAGAACGTCGGGACGGTTGTTCGGGAACCGAGCGATGGTCTCCGCAGTAACGTTCAGATGATCCATGATCATCCGCGGCGGCGTGTGCGTCAGCCAGTCGGAAAGCGACACTTCGGCGAAGTGGTCCGCCTTGAAGATTTCCAGGAACACGAGGTCAGTGTTGCCCGTGTTCTGCACGTAGTGACCGAGACTCTTCTTTACGTAGCCGATGTCGCCCGCGCGGAAGTCCGCGGTGGCCGCTTTCGGGCCCGTATCGAATACCGTCATCCGGGCTTCGCCCTTGATGTAGTACTGCCATTCGTCCGCGTTCGGGTGCCAGTGCAGTTCGCGCATACCACCCGGCTTGACCGTAACCAGGGCGGCTGCGACGTTTGCCGAGGCCTTGAAATTGCGACTGTCGGCAATCCGCACCGATCCACCCTTGGTCTCCTTCGTCGGCGCCATATCGCCCAGCGAGAAAATGAACGGGTGCTCCGGCAGGCCAAGAGGTGTCGCCACTGAACGTTGCGCGGCTGGCAGCGGACCCGGATCTGAACCTTGGAAAATCCACAGATTGTCGACCGGAATGTTCTTGAAGGCGTCGGCCGGTACGTTGAAGTTAGCGGCCAGGACGTCCGGCGGCGTGTGGGCAATCCAATCCGTTAGTAGAAGCGTGTTGAATTCCGATGCGCGGCCGTTGTCGAACGCGAGCAGAAATTCCGCACCTGTAGGTCCGAGGCCTTGCAGCGAGTGCGGCAAACCCGGAGGGAAATACCAGAGATCGCCGGTTTTGACGTCGGCTACCTGCGGGCGGCCTTGCTCGTCGAGGATGGTAATGCGGCATTTGCCGTCCAGCATGATGGCCCACTCGGCCTGCTGGTGCCAGTGCATCTCGCGGGTGCCGTTGGTTCCAAGGCGCATGTTGACGCCCGAGATGTCTTCGGAAATTGCGAAGTCATCCTGTGTAACTTCACGGGCCCAGCCGCCGTTCTGGTAGCGCTTGTGCGCGTTGTTGAACGACGCCCAGAATAGCGGCATCCCATTGATGTCGGTAGCCGGCGGGTTCTGGAACGACGGGAATTGATTAGCAATTGCGGGGTTTTGAGGACCAGGGTCGGTACGGCTCGTCGGGCTCAAGGCGTTGATTTCACCTTCGGCCGGCCGGTCGGGATTGCCGAACGTGGCAGCCTTGGCTGTTGCGGCAACGCCGAGCGCTGCGGCCGAGGCGGCCGCGCCTACCAACATTTTACGTCGTGACAGATCAGTCATGGTTTGCTCCTCTCCGTTGCGGAAACTGAATAAATAAAGCGATTGTTTCGCTGCCTGAAATTCAATCGGTTATGCCGGGATCAGCCGGTTAGCCAACTATTAAAAATAAAACCGTTATGTGGAACGATCAGCGTGTCCTGAGCGAAACTGGTGGCGAATTAATTTTCGTCATTAACGATCCGTAAATTGGTTGTTTGACCGACTTCGCCAGACAGGCTGTACCGTTGAGAGCGATGATAGGTGTTAGTCGTTTTGAAGGATAATTGTTTTTTTTGAATGAAACGATAAGCGTCGAATTATGATATTTTTCTGATTGATCTGGAGAAAATGACAAGTGCGGCGGGATTAAATGTTGAGAACCAAAATATTAATAATTATTTAACCTCGCCAAGGAGATATTCAATGTCACCGGTGGCCCATCGGCAGAGACCTTAGTCGTGGTCGAAGCTCGGGTGTTCCCCCGCTCGAGGAGACCTGATTAAGTTAGCGAACGCGACATTGATGGAGCGCCGGCACAGTCAGCTTTTGTGACTCGCGATATTTGTTTGGTACGCGGGGTGTTGGGACACGTCTTCATCGAGCCACACAGGGGTATGTCGAAGCGGCCTGGAGGCACCTACTGAACCGGCGTACTTTGAGCAAAAGGGGAGGCAGACATGGTCTGTGCCGAGTCGACCGAAATATAGGCGGGAAGAGGCGGCAGCAGACGGTCCCCGTTACTTCCGCCACTGATCGTGCCATCGCGGCACGGTCTCTGAAAGCACGACGCCCCCGAAGCGTACGTCATAGGTAGCACAGGGCGTTTTTACTGGCTTAAGCTATTCTGCAATGCGTTTGAAACTGGCGTAGTAATCGTCGGTGTAATAGCAGTCGCCGGTCTGCCTACGCGGTCCACCACATACGATGCGGCGCTGCCCGCGATCCGCCGAGCCAGGAGTACGAACTGTGTACGTGTGGTAATAGCCGCGCGGATGCTGCGGCAGCAATACCGCACTGTTGCGGAACAGGACACCGTCCTCGGAAAAAGGGAAAGGGCCGCCCGCTTTTATCAGACGCAGTGTCTCGGCTGCTTCCCCCGGCAACTGCGCCTTGGTGACGGCGGCCAGCACGCTCCTTTCCTGCGCGCCCGATGCAGCGGGTGTCTCGCTCCCGGCCTGCCCAAGCTGAGCCAGCGCCTGACTTGCGGATGCGCCCGGTTCCTGAGTAGTGCTCTGCGATCCGTCCTTGCCGCATCCGCTGAGAATCGCGCTCAAGGCGATGATGCAGGAGAGTTCCCACGCTCGCTTCACGAAACGTTGTCTCCAGGTTGACCCGCAATCGACGATCGCGAACGATTTTAGGGTATCGCTAATGGCTGAGTGAATCAATGTTCGGCCGGAATTTCATCGGCTTGATGAGGAGAGGCTCGACGCGGAAGGCTGAGCTTGAGCCCGTCGAACCGGGGAACCGTATGACGATATGATTGCCGGCCTGCTCATTCGGCGGGCCGAACAGACCTGTGGCAATCGGGTAATTCCTGATCTTATGGGGATGTTCAGAAGCCGCTGTTGGATCGTGTTTGGCTCGCTCCCGGGACTGAAGGTCGGTAACGTCACCGTCTTGCAGTTTTGGACATCGATGCTGATGAAGCCCATCACGGCGGAGTTCGGCTGGACTCGCGGTGTGATGTCCGTCGCGGTCATGCTGGGGTCGATCTTCGCCTCGACTGCTACGCCCGTCGCTGGCAGACTGATCGATAGGCGTGGGATCAGTCGGATCACGCTGGTTGCAATTGCGCTCTTTGCGCTTGCGCAGCGCGCGACAAGAGCATCGATCGTTTGCGTCATCTCGCGAATAGCTTCGTTTTGCGCCAGCTTGCGAATGCGCCTCTGATGAAAGCATTACCGGCCTTATCGGCGAGCGCCTAAAGTTAACGACACCGTCGCCGTTAAAAGAGGGTTTCGTGCGTTCGAGATGGGAAAGCAACTGCCGATTGCAGGAGACATGCCCATCGCATGAGGCGATGTTCGGCCGCAAAACGACATTCACAATTTTAGAAGCGCGCCTGGATCATGCGGAAACCGATGCGCGAATGCGTTTGGAATCGGATGAGCGGTGTCTTGCTTCCCGCGCTACACGCTGTTGCGCTCCGCATGCTGTGGCTCGACATCTTATGTGGCGCTCCTTAGCGAAGTGCAGCCTCCACCGCCTCGTCAATCTGCAGCGCAAAGCGCGCTTCAACATCGGGCACCGTGTAGCCAATTGACAGTTCCAGATACGCGTCGCCTAGCACCAACTGAACGAATGTCGCTGCCCGCAATGCGGCCGTCGATTCGTCAAATCGCTTGCGCAGAATTTTTGCGGCGAAGGCGCGCACGACCTTTGCACCATTTTCGTAAAACACCTGACCGAGTTCCGGAAGACGCTCGGCCTCAGCAACGATGGCCCGGTAAAGCCGCAGATTATCCGGCGCGATAAGGTTTTGCGCCAACACCCATCCCAACTCGCGCAACTCGACTTCGGGTGTTCCATCGGATTGCTCGTCCAGAGCGTTGGCAAGAAGTCCACCCACCTGAGCGCACATCGAGCTCACCAGACCAACGAAGAGTGCCTCCTTCGACTTGAAGTGGCGGTAGACCGTCTGTTTGCCGACGCCGGCGGCCGCGGCGACGTCGTCCATCGTTGCCAGGCCAAAACCCTGACTTAAAAAAATGGTTTTCGCGCCGTCGAGGATCGCGGACCGCTTACGGCGCTGCAGCGGGCTCAGGTCGGGGAGGGAAGAAGTGTCCATGCGAGATAAATAACAGATCGTCGAGTAGTTGACAAGACTGGTCAGTCTCGTTTAGATTTGTCAAAACGAGACCGATGAGTCTCGTTTGTGTGGCCATTCAAGTTCGCAACCAATCACTGGAGAACGCTTTGAAACTGTTCATCACAGGCGGTACTGGATTCATAGGGCAAGCGGTCGCGCGCAAGGCAATCAGCCTCGGCCATCAGGTGACGGCACTGGTGCGCGAGGAGAGCTCGGCGGCCGCCAGTGCGCTGGCACGTCTCGGCGTGAAACTGCATGGCGGCGACTTGCGTGAGCCACAGTCTTTTGCTGCGACTGCCGGTGTCGCTGATGGCGTGATGCACATGGCGTCGACCAACGATGCTTTCGCTGCTGCTGCCGATGAGGCCGCGGCTGTAGCGATGCTTTCGCATTTGCATCCGGGCACGGCGTTCGTCTATACGTCGGGCACCTGGGTCTACGGCAATACGGAAGGGGAGCCCGCGACTGAAGCATCGGCGCTGAACCCGACACCACTCATCGCGTGGCGGCCTGCAGTGGAGCAACGCGTGCAGGCGCTGGCGGCACGCCGCTCGATTGCCGCGGTGATCCTTAGGCCGGCGGTGGTGCACGGTTACGGCGGCGGTATCTTCGGCATGCTTGCCGGCATGGTCCGTCAGACCGGCAGTGTGAGAGTCGTCGGCGATGGTCGCAACCACTGGCCTGCCGTTCACGTCGATGATCTCGCCACGGCTTACCTGAGCGCGGTGGAGCGGGCGGCAAGCGGGGATGGTCGAGTCGCGGGGCAGATCTTCAACGTGGTCGCGGAAGAGGCCGTTGCCGTTGCCGAAATGGGTGAAGCGATTCGGGCCTCGGTCGGCGCCGATCGCGTCGAATCTTGGCCGCTCGACGATGCTCGCAAATCGCTTGGCCCATTTGCTGACGCACTGGCACTCGACCAGACGGTAAGCGGTCAGCATGCGCGGCAAGTTCTTGCGTGGGAACCCCACGGCCCCGGCCTGATTGCGGACCTCTCTGTACAGAAGCACTTTCAGCTAAGCAACGGGGTGTGAGGATGGCGCTAAACACTGGATCTTTCGAAACGATTCTCGCGACGATCGTAGCGGTTCTGTTCGCGGTTGCTGGGGTGGTCAATCTCGCAGGACGCGGCGCGGTGAAGCGCGACTTCGCGCGCTGGGGTTACCCGGCATGGTTTCACTTGCTCTGTGGTGTTCTCGAGCTACTCAGTGCAGCACTTCTTCTTGGACCGCAAACCAGAGTTTTAGGCCTAACGCTGGCCGGTGCGATCATGATTGGCGCGCTCTTCACGTTGCTGCGAAACCGGGAGCCGTTCCGGCATCTCGCCCCGGCGCTGATCTTCTCGGCGCTCATTGTGGTTACTGTGGCGGTCCGCGATTGAGACTTCCTGACCACCAGGCGCGTGAATCCGGGACGCTAACAGGCCGCGCGGGCAATCGGTGCTGCGGGTGCGAGCGGCGCGGCCGGTGCGCTGCCGTCGCTGTTCAACCCTTTCACCTTATTGAAGATCGCGACGAACTGGCCCGGCGTCACGGTTGCTGAAGCATAGCCGTTGCCGTCATGATCGGCATATAGCAAATCGGGGTTGTTCTGTTGCAGGAACTGGTCGAAGGCTATCGGCGAAGACGTCAGCGGCGCAACCGGTGTGCCTGCCGCGCCCTGCTGCACGTCGACGAAGAAAGGCCGGCTGCTGATGCCCGCCGTCATGAGTTCGACGGCAACGGGCGTGCCGTTCACCGGATCGGGCACGTCGCGCACGATGCCGCACTGGAACGCGTGCAGATCGCCGGTAACCGTGACGAGATTGCGGATGGATTGCGTCTTCAGGAACGACATCAGATCGGCCTTGTGCGTCGGATAGCCGTCCCACGCGTCGCAATCGATCACGAAGACGAGGTTATTGGGCGGCGGCGCAAGTCGCGTCAGATCGAGCCACAGGCGGTTTAGCATGACCTCCGCCTGACTTCGATGCCATGCGCGCGCTGCTCCTGCCGGCCTTGCCGGATGGCACGCAGCTGTCGTCAATGCGCTGGTCATCGGTCTACCGTGTCAGCCATCGCATCGTGCCTGCTTATGCCAAAGGCAGCGTGTTCATTGCAGGCGACGCCGCGCATATCCATCCTCCGGTAGGCGGTCAGGGCATGAATACGGGATTGCAGGATGCGCACAATCTGGCGTGGAAGCTATCGCTCGCGGCCAAGGGGCTCGCACAGCCTGCATTGCTCGAGAGCTATTCGGAAGAACGGCAGCCCGTCGGAGTCGACGTCGTCCGGTCGAAGAGCGCGGCGCTGAATGCGGTGTTCGCTCGTGAGGCGGCGACGCCGGCCATGCGCGAAACCCAGTTGCTCGTCACCTATCGAGGCAGCCGCATCGTCGCCGACGAGTGTCGCGACATGGACGTGACGTCACCCGCGCCCGGCGACCGCGTTCCCGAACTGGGGAACCTCCAGCAGGCGTTCGTCGGGCATGCGCGGCGCCTGCATGAATGTGTCGGCCGGGGCCGGCATGTTTTGCTCGGCTATATCGAGGCACCCGGCGCGCAATACGATGCGTTCGTCGAGGGCTGCGCTGCGCTCGATGCCTTGCTTCACGGCCTGGCGTCCGCGGTGTTGATCGCGGCACCGGGATGCGAAGTGCCTTCCAATGAGCAGATTACTGTGCTAACGGATGCGGCAAACGAATTCACCACCGCGTTTCGCGCCCCGGGCGGCACGGTGTGGGGAGTGCGGCCTGACGCGCATATCGGCTGGCGTAGCCATCGCTGTTCGAAAGAGGCGGTGAAAGAATGGCTGCGGCATTCGATACAACTTTAGCGACTGCATGCGCGCGTCTGCTTCACACAGCTTCGTCGAGCAGTGGGTAGTCGTTGTAGCCGCTTTCGTCGTCCGCGTAGATGGTTTCCGGATTGACCGCATTGAGCGGCGCACCGCGTCGAAAGCGCTCCACCAGATCAGGGTTGGCGATAAAAGGACGCCCAAACGCCGCCGCGTCTGCATCGCCACGTTCGATGGCCAGCTCCGCACTCTCCCTCGTTAGCCCTTCATTGAGGATGTAGGCCCCTTTGAAGATACGCCGCACGTCGCGGCCGATGCGATCGTCGCCGCGATCCAACGCCTCGCGCGCGAAAATAAAAGCGATGTTGCGCGCGTTGAGTTGCTCGGCGACATAACTGAACAGCGCGCGCGGATTCGAGTCGCGCATCGAGTATGAACTCGACATCAGGTTCAAATGCACGCCGATGCGGTCCGCGGGCCAAAGGGTGAGCAATGCATCGATTGCCTCCAGCAGGAAGCGCGCGCGGTTCTCGATCGATCCGCCGTAACGGTCGCTCCGCAGGTTCGATCCGTTGTGCAGAAACTGATCGAACAGGTAACCATTTGCCGCGTGAAGCTCGACGCCATCAAAACCAGCGCGTTTTGCGTTTGCGGCGCCCACCCGGAAATCCTCGACGATAGCGGGAATTTCTTCGGTCTCCAGCGCGCGCGGCACGGTGTATGGGCGCTGAGGCCGCACGCGGGTGACATGGCCGTCCGGCGCGATGGCACTGGGGGCGACCGGAAGCTGGCCGTCGTGGTAGACCGGGTCGGAAACTCGCCCGACGTGCCACAGCTGGGAAACGATCAGGCCACCCGCATCGTGTACCGCTGAAGTCACCTCTTTCCAGCCGGCAATCTGCTTCTCGGTCCAGATGCCCGGTGTGTTGGGATAGCCAACGCCCTGAGGTGTGACGGAAGTGGCTTCGGTAATGACGAGTCCCGCGCTCGCACGTAGCGCGTAGTGCCGCGCGTTGAGGACGCCTGGACTGCGCTCGGCGAACGCGCGCATGCGCGTGAGCGGTGCCATGACAATGCGGTTCGACAACTTCAGCGCGCCAATCTGGATTGGATCGAAGAGTGTGGACATCTGCGGGCTTCTCATTTCGGTGTTAGAGGTAGCAAGGACGGCTGCTCAGTTTCCATTGACTGGGGGACGTTGCACGCCATACGTTTATCGTCACGACACATTCGATGTAACAATAGTTGTTACAACATAAACCATCCAGGCCATCAGCACAAGTCTTCTGTCATGAACGGGCGCCTTCGATGAGACACGAATGGCGCGAGCAGGGTTGATCCGGCACACCAATAAGCCGGCGCGTGCAGCCTGAAATCGTCCGTCTCTTAAGGCGGGGAATGCGCCATGTCACTGGATCCATCAAACAGGTCAGGATTGACTACCCATGTTGTAACGAATATAGTTACAACTAAACTGACTAAAGCAGGTTTTCTATGAGCGCCAATAGCCGCTTGACCGTGGCGACCCACATCCTGGCGTGGATGGCGCTCGTCGCACGGCGCAGTCCTGATCCGGTCACGTCCGATCGGATCGCTATCAGCGTCAACACGAACCCGGTGGTGATTCGTCGTACGCTTGGGTTGCTCGCGAAAGGGGGGCTCGTCGAGAGTTATCGCGGCGTGAATGCGGGATGGCGTCTGAGCAGGAGTGCGGATGCAATCAGTTTGCTCGACGTCTTCAATGCACTTGAAGAGGGTGCGCGCTTCGCGCTGCACCCTTCAAAACCCAGTCAGGTGTGCCCCATCGGTCGAGGCATCGGGTCGACACTGAGCCACGTCTATGATTCGATCGACGATGGCGTTCGAAAAACGCTTGCCGCGACGACGATCGAAGCGGTGCTCACAGACACTCTTGCATCGCAACCGTCGAAAAAGCGCGGCTGAGTCCGGATCGGTTATACGGGCACGTCGAGCCAAAAGAGTGGGAGAACGAATCGTCGCCAAAGGGGCAACGGTACGGACTATTGGGCTTGACCTAGCCGTTACAAAACGCGAGTAACGCCTGGCGCGCCGCCCAGGGCTGGCTGGACGGCGCTGTCGGGTTTCTTTTAAGCCCGTCGCAAACATGCGGGATGGCTCTGTGCGACCGCAGCAACAGGTGCACAGGGTCAGCTGCACTCACTGCACAGCACGATCCGCGTAATTCCTTTGCCCGCGCAGACGCTTCACAATTCGGCCAAACGTGAGCCATTGCTGCGCGATCAATCCGTCGCCATACGAACGGCCCGAGCCATGCGGCACCGGTAGCTGGTCACGGATGCCGGTCACCTCGACGGCGGGGTTCCATGAAACGGTGCGGAACATCATGTCCCACCATGGAAACAACACGCCGAAATTGCAGCCGTAGGCCGTGCCTTCATGACCGTAGCCCACCGCGTGGTGACGGCGGTGAAAGATCGGGCTGACGATGATGCGCTCGAGCAGCCAGCCATACGGCAGGCTTGCATTGACGTGCTGGATGCTCTGCATGAAGTTGCTGACCGCGACCAGCACCACGAACTGGTTCGGCTGCACGCCGATAAACAGCGAGATCGCCGCGAAGAACGCCGCCTGAATGATGTCGTCGAGAAAGTGGTTGCGGTCATCGGTCCACAGCGACATCTGCTGCTGGCTGTGATGCACCGCATGCAGTTCCCACCACACGCCGAAACGATGCTGCCACCGGTGGTACCAGTAGCCGGCGAAATCGAGCACGATCAGGTAAATCAGGAACGACACGACTGGCTGATCCGTCACGCCTGGCCAGAGGCCGTCGATATCGATGTTCGGTATGTGGTAGATCGCTATCAGGCTCTGCCAGTGATCGAATAGCGGCTGCAACATGAAAAAGAACGCAATGTTAATAATGCCGAGCTTGGCGATCCACGTATAGATCACGTCCGCGCGCAGTGCCTTGCGATCCTGCCACTGCTCGATGGGGCGCAGTGCTTCGAGCGGTCGTAACGTGAGATACATCACGACGATTTCCAGCGCACCGACTATCACCCAGTACAGGGCGTCATAGGTGTCTTCGTCGTAACCCATCAAGCCGAAGCGATAGAAAAACGGCTGCACGACGTCGACATATAACAGCGTCTGCAGCGCGGACACCATATTGTCGAGTTGGGCGGCGATTTCATGAAACATCAGAATCCTCGTGCTTTAGCAAATTCCGGCAGTGCTCATGTAACGGCAAGTTTGTGACGACTTGCCCAGCCTAGTCTGGATTGGGCGATACCACCGGTGCCCGGTTGTAGAAGTAGATGCCGTGCGGCGAACGGCCAACCGCAATAGTTTCGACCAGCTTGCGCGTGGTCATATCGATGATGCCCACATGCTTCGCGAAACGGAATCCCACCCATAGATAGCGCTTGTCGGGAGTTAGTTCCATGTCATCCGGCCCGGCCATCAGTCCGGTGATATCGCCGGCATTGGTGAGCGTGGTGTAGTCGATAACGCTGATCGTGCTATCGACGCGATTGGACACCACCACATGCTTGCCGTCGTCGAGGTTGCGGAAATTGTGGGCGCCGCGGCCCGTGTGGATCTTCTTGACGATCTGCTGCTTGTGCAAGTCCACCACCGTGACGTCGTCTTCGCCGGTCATACCGACCAGCAGGTAGCGGTCGCCCGGTGTCATCCACAGACCTGCGGGCTCATTGCCCACGTGCATCTTCCAAAGCACTTTCTGGGTCGGCAGATCGATCGCCGCGAGTTCGCCGGAATCCTGCAGCGTGACGAACACGGTGCGGTTGTCGGAGGCGAACGTCATGTGGCTAGGAGTCTTCGCCAGTTCGATGTGCTTGGCCAGCGCCATATTTGCGCCGTCATAGCGGTAGATGTCGACGCGGTCCATGCGCAACGCGGCCGTGACGAACCACTTGTGATCGGGAGAGAAGCCCAGTTGATATGGGTCTTCGATGTCCTCCACAGTCCGCTGCACCGCACCGGTGTGCGGGTCGACAAACATCAGGTTGTTCGACACCGAATCCGCAACGATCAGGGAGTGGCCGTCGGGCGTGATCATCAGATGGTGTGGTTCCTTGCCGGTCGGCTCTGTACCGACAACTTTGTGCGTGGCTTCGTCGATCAGCGTCAATTGCGCTCCAGCAGAATCGAGCACGATCACGTTATCGACGGCATTCGCGCAGTTCGTTATGGCCAACATACTCCACAGCGACGCGGCGAGCGCTCCATTCCTTGTAATGGAAACGATAGAAGATGGCATTCGGATCGTAATCACGCGAAAAGTACTTTGAGGTGAAATGTAATAAAGACGTCGGAGTTTGTCGGCAGCGGTCGAGACCGTTGCCATCTAACGTTTGTACCATCGTTACCGATGACACGAAAGGCGGGGCCGGATGCTGAAATTGCCGGGCAAGGAGTCAATTGAAAACGGCTCGCCGTAGATCGACCTGGACACAGCACAAGTCGGACCCGTTGCGGCCGGTCAGAGTTCCACTTCAGTGTCTTGAATGACAAAGCGGCTTTCGTAACTTTCGAGTTTGCGTCCCTACGGTCCGATCTGTTTTTCCATCACGTCGAAATCAACCTCGGCAACCCGTCGGTAAATCCACGTTCATTCCGATGCGCACTTGCTAACTCGTGGCGACGCGCGTACTCGGTCAGGCGTCTCTTGTGCCGATGTTCCTAGCCACGCTGCGACAAATAGCCGCTTACTTTGCCGTCCGCTCAAGTGGAGCGAACACTAGCCGATATCAGTTTGAAGATTGAATTCTGAGTTTTGACAATCGGCCTGCTCGTGACATGTTCAACGTACGGAATTAGAAATGAAATTGTCTTTCGTCCAGAAGCTCTGGCTGCCGCTGGTTCTGAGCCTGCTATGTCTCACTGGAATATCGGTCTATAACGCATACCAGACTCGGGAAATGCGTTTGGATGAGCGCAAAGCGGACCTGAAACACGCGGCGGAGATCGCCCTGAGTGTGGTCAAGACCTTTGGCGATCAGGCGGCCGCCGGCTCCATGCCCGTGACGGAAGCCCAGAAGCGGGCAATCGACAGCGTCCGGAACATGCGTTATGGCCAGGACGGTTATTTTCAGATCGTCAGTTTTCAGCCAAAGGTGTTGATGCACCCGACGAACGCAGAGCTGAATGGCAAGGACGTCAGCGACTACAAGGATCCGAACGGTGTGTACGTCTTCAGGGAGATGGTCGCTCTCGTCAAGCGCGACGGCCGTGGCTTTACCGCATATAGCGTTGCGAAGCCAGGAGGCACCGAAGCTTTCCCGAAAATTGCCTACAACCTGACCTATCAGCCGTGGGACTGGATTCTCACCACGGGGCTCTATATCGACGACCTCGATGCGGCGTTCCGCTCGTCGCTGTATCAGAGCCTCGGAATTCTGGTGGTACTGGCCGGGGCATTGTCGGCTGTCGTGGTATTGCTCAACCGCGGCATCCTCCGCTCACTGGGTGGCGAGCCGTCCTATGCCGCCGAGATCGCCAACAAGATCGCCAACAACGACCTGACCGCCGTTGTGAAGACGGCACCGGATGACCGCTCGAGCCTGCTCTTCTCGATGAAGCGCATGCAGGAGCAACTCACGCACACGATCGGCACGATCAAGACATCGGCCGACTCGATTGCCACCGCCACACACCAGATTGCAGCAGGCAACCAGGACCTGTCGCAGCGCACCGAAGAGCAGGCCGCCTCGCTCGAGGAAACAGCGGCCAGCATGGAGCAGCTGACCTCGACCGTCACCCAGAATGCTGACAACGCCAGTCAGGCCAACCAGCTCGCCGCGCAGGCCGCTTCGGTGGCTGAGCAGGGCGGCACCGTGGTGTCGCGCGTGGTCGAAACCATGGAAGGCATCAACGCCAGCTCGGACAGGATTGCTAACATTGTCGGCATCATCGAGAGCATCGCCTTCCAGACCAATATCCTTGCACTGAATGCGGCGGTCGAAGCCGCACGAGCGGGTGAACAGGGACGGGGCTTTGCGGTGGTGGCCTCGGAAGTGCGTTCGCTGGCGCAGCGCTCGTCGGCGGCGTCGAAGGAAATCAAGGAGCTGATCCACGAATCGGTCGAGCGCGTGCAGGCGGGCGCCGGCCATGTGAGGGAAGCGGGCGCGAAGATGCGCGAGATCACTCACGAGATCAGGCGTGTGACCGACATCATGGGTGAAATCACCGCCGCATCGCAGGAACAGAGTAAGGGCATCGGCCAGGTCAACCAGGCCGTCACGCAGATGGACGAAGTCACGCAGCAGAACGCGGCGCTGGTCGAACAGGCGGCGGCCGCCGCCAGCTCGCTCGAGTCGCAGGCGACCGATCTGAAAGCGTCCGTGTCGATGTTCAGGCTCAACGGCTCACGCGACGCCGGAGCCGGGCGTGCTGTCGCGCGGACGTACCCAGGGGCGCCGGTGCGCGCGAGTGCGCCCGCCACGCCAGCCCCGAAACACTCCGCACCGCCGGCCATTCGGGTGACCCAATCCACCCAGGCTGGCGAATGGGATAGCTTTTAGAGCGCGTCCGTCTCACAGGTGATTGACCGGCAGAGCCGTGAGCCCGGCTCGGCACTGAAGGTTTGGCGCTCAACGTACAAAACTTCGGCGAACAGGGCTCATCGGATTGCCGATGCAATACCAGCGTGTATGAAAACGGGCGATAGGTACTGAGCCATTGCCTGAGGTCGCTACAACGAGAGCGCATTTCGCCGATCCCTCAATGGGGTGCGGAGGACGGAGGTTGAGGGTCGAGACATGCATTTCAATTCATACAAAGAAATCCCCGGAAACGCGTCCATGAACGTCGCATCGCCTCGGTGGATCCACAATCTCCGGTCAATGCTGCTAGCCTCGGTGGCGACGTCGCTCGCATGCATGGTCAGCCTGGCACTCAAGACCATGGACGACGAAATCTCGCCGATCTGGCTGGTCGAAGCTGTCCTGCTTGCACAGATGATGGTTGCGCGGCCCCAGCAACGATACGGAGTGCTCGCCGCTGGGGTACTCGGCAATTTCGCGACCAGGCTTTTTGTCGGCAGCAGTCTGGGGGTGTCGCTATCCTATTCGTTCGCCGACTTTGTCGGCGTCGTGAGTGCAGCGGGGTTCGCTCCGCATATCTCAACGGCTGCCGAACTGATCCGCCCGAAGCCGCTCATGAGGTTTCTGGTCGGCTGCGTACTGTTTTCAACCATCGCGTCCGGGCTCGTTGCGGTGACTTTGTTGGGTGAGCAGGATGCTGGCTCCCGGTTACCGACCACGACCACCTGGTTCGTCTCGCATGCTCTGGGTTGCGCGATCTTCACGCCGACCGCCGTGGCCTTCTGGAGCGGCGAGCTTGCAAAGCTCTCACGCACGGACCAGCGCGGGAAGAACGGCGTTCTGTTGCTGCTGGTTTGCGTCGTCACGACGGGGGTATTCGGGCAGAACCAGTTTCACCTGCTCTACTGGGCCCTTCCACCAATCGCGTTACTGGCATTTCAGGCAGAACTTGCTGCCGTGCTGCTTGGTCTCCTGCTGTGCCTGGCGATTGCGATGTGGTTCACGATGCACGGCCTGGGCCCATTCTGGATCGAGCCTTTCGGGAGCACACAGGGGCGCATCTTCGGCCTGCAGCTTTATTACATGGCGGCGCTGGCTATAGCGTTGCCCATCAGCGCTTCTCAGGCACAGCGCAATCGCCTCATCGCCCGGCTACGCGACGGCGAGCGACGATACCAGGTACTTGCGGAAAACGCTACTGACATTGTCGTGAGCATGCGGCTCGACGGCAGGCTTACCTACGTTTCGCCAAGGGTTACCCCGGTGCTGGGCTATGCCCCTCGCGACCTCCTCGGCGTGTACTACCCGGAACTCGTCCTGCTGGACGACCATGCTGCACTGGCCACGGCCATTGCGAGCCTGACAGGAGGGGTGACAGAGGCCTCCCAGGACAGTCGCTTTCGGCGACCGGACGATCAGGTCCTGTGGATGAAAACGAGTCTGCGGCTGATCATCGACCCGTTCTCCGGCAAGCCTGAGGCACTTATGGCTACAGTTCGCGACATTACGGAAAGCAAAGTCGTGGAGCAACGCCTCGCAGTTGAACGAAGGGAGCTGCAGGCGCTCGTTTTCCGCGACGGCTTGACCGGCGTGTTCAACCGGCGACATTTTGATCATGAACTCGAACGCCAATGGCGAAAGGAAGCACGGGCCGTCAGCCCGAGCCATATGGCCGTGATCATGATCGATATCGACGCATTCAAGGACTATAACGACCACTACGGGCACCCGGGTGGCGACGAGTGCTTGCGTACGATCGCACAAGCGATTGCCTCTGCGGCCAGGCACCCGACAGACGTGGTGGCGCGGTATGGCGGCGAAGAGTTCGCGTTGATCTTGCGAGACGCCGATCAGCAGGGCGCGCTGAGGGTTGCCGAGCGCATCCGGGCAACTGTCGAAAACCTGCGGCTTCCACATCCGGCTTCCCGTACCCGCATCGTGACGATCAGTGCTGGCGTGGCCGCGCAACGACCGGGCGATGGCGGCGACGGGAGCGGCCTCGTCGCGGCAGCAGACCGGGCGCTCTATACCGCCAAACAGCAAGGGAGGAACCGGACCTGCCCCTCTGAAATCGGTTTTGCAGATCAGGCTGCCTCATGATGCGACGCCGCTTCGCATACGCGTTCGCGAAGCGGCCAATCGAATTTCGACCACCTTTGGATGTTCGCCACGACCGTGATCACCAGACTCGCTACCACCATATTTCCCCGTACCAATGATATGGTCACCCAGTCGTGGAGAGTGCGGTTGTCGGCCGCCGGCATCTTCTGCGCGGTCCTGACGGCGTCGCTCGCGGTTGGCTATCACGTCGCCATCAGGCAGACGCGGCAGCGCGAAGTGGACCTCGCGAAAAACATCGGGCTGTCGGTGGGGAACATCATCGCTGCGGTTGAGACCGACGGACACCACCTCGCACGGTTCGCGGGGCAGCGCTGCGCGAGCATCGATGCCAGCCTGACCGTGGACGACAGACTTGCCCAGTATGTTCGCAGTGCGTTTTTCGTCAAGGGCGGTCGCATCTACTGCTCGACCTTATTGGGGGATCGCGACATCCCGTTGCAGGCGTACCTGATGTCCCCGGGCGCCGCGACCCGAATCGTGATGCATGGCGGTACGCCGCTTCGTCCGCAGTGGCGGGCGATGGTGGTATACGAGCGCCTGTCCAGACAGAGCGGTATCGGCCTCGTCGTTCCAGGCGCTTACGTCGAAGACGTCCTTGCGAGCGTACAGGCGGCTAACGCGCTCCCCGCGGCTGTCACCGGCTCCGATGGCAGCGCGCTCACCAGCGATGGGCGTTTTGTGACGTCTTTCTCGCCTGGCAAAGACTGGGCGAGTTACGTCGCTCCCCATGCGATTTTCTCCTTGTCGGTAAAGGACAGCCCCGCATGGCGGCTGCAAGACCTGATCGGTGTTGAAGGCGTCGCTCTGCTGATCGGACTGTTGCTCGGTTGGGCGATCGCCGCCGGTTATCTGATGCGCAACACGCCACGGCGGCGTCTGATCCGTCAGGTCCGTCGAGGTCTCGCACGCGGTGAATTCGTTGTCTTCTATCAGCCTATCGTCGACATGGCGACCGGGCAGTGGGTCGGTGCCGAGGCGCTGGTGCGCTGGCAGCACCCTCGCTGGGGCCTGGTGATGCCGGGCCATTTCATCGGCGAAGTGGAACGCAGCCCGTTGATCGCGGACCTGACGCAATTCGTCCTCCGGCAGGCGCTCATGGAACTGGGTGCCATGGATCTTCCAGACGGGTTCAGCCTCACCGTCAATCTCGCCGCGTTCCATGCAGGCCTGAGCGGCTTTCCCGGCGATCTGAACGACATCCTCGCTGCCAGTCGGACCAGACTGCGGGTTGTCCTCGAAATCACCGAACGCGGCCTGCTTGCGGGCATTGACGGCGTGAAAGACAGCCTCGCCGCACTGCGGCGCCAAGGTGTCAAGTTTGCCGTCGATGATTTCGGCACGGAGAACAGCAACCTTGTCCTGCTGCAGCGATTTCACTTCGACTACATCAAGATCGACCGGCAATTCGTCCAGAACGTAGACGGCGACGATTACGCGCTGGTGGAGGCCATCACGTTCCTCGCGGCGCAAGTCGGGGCATTGGTGATTGCCGAGGGCGTGGAGGATCGGGCACAGCAAGGCATTCTGAAGGAGATCGGCGTCACGCTGGCGCAAGGCTTTCTGTTCGCGAGGCCGGGTTCGGCCACGGAATTCGCAACAGGGTATGCGGCGTCGGCGGGACGTGCCGCCGACTTCCGGCCGCCCCCCGTTACTATTTTCACACCCGATCAGCGGGGATTTGGCCAGCCAGGTCCGGCATGATAGCCGCCCCGCTTTGTGCCGATAGCTGCATCGAGCGGCAGAAATCAGGCGCAGAATTGGCAGCCATTGACGAGAGCAAGCGCGGTCGCGCCTCCGTTGGTATTCGGAGCGCCGATGCGGACGTGCCCGTTCTCTTCGATCTGCGATGCGATGCGAGGGCAATCATCGATCGCACTTTGACATGCTGCGTCCCGCGCTTCTACACATGCTTTTGTTCATGCAAACGCCCGGTGCTTCGAACGACTAAGGTTTGAACCGGCGCGCCAGGCAAACGCGCCGTGCAAGACCGCGCGAGTGGCTTACGCAGAAGCGCGCAGCTTTTTCGCAGCCGCCACCATGTTGGTCAGCGCCGGAATCACCTCTTCCCACTGACGCGTCTTCAGACCGCAATCCGGATTCACCCACAGGCGCTGCGCGGGGATGCGCCCGGCAGCCTTTTTCATCAGTGGCACGATGTGCTCCTGAGTCGGAATGTTCGGCGAGTGGATGTCGTACACACCCGGTCCGATTTCGTTCGGATAGTTGAAGTTGTCGAAGGCATCCAGCAACTCCATATCCGAGCGCGAGGTCTCGATGGTGATGACGTCGGCGTCCATGTCGGCGATCGACGCGATGATGTCGTTGAACTCCGAGTAGCACATATGCGTGTGGATCTGCGTCTCGTCTTCCACGCCGTTCGCCGCGATGCGGAAAGACTCCACGGCCCAGTCGAGGTAATCCTTCCACTGCGACTTGCGCAGCGGCAGGCCTTCGCGCAATGCGGCCTCGTCGATCTGGATCACGCGCACGCCGGCTTTTTCGAGGTCGAGCACTTCTTCGCGGATCGCCAGTGCAAGCTGGTGGCACGAGACCGAACGCGGCTGGTCGTCGCGCACGAAGGACCAGTTCAGAATCGTAACCGGGCCGGTGAGCATGCCTTTCATGGGCTTGCTGGTGAGCGACTGGGCGTATGTGATCCATTCGACGGTCATGGCCTTCGGCCGACTGATGTCGCCGAACAGGATAGGCGGCTTCACGCAACGCGAGCCATACGACTGCACCCAGCCAAACTGGCTGAACGCATAGCCGTCGAGTTGTTCGCCGAAGTATTCGACCATGTCGTTGCGCTCGGCTTCGCCGTGCACGAGCACGTCCAGCCCCAGCGCTTCCTGCTCGCGCACGCTGCGTTCGATCTCGGCGCGCATCGCGCTCCTGTAACCAGCTTCGTCCAGTGCGCCGTTCTTGAACTGGCTGCGCGCCTGGCGGATCTCGCCGGTCTGCGGGAAGGAGCCGATGGTCGTGGTCGGGTAGGGCGGCAGCTTCAACAACTCGGCCTGCTTGTCGGCGCGCGCCGAATAAGCGTGCTTGCGCTGACCCAATGCCGGATCGATCTTCGCGAGAGCGGCCTTGACTGCCGGGTTGTTCACGCGCGGCGAAGCACGGCGAGCGGCGATGTCGGCCGCATTGGCGGCCAGCTCAGCCTTGACGGCGTCACGGCCCTCGTTCAACGCGGTGGCCAGCAGCTTCAGTTCACCCAGTTTCTGCAGTGCGAAGGCGAGCCACGAACGGACTTCCGCATCCAGCTTCTGCTCGCTGCCGAGGTCGACCGGCACATGCAGAAGCGAGCAGGACGGTGCAATCCACAGACGCTCGCCTAGTTGCTTCGCGACCGGCTCGAGCCAGTCGAGCACGCTCGCCAGGTCGGTCTTCCAGATATTGCGGCCGTTGATCACGCCGAGCGACAGCACACGGTCCTGGGGCAATTGAGCGATCACCGCATCGACTTCGGCGCGGGCATTGATGGCATCCAGATGCAGGCCCTGCACCGGCAGTTTGCAAACCAGCGGCAGATTGTCGAGCAACCGGCCGAAGTAGGTGGCCAGCAACAGCTTCACCTTGCTGTTCGCAAGCGACTGATAGGCGGTGACGCACGCCTGTTGCCATTGCGCGGATAGTTCGGTGACGAGGATCGGCTCGTCGATCTGAATCCATTCGACGCCTTGCGCCGCGAGCGTAGCCAGCAGCTCCGCGTAGACCGGCAGCAGGCGCGGCAGCAGGGCCAGCTTGTCGGAGTCGTCCTTGGCTTTGCCGAGCGCCAGATAAGTCAGCGGGCCGACGATCACCGGCTTGGCCTTGATGCCTTGTGCCTTGGCCTCGGCCAGTTGTTCCAGCAGGCGCGACGGATCCAGCTTGAATTCGGTGCTGGTGCTGAATTCGGGGACGATGTAGTGATAGTTGGTGTCGAACCATTTGGTCATCTCACCGGCGGCCACACCGCCGCAGCACGCGCCATGGTCTTCGGCGCCCCTGGCCGAGCGACCGCGAGCGACGCGGAAGTAGTTGTCGAGCGGGTCGCCGTGAAAACCCTGCACGCGCTCCGGCAGGTTGCCCAAGGTGAAGCTCATGTCCAGCACCTGGTCGTAGAAAGCGAAATCGCCTACGGCTGCGAAACCGAGGTCTGCCTGGTGCGTCCAGTGATGCTGGCGCAGCTGGGCGCCCAACGCCTTCAGCTCATCGAGCGAGGACTCGCCTTTCCAGTAGGACTCCAGTGCGAATTTCAGTTCGCGCTTCGCGCCGATGCGGGGGAAGCCCAGATTGTGTGTCGTTGCCATCGTGTCGCCTTGATTCGGTCAGGTTGCGGATTCATGGATCGTAGCGAAGGCTATTTATGAAGTAAAATGGTGTTAATTCAACGAATCATTAGTTTTGTTCATGTGACATCATGCTTGAGAGAACTCATCTGGCCATCGTGCAGGCTGTGGACAAGCACGGCTCGCTCACCGCTGCCGCGGAAATTCTGTGCGTGACGCAATCCGCGCTCAGCCATTCCATGAAGAAACTGGAGCAGCAACTGGGTGCCGACATCTGGTTGCGCGAGGGGCGAAGCCTGCGATTGACCCAGGCCGGTCAGTACCTGCTTGCCGTTGCAAACCGCGTGCTGCCGCAACTGGCGCTCGCCGAAGAACGCCTTGGCCAGTATGCGCAGGGCGAGCGTGGCTCGCTTCGCATCGGTATGGAATGTCATCCGTGCTACCAGTGGCTGCTCAAGGTGGTGTCGCCCTATCTCGCGCGTTGGCCCGACGTCGATGTCGACGTCAAGCAGAAATTCCAGTTTGGAGGCATTGGCGCGTTGTTCGGCTATGAGATCGACTTGCTTGTCACGCCTGATCCACTCTATAAGCCCGGTCTGCGCTTCGAACCCGTGTTCGACTACGAGCAGGTACTGGTGGTCAACGGCGAGCACCCGCTTGCCAACGCTGAGTATGTCAAGCCGGACCAGTTGACGCGGGAGGTGTTGATTACTTATCCGGTCGAGACCGACAGGCTCGACATCTACAATCAGTTTCTGATGCCCGCCGGTGTCACGCCCCGGCGCCACAAGGTCATCGAGACCACCGATATCATGCTGCAGATGGTGGAAAGCGGCAGGGGCGTCTCGGCGCTGCCTCGCTGGCTGGTGGAAGAGTATGGGGACAAGATGAACGTTGTCCCGGTACGCCTGGGGCGAAAGGGCATCGCCAAACAGATTTTCCTGGGCGCCCGCGAAACCGACACCGAAATTGACTACCTCAAGGCCTTCGTCGACCTGGCTCGCAAGCCGGCAGTGGCTTGATCGAACAACAGCAGACACCATGACACAGGTTTATGTAATAGCCCTTGTCCAGCGCGTCGACTATGCTCGCGAGTTAGCAAGGGGATGACACGCCATGGACGCGCGGGCCGGACGCAAGAAACTTCGCCTGAAGATGCTGTATCGTGAACGCCTTCTCCTTGGGACAGAGCCCACGATTTCCGTAGAGATGCCTTAGATGATCCCACTCCATCGCAATCCAGCTTTCTACCAGCTCCTTAGCGATAGTTACGCCCGGGTGCTTGATCTCCCCCTGGTGCCGCAAGCCATGCCCGTGGTCGAAGCTACCGAATGGCTCTACGAACGCGCACCGTTCGCAGTACTTGCACACAACACCGATCCCGACCCGCTCTTTATTTATGGCAATAAGGCCGCGCAGCGCCGCTTTGAATATAGCTGGGATGAAATCATCCGGCTGCCATCCCGGCTCTCGGCTGAAGCCCCGAATCGCGAGGAGCGACAGCAGTTCCTCGCGCGCGTACAGCGGCTCGGCTATGAGGCGGGCTACCAGGGCGTGCGCGTCACCAAGTCAGGCCGGCGCTTCATGATCGAGGAAGCAACGCTGTGGCAACTTCTCGACGCGCAAGGCAAATTGCACGGCCAGGCAGTTGTCATCCCGCGTACGCGTGACATTTGATCGCGTATATCAAGCGTCTCGTGTGAATCCAGTCAGAACGCGGGTCAACGCCCCCGTCAACCGATCTTCATCGGCAGAAGCACCATCCGCCTGCCTAGCGATCGCAGGCGCTTCTGGATTTCAGCTGGCGTTCGATTGTGCAGCCATACCGACAACAGGTTGACCCGCCTGAAGGCGAGCTCGCTGGCGAAACACACACTGTTCGGGAACTCTTCCATGGTGGCCTCGGTAAGCCGCATCAGTCCGTTCATCGAACGCGTGACAAACGCGATCCGGAAATCGGCTGCAAACCCCTGATAGCGGCTCTGGGCAATATAGTACGCAAGCGATGACGTCATCTCCTGGCGCAAATGCTCGATACACTTCGCGTCCTCCCAGCATTGCGCGTCCACTTCGCCGACTGTCAGGACGATCATGTTTTCGAACCTCCCCGGAAACATGCGCGCAACGCAAAGCAACGCATGCATGCTCGTACCGCGATGCCGGTCGACAAGCACGATCGCGGTTGACCGGGACGGGTCCGGTCTGGTTGCTGTGTTGTCATCGACCTTGGGCGCAGCGCCGGCAAACAATGCGTCTTCGTTCTCCAGTCGCGTGGAGATTTCCCTGTAGTGTCGCCTGACGAGAAAACACAACGCGATAACCAGGCCTGTCACCAGCACGGTCAGCCAGCCGCCTGCCGTGAACTTTTCGACAAGCGTCACGGCTAGCACTGTGGCCGTCGTCGTTAAACCGAGCACCGCCAGCGCAAAAGGCCGTAACCAGCCTCTGTGGTCGCGGCGACTCCACCGGTAGATGCACAGGCCGAGGAACGACAGGCTGAACGTCAGGAAGACGTTAATGCTGTACAGCACCACGAGCGTGGTCACATCGCCGTGCGTCCATAACAGGATCGCGAGATTCGCAACGCCGATGACGACAACGCCGTTGCGTCGTACCAGCCGCGTCGACAGGTGGCGGAAACAACGCGGCATCCAAGAGTCCGCTGCCATGTTCGACAGGACCGTTGGCCCGTCGAGGAATCCCGCTTGCGCGCCGACGAGCAGAAGCCCTGCCTCTAACGCAAGCACTGCAGCCAGCAGTGCATGGCGTGCAAGCGATGACCCCATCCCGAGATGATCGATCACGCTGCCGAATACCACGGCGTTGAGCGTTTTGCCCTCGACCGGCCTGGCGTGCCAAAGCATGTAAAGCATGATGATGCCTCCCGCCGTGAATGCGAGCGACGCCGCCATGCAGAACATGGTCCACTTGCCATTGCGCACGCGCGGCTCGACGATCATGCCGACGTTGTTCGACACAGCTTCAAGGCCGGTATAGGTGCCGCCTCCCAGCGAGAACGCACGCATCAGCAACGCCGCGACCACGAGCGGGCCGAATAGATGCGACATGCCGCGCGCCTCGCCCACGGCGGCCGGCGCAATCGCCGCCAGTTGAGCGCCGTGGACTGCCACGCCATAGACGATCAGCGCCGCATGAAGCACGACGAAGCCAAGGAAAACCGGCAGCAGCACAAGGATCGATTGCTTCATGCCGCGCAAGTTAAGGCAACTCATCAACACGATCAGGCCTAGCTCCGTGACGAGCTTGAACGCCTGCGCGGTCGCCGGCAACAGGCTGAACAAGGCTTCGACGCCGCTCGCGATGGACGTCGCGACGGTCAGCACATAGTCGACCAGCAGCGCCGCACCCGACACGACGCCACAGCGCGGGCCGAGCAGTTCGGTCGCGACGCGATAACCACCGCCACCGGCGGGGAACAGTTCGATGATCTGGCTGTAGCCGAACGAGATGATGAAGACGGTGGCTGCCGTCGCCGATGCGAGAAACAGAGCGAGTGGCGTGTGCTGTCCGAGTGCGAGAAACGCCTCTTCGGGACCATAGCAGGCTGACGACAGTCCATCGGCGCCGAGGCCGATCAACGCGAACAGCGGCGTGATCGCGATGACCTGGCGCGTGCGGGGGGCGAGCGGATCGAGCGCCTTGCCGACAATCAGCGTGCTTATTTTCCGGAGGGCGGTCACGACGGACGAGTTACCGTATGAGCGGCCGGCGATAAACCACGTCTTCGAAACGGACGATTTGAACGGCATTGTTCCTGGAAATTTTTTTGGATATCAAGAGATGCCGGGCGAAGATAACAATAGTCGGAAGCGCAGCCTCGAACGGCCGCGTAAAGTAGATTCCACCTGAAACATATAGCGGAACCAGTCATGATCGGTGGCAGTGCAGAGGATACTTCTGGCGAGATATATTCGTCATAAAATTTCAGCGAATAGAATTAAAACGCCGTATCCGCCTGTCTGGTGCCACAATTCACTGACTAGACAAAGACCGGTCCGCATTCGACCGCTCTATTGCAATGCAGCACAGCTCTTCAACCGCGAGGAGACTCTTCGTGCAAATCACTCCACACACATCGCACCCGGCGCCGGCGCAGCAGCCCCAAATCAAGCCGCGCTTCTGGCCTGAGGGCTGGTGGAAACTGATGGAATACCGGATCGGTATCATTCCGTTGCCGGTCTACGTCATTCTGCTTGCGCTGATCGCGGGTTTCGCGATCACCGGAAAGGTGCCGGGTGAGATCTCGATGGCCATCGCCGTGCTGGCTTTTTTTGGTTTCACCTGCGCGGAAATCGGCAAGCGTCTGCCGATTGTCCGAAACATCGGAGCTGCCGCAATCTTCGCGACCTTCATCCCCTCGGCGCTGACCTACTATCATTTGCTGCCCAAGCCGATCCTCACGCTCACGACAGACTTCACGAAGTCGACCAACTTCCTCTACCTGTTCATCGCCTCGATTATCGTAGGCAGTATCCTGAGCATGGACCGCCGCGTGCTGATCAGGGGCTTCATCAAGATCTTCGTTCCGCTCGCCCTCGGCTCGGTCGCGGCGGGTATTGTCGGGACGCTGGTCGGCACGGCGTTCGGCCTCGGTGCGCGCCATACGTTCTTCTATGTGGTGGTGCCGATCATGGCGGGCGGCATCGGCGAAGGCGCGATACCTTTGTCGGTCGGCTATTCGGAGATACTTCACCTGCCGCAGGGCGACCTGTTCGCCCAGGTGCTGCCGCCCGTGATGCTCGGCAGTCTCACCGCGATCATCTTTGCAGGCGCGCTCGACATGCTGGGAAAACGCCTTCCGCATCTCACGGGTCAGGGCCGTCTGCAAGTCGGAGAGGAAGACGAAATGGATCCGGTGCAGGAGGAAATTCGCGGACATGTCGACGTCTCCCATATCGCCGCGGCGGGAATCACCGCCATTACGCTGTACCTGCTCGGACTGATGTGCCGCAATATGTTCGGACTGCCGGCGCCGGTGGCCATGCTGTTTCTGGCGGTGCTGGTCAAGCTCGCCCGGGCGGTGTCGCCGCCGTTGCAGGAAGGTGCCTTTGTCGTCTACAAGTTCTTCTCGACGGCCGTGACCTATCCGCTACTGTTCGCGATCGGTGTGGCGATGACGCCGTGGGACAAACTGATGGCGGCGTTCACGCTAGCCAACATCGTCACCATCGTCGCAACGGTGGCGACGCTAATGGGCAGCGGCTTTGTGCTCGGGCGCATGTTGAAGATGTACCCTATCGACACGGCGGTCGTGAACGCCTGTCACAGTGGGCAGGGCGGGACCGGCGACGTTGCCATCCTCACCGCCGCCAACCGCATGCAGCTAATGCCGTTTGCGCAGATCGCCACCCGCATCGGCGGGGCGATTGTCGTCACGGTCACGTTGATCGTGCTAGCGCACATGGGATGAGCGTGGCTCTTGCGACCACAGGGACGCCGCTCCGCGTTGCGCAGAAAGGACTCGACGCGTGAGACTCGAGCCGACAATCGAATGAGCCCCCCGGGGAGCGCGGGCCACGCTGCTGGCAATCGAGAATAGGCTGGAGCATAGGTGAGCGGGCCGGCATTGCAGGCGAGGGGCGCCTGTTTGCCTAAAGAAATGAAACTTACAGCCGTAATAATGATTTCCACATTGGCTGGAAGCGGCCGGATTACCGCGCACCTGATTCGAACAATAAATATGCCGATTACACCTTCTCCTTTCACGCTCGAATGCGTCAAGTGCGCATGGTCGCATACGTTCGCGCCTCGCAGCGATGTCCTGATCCCCGGTCTGGACATGAAATCACATTGCCCGCGCTGTGGCGCGCGGGAATTACGGCGGCGTGAAGCGACGCTGTTCGAACAGTTGTCGCGCAAGCTGAAGGGCGTCATCTCGCGATAAGGCGAGCGGATTCCGACGGCGTCGCTCCCGTTTTCATCATCAATCACCTTGTCACCTACCATGCATCCTGAACAGGATTTCGATCGGCTGTACACGGACATCTCTGCAAACATCGCTGGCGCCATCGCCGATATTGCCGAACTGAATGTCGAGCACGAACAAGGCAAGCAGGAAATTGGCAACATGCTGCAACGGCTGCGCACGATTCAATCGCGCTTCGACCAGCAGCTCGCCAATCTCCAGCAATCTGCTGAATGGGACAAATTCACGCTCGCCTTCTTTGGCGAGACGAATGCCGGTAAAAGCACCATCATCGAGTCGCTGCGCATTCTTTTCAAGGAAGAATCGCGCGAGCAAATGTTGCGCGAACAGGCCCACGACGTCGAGCGTTTCGAACAGGCGCTCAAGGACCATGTCGAGCAGGTGCGGCAAGGCATAAGCCGTGTCTGCAATGACTATGCGGCCGAAATTGCCGACATCAGGCAAGGCGCGGCAGCGCTCGCGGGCGTGGTGAAGGCGGAATCGTCGGCGCGTGTGCGCCGCAAGGTCTGGCTGGGTGTGCTTGGCGGCGTCGTGGCGGGTTGCGCGCTCGCGGTGCCGCTCACGCTTGTGCTGCGAGGCCTGCTATGAGCACGGTGAGCGCAGAAACCGAGGCGCTCTGCGAAGAGCCGACCCGCACCGCGCCCGCGGGTCCGCCTACGCCCGCGAAGGCTACGCGCGCGCCATTGTCCCGCGTTCGGGCTGCCACGGAGGCGCTAGACGGTCTGGTCAATGCGTTACTCCCAGCGCTCCATCAGGCGGCGGTCGCGCTAGAAGAGCGCCGGCTGGCGGCGCCGCGCGCGGACGGCCGGATCATCGGCACCGGCGAGGCGGACTTCACCAAGGGCAATACGGTCTATCAGCTGAATCACAAAGGCAAGACCTTTCAACTGCTCGATGTGCCCGGCATCGAAGGCGACGAGAACCGCTACGCGAAGATGGTGGAGCAGGCCGTCGCGAAGGCGCATCTCGTCGTCTATGTCAACGGCACCAATAAGAAGCCCGAGAAAGCCACCGCCGAGAAGATCCGCTCGTATCTGCGCTGGGGCACGCGAGTCTATCCGCTCGTGAACGTGCGCGGCAATGCCGATGCCTACGAGTTCGACAGTGATCGCGAGTCGCTGGAATCGCACGGTGGCGCGCTCGACGCGCTCAAGCAGACCGTCGGCGTGCTTGATGCCGTGCTGCCGGAAGGCGTGCTGCTGCCCGGCAACTGTGTGCAAGGACTGATCGGTTTTGCTTCGCTCGCGGTGAACAGCGCGAGCAGCAGGACGACCATCCACCCGTCGCGGGACAGGGATCTCGTCATCCAGCAACGCAATTACCGCAAGTACTTCGCCTCCTACAAGGCGATGTTCGAGTTCAGCCAGCTTGGTGCTATCGCGCAGCTGGTTGACGCGAAGCTGCCCACTTTCCGCGAAGACATTATCGAAAGCAACAAGGTGAAAGTGCGCCAATTGTTGGCCGCGAACATTGCGGAGCTGAAAATCGCACTCGCGGATCATCAGCGCTTCGTGAACGATGTCTCAGGGAGTTTCAAGGACTGCCGCGATCTGGTCGAGACTTCGTTGAGCACGTTCGAGCGCCTTCTAGCCAGCGGATTCTCCAACCGTTGGTCCGACTTCTTCAACGCGCTCAGCGAGCGTGCCGACGCGATCGTCGCCAACAACTACGGCGAGAACGACGTCATCGAATCGGAACTCAAGCGCGAGTCCACGGCTCTACAGGCCAAGGTGGGCGAGGATCTCCAGAAGCATCTTCAAACCTTGCTCGAGGAACTCCAGGCGCGCGCACACGATGCCATGCAGCGATTGATTGTCGACGTTCAGCGCATGCAGTTCCTGCAAGACATGAAGCTCGACGATGGCAACCGCGCCGCGGCATTCCGCATCGAGCAGTTGGACATGAGTCTGAGCCTCAAGGAGTGGGGCGGCATCGCGTTGAATATCGCTTCCTATGCGGTCACGGGCGCAACCATCGGTTCAGCATTTCCGATCATCGGCACCGTGATTGGCGGGATTGCGGGCGCTGCCATCGGTGCACTCATGAGCGTGGTCGGGTTCTTCACCAGCAAGGAGAAGCGCATCCGCAAAGCTCAGGCGCAGGTGCAGAACAAGATCGACGATCTGCGTAGCGAGGTCATGCGTAAGCTGCCCGTCGAAGCCGCGAAAATCACCGGTTCGATCCGCAAGGAAATGGCGGATTCCGTGCTTGCGCGGATCGAGGCGTTGCATGCAACACTCCTGCGCCCGCTCGTCGTCATCGAACAGCAGATTGCCGCGATGTCAAACATCAAAACTCAACTCGAACACATGCCCTATGGAACAATTCAAGCAATTCAGCGTTGATAAGGACGCCGCCGTCGGCAAGCTGGACCAGTTGCGCGAACTCCTCGCAGAGCTTGGTGAGCTGGGGCTGGACGTGCATCAGGATCTGGACAAGATCGGTTCCGCATTGGCTTCGATCGAAAGCGACGTGTTGCGTATTGCGCTGCTCGGCGCGTTCTCCGACGGCAAGACGAGTGTGGTCGCCGCATGGCTTGGGCGCATCATGAGCGACATGAAGATCGACATGGACGAATCGTCCGACCGGCTCGCCGTGTACAAACCCGAAGGGCTGCCCGGCGAATGCGAAATCGTCGATACGCCGGGACTCTTCGGCGACAGGGAGAAGACGCTCGACGGCCAGACGGTGATGTATGAGGAGTTGACGCGCCGCTATATTTCGGAGGCGCACCTGATTCTTTACGTGGTCGATGCCACGAATCCGCTCAAGGAAAGCCATGGCGAGATCGCGAAATGGGTCTTGCGTGACCTCAACAAGCTCACTTCCACGGTCTTCGTCATCAACAAAATGGACGAGGTGACGGACCTGACCGAACACGCGCTCTATTCGGAACAGGCCGCGATCAAGCGGGACAATCTCAAGCTGAAGCTGCAACGTGTGGCGGGCCTTTCGCCGGACGAGTCGGCCCAGCTGAATATCGTATGCGTTGCCGCGAATCCGAATGGCCGCGGTCTCGAATTCTGGTTCGGCAAGCCGGAACACTACGAAAGCCGCTCGCGCATCAACGATCTCAAGGCGACGACGGGCCGCATCCTGAAGGACAACGTGCCCGCGGTATTGATCGCGAAAACGGGCTTCGACGTCGTGCGCGATGTGGTTGCGCAGAAGCTTGCGGCTGCTCAGGCGCAACTCAATGAACTCGCGATCTATGCGAAGCAGAACCAGGAGGAGTCGGAGCGTATCAAGAGCGATATCAACCGCGGCCGCGTCGATGTCAATCGGCTGGGTGGCGAGCTTGGCAAGGAATTGCAGGCGATGGAAAAGCAGTTGCTCAACAAGTTGCGTCCCTTGTCGCTCGAAGACATTCGCGGCTATCTCGAAGACGAGATTGGCTATGCGCAGGACGGCATCGGCTACAAGCTGAACCTCAATATCAAGGCGGCGGTCGATCGCTTTTTCGAACAGTCTTCAGCCGTCACGAACCGTATTTCGGTTGAGATCAGTCGCCAACTCGACAAGAGTGAGAGTTTCATTGAAGCGATGAGCGAAGGCGTGCTCCAATCGGCAAGCGGTGCGCTCAAGGGCATTTCGAAGATCAATCCGAGTGTCATCAAAGGCACGATTTTCGCTGCACGCGACCTGCTGGGCCAGTTCACGGGCATTGCCATCAAGTTCAAGCCCTGGCAGGCCACGAAGTTTGCCGGTGCCATCGCGACCTGGGCCGGTCCTGTGGGGGGGGCCATTTCGCTGGGTGTCGATGTGGTCAAGATGTACAAGAGCCACGAGTTGGAGTCCGAGCTGAAGCAGATCAAGGACGAGATTGGAGACGTCATCAAGAGCGCCTTCAAGGATATCTACGACCTCCTTGCCGACAACGAAAAAATGCTCGACTTCTTCGCGCCGCAGCTGCGCGAGTTCCAGCGCATCGTGGCGACCATGAGTGATAGCGCCAGAGCCATTCAGGAGAGTCACCAGAAGTTCGGCCAGATCGAACAGCGACTGAAGACGCTCGCCTGAGGGCGCACGGGCGGGCGCTTGTTCCGCCGGTGACGCCCCCCTGCTGCGCGGTCTACTGCACGGTCTGCTGACGTTGATACTCGTGGTGCTTCATTTGCATGTAATCGACGCGGCTGACCTCGTGCAATTGCCGCGGATACTCTTCGGTCGCGTCGAACCAGTCGGTGAGGCGTTTCTCGAGGCGGGCGTTGGACGGACTGGAAAGCGCACCCAGGTACGCATCGATGGCGAGGTAATAACGCATGGTATTGCGTTCCACCAGGCCGCGCACGCCGCCGATGTATTGCGTCTCGCCCGTCGACGGATCGGGTGTGGAGGAAAAGCCAACCTTGTCGCTGCCGATCGTTGACAGATAGGTTTTCATTGCAAGCCGTCCGGCCATGCCATAACCGTAGGCGTAGGTCAGATGGATAAAGGTGCGGTTATCGCCCACGGGTATCGCCTCCAGCACGATACGGTAGTCTTTCGTACTCAGCGGACCCGTGGCGGCGGAGAGCTCCACGCGGAGATAATCCGGGCTGCTCGCTGCCGGACGATAGTTGAATTGAACACGGTAAGACGACGAAAGCGACTCCTCGGTTTTCTTGCCGATGTTCACCGCGAGGACCGTACCGCTGGCGCTCGTCGACGCATGGCAGTACTTGGTGTTCAGGTGCAGGATCAGCACGTCGCACCAATTGACCGGGCCCTGAGTGGGGTCGTTGAGTGTGCCGTTGACCGTCGCGAACGGATAGTTGATCACACCGTAAATATCGCCCTTGAGTGCCGAGGGCAACTCCTGCGATTCGAGGTAAAGCGGTCGCTGGAACTGGTTGTGCGCGAGTTGCTGCGTCAGACTCTGGTATTTGTCGCGTAGGCTCGCTGCGTTGTCGGCCGCTTGCGCGAAGGTGCTCTGGCACAGACAGCAGAACACCGCCAGCATCGCGGCCATCAGCCACTGTCGCGCTCTCCGGTTGGCTTCTGGGGATTCGGCAAGCTTGCCCATGGATGTCCTCCTACTTTTGGCTCAGGTTGCGGGGTACATGCAGTTCCAGCGCTGATTCGGTAGAACATGGGAAGCTGTCCGATCTGAGGCTTCCTGCCATTGCATTCCAGTCGGCCGGCAATTTCGCGCAGAGATATGCTAACTCAGGCGTACGCCGGTTCGGAAGGAGTGGTTCAACCGCGTAACCATCGGCCATCGCGACCACGCTTGCCTCCTGAAGCGCCCAGACATATTTGAGCTGGGGTGCGTCATGCAAGGCGTCCATCAGCGTAACTCGGTCCTGCCGGGATTACCGAAAACATACTCGCACCCAAGACTGCTCAACGTTTCAAGAAAGCGTGTGAAAATATTAGCCCGGCGTCCTGTGAAGCGGCTTCCTGAAATTGGTGGAATAATGGTTGAAAGCAGATGAGCGTTTCTTCCATCCGGTAATTTTACGAATCCTGTTCACGTGCCATGAACGACTTGAGTTTGACACTCACCAAGCAGGACCGCGCCATCGTGCGCGCGTTGCAACGTAACGCGCGAATGAAGAATGCCGAATTGGCCGAGCTTGTCGGAATGTCGACGACGGCATGCTGGAACCGCACCCGACATCTTGAAGAGATCGGACTGATTCGCGGGTACGTTGCGCTGATCGATCAGGAGAAGCTTGGGCTATCCGACACAGTCCTCATCGAGGTGACTCTGGACCGGCATGAGGACGAGGTATTGGCGCGCTTCGGGGAAGAGCTTGCCGCGTTACCGGAAGTTCTCGACGCGTACCTCATCTCCGGTGAATACGACTACCTGATCAAAGTAGCGGTGCAAGGCACGGCGGGATATGAACGCTTTTTGCGCGAGAAGCTGTACCGCATATCAGGTATTCGTCACAGCCGGTCGATGTTTGCGCTGCGTTGCATGAAGAACGTGCCGTCGGTTGTGATCTGAGCAACCGTCGGCAGCGAAGGGCGCGGTCAACTGACGAAACTGATTCGAGCGACGGTGCCGAAAGCGCCGAGCAGTCTGGCAATTTCGCCGTCAATGAGACGAGCCTCACATTGAATCTTGCATGAGCCAGCGTGCACGGCTTGTTGAATAGGACGGCGCCGAGCGCCGCTTCCGGTTGCTTGACACGAAACCGCGATTCGCATTATCGACAACAGGGGTCCACTGAACAACCCGGTCGACTGCGATCACTACATTCAGTCCTGCCACTGGTCTACCACCGTCAGACGACGTGCTCGTAGCGCCCGGCGCGCCCCGTCACCTTCGCGCCTTTAGTCGACGATACAGCGTGCGTTCACTCATCCCGAGGTGTTGAGCGAGCGCTGTGCGCGTCCCGGAGAACTCCTCCGCGAGCCGTGCGAGCTCATGGTCCGTAAGCTCTCCGCGTGCCGAAAACGGGGGGGAGCCCGTGCCGCCACCCAGATGCGCCGACTGCGCCGCCACCATGTCATCCGGCAGATGTTCGATCCGGATCATCCCGTCGTCGGCCAACAGGCAGGCGCGATCGAGCACATTGCGCAGTTCCCGGATATTACCCGGCCAGGAATAGCTATGGAGCGCCGCGAGCGCGTCCGCTGCAATGCTGAACTTGCGGCCCGCAGTGCCTTGCGTGCTACTGATACGCTGCAGGATCGATTCGACGAGCAGCGCGATATCGTCGGAGCGCTCGCGTACCGCCGGCAAGTTAATTGGAAATGCACTGATGCGGTAGTAGAGGTCCTGGCGGAAGCGGCCATCGCCAATCATTTCGCGCAACGGTTTGTGCGTGGCCGCCACGAGCCGGAAATCCGCGCGCAAGGTCTCTATGCCGCCGACCCGGCGGAACGTGCCGGATTCGATGAGCCTTAGCAGCTTGACCTGCATCGACAGTGGCACATCGCCTATTTCGTCGAGGAGCAGCGTTCCGCCTTGCGCGGTCTCGACCAGTCCCGGTTTGCGCGCGACTGCGCCCGTGAACGCGCCTTTTTCATAGCCAAAGAGTTCGGTCTCGAACAAGGCCTCCGTGATGCCGGAGCACTCGACAACCACAAAGGGGTGTTGCGCGCGCTCGCTTGCCTCATGGACGGCACGTGCGAACAGTTCCTTGCCGGTTCCGGATTCTCCGAGAAGAAGCACCGGCAGCATCGAAGGGGCGACGCGATGCAACGCGGAGATCGCGGCGTTGAACGCCGTCGAGCGTCCGACCAGACCTTCCGCGCTGGGCTTGGCGGACGCGCCGCGCACCGTGGCGAGCCGCTCGACATACGCCACTACCTCCCGCTGCGAATTGAATATCGGCCGCAATTCGACATCGACATGCTCCGGCCCGCGAGGCGTGTGATGAATGTGGAGCACGCGGTCGGGCCCGCGCAGTTCGAACGCCCGTTTCATTGGACAGTGCTCGCCCGCCTGGTCGCAAGGAACGTCGTAGTGATGCGAGACCTGGTAGCACTTGCGGCCGACATGAGGCTGGCTGGCAATGCCGAACTGACGTTGATAAGCGGTGTTGGCGGCAAGTATGCGGTACTCGGGATCGAGCACGATCATGGGCTGAGCGTCGTGCTCCAGGTATGACACCAGGGTGTCGACATCCGGCGCTGCTTGTAGCGGTTCGGCCGAAGTGGCTACGAGGGAACTGAGGGGTATCACCGGTCTTGAGGATTTCACCGCGGCGGCTCCAGTAAAAAGACACGTCGATACTGCCACAACTGCCACATGGCTGCCAGGAATGGCAGTCTTGGCTCTCGGTCGACGGTCCGAGGAGGTGTGGCGCCACCTGCCTCAAGAAAAATGTTGATAAAAATCAGTTGTCTATGGAGCGGAAAATCAAAAGGGAAATGCAATGGCACGGTTCTTGTGTTGAGTGACCGACCCTACCGCGAAGCAACACTTGATTGAGGAGAAGATGTTGAATACGACGAGCCCCATGCAAATCGAAAGCTTCTTCGAAGCCTGTACGTCGACGATTAGTTACCTGTTGCTGGATGTCCGCACAGGCGACTGCGCACTGATCGACAGCGTCCTTGACTATGACCCGAAGTCAGGCCGCACCTCCACGACGACAGCCGACAAGCTCATCTCCCGCGTCCAGGAGCTTGGCGCAAAGGTCGAGTGGCTGCTCGAAACTCATGTACACGCCGACCATCTCTCCGCCGCGCCCTACCTCAAGGAACGGCTCGGCGGAAAGATCGCGATCGGCGCGCAGGTGACCCGCGTGCAAGACGTGTTCGGCAAGCTCTTTAACGCCGGCATGAAATTTCCCCACGATGGCAGCCAGTTCGATCAACTGCTCTCCGACGGCGAAACGTTCACCGTTGGAGCGTTGCAGGCGCGCGCTATCCACACCCCGGGCCATACACCCGCCTGCATGACCTATGTCGTCAGCGACGGCGTGCAGAGCGCGGCCTTTGTCGGGGACACCCTGTTCATGCCCGACTACGGCACTGCGCGCTGCGACTTTCCCGGCGGCGATGCACGCACGCTCTACCGTTCTATCAACAAGGTGCTGAGCTTGCCGCCCGATACCCAGCTGTACTTGTGTCACGACTACCAGCCAGGCGGGCGGTCGTTGCAGTTCGTCAGCACGGTCGCCGAGCAACGCGCGCACAACGTTCACGTACGCGACGGTATCAACGAGGACGCCTTCGTGGCGATGCGCACCGCGCGCGACGCGACACTGAACGTGCCGGTGCTGATGCTGCCGTCAGTACAGGTCAACATGCGCGCCGGACATCTGCCCGATCCGGAAGACAACGGCGTGCCGTATCTGAAGATCCCTCTCAACGCGATCTGAACCGGCGTAACTCATTCACGGAAGCAATTGGAGAAAATGGTGGACATCAGGAAACTGACGGCTGAACTGGCGGTATCGCAACAGATCGCCGCATCAGACATGCGTGCGATCGCGCAAGCGGGCTTTCGCGCCGTCATCTGCAATCGCCCGGACGGCGAAGGCGCCGACCAGCCCAACTTTAGCGAAATCGAGGCGGCGGCCCGCGACCAGGGCATCGCTGGTGGTGGCCGGAAGGCTGTTATCACAGGCTTTGCGGCGCGGACGCCCGGACAGCGCGGACTCGCGGTTTTGCGTCGGCCACATCAACCCGAACACCGGGCGGCTGATCTGGTCGTGGACCACGGGGGTCGCACTCGCGGCGACCGGCGCATTGACCGGCCTCATGACGGGACTGCTCGGGGTGGGCGGCGGCTTCATCATCGTGCCCATGCTGCGCAAGCTGACCAACGTGTCGATGCATGGCATTGTCGCCACGTCGCTGATGGTGATCGCGCTGGTCGGCAGCGGCGGCGTCGTTGTGACGGTCCTGCACGGTGCGCCATTGCCGCTCGACCTGACGCTGTGGTTCAGCCTGGCAACGGCCGTCGGCATGGTGACCGGGCGGCTGGTTTCGCATCGTCTCTTCGCGCAGCACGTGCAGGTGGGTTTCGGAGGCGTGTTGATCTGCGTGGCGCTCGGGATGATGGCAAAAGCCGCGCTGGATAGGTGACCCACCGGCCGACACATTACAAATGCTTGACGCGGCGGACGGAATGCACACCATGCGCCGCACGCAGGCATCACTGATCTCACGCCGCACTAAAAATCTCCGGGCAGCGCAAATGCTCCCGGCCACACCAAACTGGAAAGCACGCTTCGATGCGTCGGCATCGAAGTTGGCGACGCGCTCGAGATGGCTGAACAAACCGAGGTCTGAGCGGCTGGTTGCCGGACAGTCAATCGGGCGCTGGCGGGCCATCTACAGCCATTCGACCGCGCTCTCTGGCGGACATTCGACCGTCGACTTCCATGCCAGTTTGTCCGCCATACGGTCTCGCCCAGGTCTCCGCCGGTCCCGTAGATATACCTAACCTGGACGATGACGCGCGCGACCGTCTGACGCTGAGGCAGATTGCCGCAACTGAAATTCAGTATTCCCTCAACACTGCTTTGAACATCCGTTCACAAGGAATAGGATCGTCAAGGTTTTCAATCTTCGCTTCCGCTTAATAAACGCTTTGAGAGGGCAACAATTCGCCTGCCTGTAAGTAGCATTCTTCGACAAGCAGGGGATCTTCCAGATCATCGATTTTTTGACAACTGCAATGAATAAAACTCTTCTGATAGCCCTGCTGACGGGTATTTTTGCAACCGCGGCACACGCTCAAAGCAGCGTAACGCTGTACGGCCTCATCGATACGGGGCTGACGTATACGTCGAACCAGAAGGAAACGGGGTCAACCGTAGGGCATAGTAGATTCGGGATGACCGATGCCAGCATCAACCCGGACCGCTTTGGTCTGCGTGGATCGGAAGATCTGGGCGGCGGCCTGAAGGCTGTCTTCACGCTGGAAAATGGCTTCACCCTCACCAATGGCGCCCTTGGCCAGCATGGCCTGCTGTTCGGGCGGCAGGCGTTCGCCGGTCTGTCGAGCGATCAGTTCGGTACGTTGACGCTCGGCCGCCAATACGATGCGATGGTCGACTACCTTGCGCCGCTGGCGGGCGCTGGTGCACCCAAGGGCGGCGTGTTCTTCGGACATCCGTACGATAACGACAATCTGCAGAACACAATGCGGATTAACAATGCGGTCAAATACGCGAGTCCGAATTACGGCGGCTGGCGGTTCGGCAGCCTGTACGGCTTCTCGAACGAGGCCGGCGGCTTTTCCAACAATCGCGCCTATAGCTTCGGTACTTCATACAATCACGGTCCATTTCGTTTCGCGGCTTCGTACCTGCAGCTGAACAACGGCGGTACTGCCGCCAATCTGGCCGGCGCGACAGACTCCATCGTCAATCCGGCCGGCCAGGTGACCGGCAGCGACTCGACGTTTAGCGCCGGGCAGCAGCGTACGTTCGGCGCGGGTTTTGACTACGAGTTTGGTCCGGCGACGGTTGGCTTTGTGTTCACGGAAACAAAACTGGAAGACGCAACGGGGATCAACAACACCAGCTCCTCGCCGATCCCCCTCGGTAACTCGAGTCTGCGTTTCGATAACTACGAAGTCAACGCGGTCTACAACGTGACGCAGGCATTCACTGTCACAGGGTCGTACACGTTCACAGACGGCAGTTCCAGCCTCGCGGGCGCATCGAGCCCGAAGTGGAACCAGGCCAACCTGCTGCTGGATTATTCGCTGTCCAGGCGGACTGACGTGTACGTCGAAGGTCAGTTTCAGCACGTGAGCGGCGGTGGCACCGTATTTACGGCTGACATCAACGGTTTGTCACCGTCAGCCACCAGCAACCAGGTCGCCGTCACGGCAGGTTTGCGTACCCGCTTCTAGGCTTCATCGAACCAAGGTCAAAAAAGCATGGGTCGCGTGCAAGGCAGAAGCGCTACTGATCAGCGCCGAGCCGATGCATACGAGAATGTGCGTGTGCAACCTGGCTGCCCCAGTTCTGCCTGCTTCGCTGCCACGCATGAAATACATAACAGTTCGCCGACTCAGACGTTCGAAAGATATTGCTTTGACTGTTCGAGTCCGCCGCCATCATCAGCCATACGCGATACGCCGTGCGGTTTGCGGTTGGCGCTCGAGCGGCCGGTTCGCATGGATATCGGACCATTACCGCGCGTCGATGTGGCGAACTCACTCTGAATTGCGCTCTCCCAGAGCTGACGTCTTGTGCCGCATCTTCCGGTCACAGCTACCCAGCGAGACTGCCGACAAATCGCTTGATGTTGTCCAGGACGGGTTGCTGATCGCCCGCGAAGACCCAGTGATCGGCGCCGTCGAGCTCGACGAATCGCGCCTGCGCGATGTGACTGGCGAGATGCCGACCAGCGCCGATGCGAACGGCGCGGTCGTCGTGACGATGCAGCACCAAGGTCGGCATGGAGATTCGGCCCAACAGATGGCGCACATCCATGTCGCGCAACGTCTCGAGCACGCCCTTAATGGCGCCGGGGCTTGACGCGGCCCGCAGCAAGCCTGCCCACCAGGCTCGCGCCTGAGGATCGCCGGCCAGGCTCGGCGCGAATGTCTCAATGCCTGCAGGGCCGCCCCAGGCTGCGACGAGCTGCTGCAGCCACACGTCGTACTGGCTAGCCTGAAGGGCGTGAGGGTAGTCGTGCGCTGCGGTTCCCTTCGCCAATGAGGCGAACAGAATGAGGCCAGCGACGCGATTGGGGTGATCGACGACGAACTTGATGCATGCTGGTCCGCCCTCTGACGCGCCGAACAGCACGACCCTCCGGCTGCCGGCGGCGTCCAGCACGGTGCCGATGTCCAGCGCGGTCGCATCGACGCTGGGATTGAACCCGACCCGATCGGAAAGCCCGACGCCGCGACGATCGAGCAGGATGAGACGGCCCATTTCGGCGAGGGAGGACAGGAACGCCCGGCACCGGGGCTCTTCCCAGACTCGTTCGACGTGAGACACGAAACCGGGCAGCACCAGGACATCAATGCGGCCGGCGCCGTAGGTCTGGAACGCGAGATGGACGCCGCCACCGCTGACGTAGCGCGTCGACGGCGGATGCTCGATGGGCAACGTTGCGCCGGCATCGAGCAGCGCGCGGGTCTCGGATTCGGGCGCCACATTGAACTCGTCGCGAAGGCGCTGCGTCAGGGCCGCGAGGTGCCGCTGGGCCGTGGCCCGGTCCCCGGCGAGCAGAAGGTTGCGGATGAGGTGCCGGCCGTACACTTCGCTGAGCGGATCAAGCTCGACAAGACGGCCGGCGTGCGCGGCCGCGGCCGCGTAGTCGCTGGCCGCGTTCTTGTGGTGCACCACTCGCTCGAACGCCTGGATCGCACGGCCTCGCAAGGCCTCCCGGCGAAAAAAAGCCCATTCGTCGAACTGCGGGCAGTCGCCGGGCGAAAAACCCTCGAGAAAGTCGCCGAGATAATGGCGGCATGCCCGCTCGAACTCGCCGCGGTCGCAGGCTTGCTCGAACAGTTGGGAATCCACCTGCAGATCGATCGCTGCCGACCATCGAACTGTTGACCGGTCGGTGGTAAGAACGTCGTCGCCGAGCGCGTGCTGGAGGCGATGCAACAGACGCCGAAGCCGCGCCCGTACAACCTCTTCGCTGCCTTCCGGCCACAACATCGTGGCAATGACGTCGCGCCCGACTGAGCCCTTCGCTTCGGCCAGATAGACCAGCAGGGCCAGGCCTTTGCGCAAGGACAACTGGCATAGCCGGCCGTCCCGACGGATCTCCGGAAATCCAAGCGTGCGCACGCTGAACAGAGCCATGGCGAGGCGACCCTCAATGACGGCGTCCGGGGGACGCTCAGGGGACGAGACAATCCTACCATTGCCTGCAGACGATGGTCGCTGGACTCATTGCGACGGATTGAACTGGAGGATTGTCATGAAGAACCTGGGAGAACATGCGATCGTGATTGGCGCCAGCATGGGTGGGCTGTTGGCCGCACGCGCACTAGCGGATTTCTACACCACCGTCACCGTGCTCGAACGCGATGCGTTTCCGGCCGCTGACACGCCGCGCAAGGGGGTGCCACAGGGCCGTCATACCCATGGGCTCCTTGCGCGCGGCAGCGCGATACTCGAGGAATTTTTCCCGGGATATAACAACGAGGTTGTCGCGCAAAGCGGTGGCTTGATCGGTGATGTAGCCAGCGATGTGATCTGGATAGGTCGCAACGTCAGGCTTGCTGACGGCACGAGCGACCTGACCGGTCTGCTTGCGAGCCGTCCCGTGCTCGAAGGTCACCTACGCCGACGACTCCTGGGATTGACGAACGTGCGCGCCATAGAACGTTGCGCTATGCGGGGTCTCGCCAGCGACCCCGCTCGCGGGTGCGTGACCGGTGTGCGCACATGCGTCGAGGGCAAGCCGGAAGAGACCATCAACGCGGACCTTGTCGTTGATGCGACTGGCCGCGGCTCATCGAGTGCGACGTGGCTTGAAGAGCTCGGCTACCCACCTCCCGCCCAAGAGAAGGTCGAGATCGGCATCTGCTACACGACCCGTAGCTATCGACGTCGACCGACTGATCTCGACGGCAAGCAAGGTGTCGTTGTCGCCGGTAGTGCGCCAAACTGGCGCAACGGCGTCATGCTCGCGCAGGAAAACGACAGCTGGGTCGTCAGTGCCGGCGGTTTCCTTGGCGACGACGCACCCGACAACGACCAGGGCTTTCTCGCGTATCTGGCGACGCTGCCGACCATGGAGATTCACGACGTTGTCGCAAGAGCGGAGCCGCTAACCGATTACAGGCGCTACCGCTACGTCTCCAGCCTGCGCCGGCGGTACGAGAAGCTCGCACGCTTCCCCAAAAATTATCTGGTTTTCGGCGATGCCATCTGCAGCTTCAACCCTGTCTACGGGCAGGGCATGACGGTCGCGGCAGAGGAAGCGCTGACGCTGCAGCGGTGCCTGCGCGCGGGTTCGAACGATCTTGCGCGTCGATTCTTCAGGGCGGCCGCGAAGATCGTCGATATTCCGTGGGACATCGCGGTTGGCAACGACCTCCGCCATCCACAAGTCAAGGGCGCGCGCCCGCCGATGCTGCGTTTTATCAATTGGTACATTGGCAAGCTTCACAGTGCCGCGACACGCGACAGTACGCTGGCGATTGCGTTTCTCAAGGTTGTAAACCTGATGATGCCGCCGTCGTCGCTGCTCAGCCCTGCGATCGCCTGGCGGGTCTGGCAGGGCAACCGGAGGCCTATGTTATCGGTTCCCTCGCCTGCAATCGAGGCGGCGAGGCGTAATAGCGCCCCGTCATGACCGGGTATCCCGATGGTGACCGGCGCAGGCGGAGAAGTTCAACCACATGGTGGCGGACTTTCTTTCGTTGAGACGATCCGGAGTGGAGCGGGCATGCCGTCGGTGCAACCGCGGCAGTCCAACACGGCACCAGCGCGCCCTACATCCCCCAACGCAACGACGGCGTATGGACCGGGCTGTCCCAGTGGCGTGCCATTTCGTCGTCCAGCACACACAACGTAATCGACGCGCCCGCCATCTCGAGCGACGTCGTCAGCGCACCCACCTGTGCCCGGCCGACCTTCAGGTCGCGTTGCTGAAGCCACGTGCGCGTCGAGTTGAAGAGCAGGTAAAGCTCGCCAAGCGGTGTTCCGCCAAGGCCGTTGATGAGCACCAGCAATTCGGCTCCGGCCTGGGGCTTGAGGTCATCGACGATCGCTTTGAGCAGCTCTCCCGCAATCGCATCGGCGCCCGAGAACTTGGCGCGGCGCCGGCCCGGCTCACCGTGAATGCCCACGCCCACTTCGATCTCATCATCGCCAATCTTGAACGTCAGCGTTCCCGCGGCCGGCACGGTGCAACTGCTGAACGCCACACCCATTGAAGCGGTGCGCTTGTTGATCCGGTCGCCGAACGCCTTGCACTGTTCGAGGTCGGCGCCGCTTTCGGCCATGCTGCCTACCAGTTTCTCCACGATCACCGCGCCAGCTACACCACGCCGTCCTGTAGTGTAGCTGGAGTTTTCCACCGCCACGTCATCGTTGATCAGCACCATCGCGTTCGGGACCTCGGACATCTCCGATGCCATTTCGAAGTTCATCAGGTCACCCGAATAATTCTTCACGATGAATAGCACACCCGCACCGGTATCGACAGCGTCGGCAGAGGCCATCATCTGATCTGGCGTGGGTGATGTGAAGACTTGACCGGGACAGGCTGCGTCGAGCATTCCATAGCCCACAAAACCGGAGTGCAACGGCTCATGTCCCGAACCGCCGCCCGATATCAATGCCACTTTGCCCGGTTTAAGCGTCTTGCGACGCACATACACCGGTTCGTTGTTGAGTACGACCAGATCGCTATGCGCGGATGCGAATCCGGCCAGACTTTCGGCGAGGAAATCGTCGACGTGGTTGATGAACTTTTTCATGGCCTGGCCTCCTTTCACGCCCGGTCGCGCGCCAGATGCGCGCATACGGCGGTGATCATGATCTGACTGGAACGCGCACCAGGGTCGATATGACCGCGCGAACGTTCGCCCAGAAACGATGCCCGCCCTTTGGTCGCAAGCATATCGCGGGTGGCGAGCATGTTCTGCTCGGCCACCGGCGGCAATTCCTCCAGCACTGTTTTTCGCAACGTAGGTGATTCGACGGTCGCAAGCTCCTTGAAGCGCGCGGCAACGGGAATCAGCACGTCCATCATCGTCTTGCTGCCTACGCCCGTCTTACCTCGCTGTCCGACCGCTTCGACGCCTGCCGCGAACATCAGCGCGGTGCCCGCAACATCCAGCGGATTGTTCGCCGACGCTTTCGCCATCCCGTTCAGCAGCGAAAAGAACAGCGGCCCGGATGATCCGCCGACCGTCGAGAGCACCTTGTTCGCCGCGAGTTCCAACGCGGCCCCTAAGGTTTCCGCTTCGATGTCCGTACGCATTGCAAGCAAGGCCTCCATGCCGCGCAGCAGATTGAAGATGTGATCGCCATCGCCGATCTGTTGGTCGAGTAGGGCGATTTCCTCCGTGTGTTCTTTCAGCGCTGCGTATGCGGCGTCGATACACTCCATGATCGTTTTGCCGTTCATGTCGGGATCCTCCTGCCGTCTGCACGGAAATATAAGAGGCTGCGAGCGGGCAGCGACACGCCCACCGACTGCCCCGGGCTGAAATTGCGTTCGGCCATTGTGGTCGCCACAACCGCGGTTCCGGCGCGCTCCAAAATCAGCAAGTGGCGCAGTGGTGAGTATTCGAGCACCTTCAGGTCGAGTGCGTCGCGTGCACTATCGATGCCGGGTGCGTCACGCGCGTCGCCCTCGTGCAGCACCACGTCTTCAGGACGAATCGCTACGGTGGCGGTGCCGGTCGGCACCGCTGCTGAATCGAACAGCGTGGGTGGCAGCAGGTTGATGGGCGGCGAGCCGAGCCGCTGCGCCGCGCTCAATGAAACCGGATTGCCGTAGACCTCGCGCGGCGTGCCGAGTTGCACCAGACGGCCGTGTTCAAGAATGCCGATGCGGTCGGCCAGTGTGGTGGCTTCCACCTGATCATGCGTGACGTAGAGGATGGTCGCACCAATCGTACGATGCAGCCGCTTCAGCTCGATGCGCAATTCCTCACGCAGTTTTGCATCGAGCGATGATAGCGGTTCGTCCATCAGAAACACTTTCGGCTCGCGCACGAGCGCACGTCCGATCGCGACGCGCTGCATTTCGCCGCCCGACAAGTGCGTTGCCATGTTGTCGAGCTTCGCCTCCATATGCAGCATCCGCGCGACCGCATGCACGCGCGCGCGGACCTGTTCCTCGCTGCTGCGACGACGAGGCGAACGCAGAGGAAACGCAAGATTGCCGAACACGGTCAGATGCGGATACAAGGAGTATTGCTGAAAGATAAACGCGACATCGCGATCGGAAGGATGCACGCCGGTGGCGACCGCGCCGTCGATTAGCACGTCGCCGGCATCGGGACGTTCCAGTCCCGCAATCAGGCGCAGTGTAGTGGTTTTGCCCGCGCCGCTTGGTCCGAGCAGCACGACAAATTCGCCGTCTTTCACGTCGATCGACAGGTCGTCCACCGCAACGATGTTGCCGAAGCGCTTCGATACATTGCGTAGCTGGACTTCAGCCATGACTGTCTCCGTTGACAGAAAGCCTGGAAGTAGCGCCCGGCAGCAGGCGTTCAGTAGTGGCGTCATAAAGCAACGTGCGTTCTTTCCGAAACGACAGACCGACGATCGTGCCCGCGGCAACACCATCGTCTTTACTTGCCCGCACGCGCACGACGCCAAGCGCGGTTTCAACCGCCAATACCTGGTGCGAGCCAAGGTATTCGTCGGCGATCACCTGGCCGCGCAGCGGACCGTGCTCGTCGATCAGGACGTGCTCTGGTCTGATTCCCAGCAACACGTTCGCGGCAGCGGCACCGCAACGCGGTACGGATACCACCGCGCCATGCAGACTCACCTGCTCCTGGCCCGCCATAACCGCCTCGTCGGCGGGCAAGAAATTCATCGGCGGACTGCCGATGAAGTTGCCGACGAACACTGTCGCGGGGAAGTGATAAATCTCATGGGGCGAGCCCGCCTGCAACACTTCGCCCTGATTCATCACGACGATATCGTCCGCCATGGCCATCGCCTCACTCTGATCGTGTGTGACGTACACCGTGGTGGCGGCGAGCGCGTTGTGCAGTTTGCGCAATTCCAGGCACATCAGTTCACGAAAGTCTGCATCGAGCGTGCCGAGCGGTTCGTCCATCAAAAATGCTTTCGGTTGCCGCACGATCGCGCGTCCGAGCGCCACGCGTTGCCGGTCGCCACCGGACAAGCCGCCAGTCTTCCGATCGAGAATGTCCTCGATGCGCAGCATATGCGCCGCTGCATTGACCCGGGTGGCAATCTCGCTGCGTGACACATGTTCGTTCTTCAGCGGAAACGCGATGTTATTGCGCACCGTCATATGTGGATACAACGCGAACATCTGGAACACGAAGGCAATATCGCGTTGCCGCGCGCGCAACGCAGTGACGTCCTCACCATCTATCAGGATCTGGCCGGAAGTCGGTAGCTCCAGCCCCGCGATCATCCGCAGCGTCGTGGTCTTGCCGCAGCCTGACGGTCCGAGAAGCACGACGAAGCGTCCCGCGCCGATGGTCAGGCTGGTGTCGCGCACCGCGACAAAATCGTCGAAGCGCTTGTGAAGATGAGCGAGAACGATCGTGGACATGATTCAGTCAGGAAAGTGGCTGGTGACGACGAACGCGAGCGCGCCCACCAGGAGGACCGGAAACGACCAGGTGAAGAGCGCCAACGAAAACGGCTGCACCAGCATGGCCACACCCAAACCGATCAGTACCGTCGACGCATTCTCGCTGTACCTGCGACGTAACAGCCAGCGGTGCGGCGGAATGATTCCACGTTTCATTTGCGCACGGCTCCGAAGGTGATGCCCCGTAACAGATGCTTGCGCAGCAGAACGGTGAAAAAGAGAATTGGCAGCACAAATAGGGTGGTCGCAGCTGCAACGGCAGGCCAGTCCTGACCGCCTTCTCCGATGATGAATGGAATGAATGGCGGCATGGTCTGCGCATCGCCGCTTGTCAGCAGCGAAGCAAACGCGTATTCGTTCCATGCAAAGATCAGGCAGAAGATCGCTGTGGCGGCAATGCCCGTCATCGCTTGCGGCAAAACCACCTTCACGAAGGCCTGCAAACGTGTGTAGCCGTCCACCAGCGCAGCCTCTTCATACTCGCGCGGGATCTCATCCATGAAGCCTTTAAGCAGCCACACCGCTAGCGAAACATTCACCGCCGTGTACAGCACGATCATGCCGACATAGCTGTCGCTCAAGCCCAACGCGCGATACATCAGGTAGATCGGAATGGCGATTGCGATGGGGGGCATCATCCGTGTGGAGAGAATGAAGAACAGCATATCGTCGGACAGCGGCACCTTGAAACGCGAAAACGCGTATGCCGCCAGCGTGCCGAGAAATACCGCAAGAAACGTCGAACCGAATCCAATGACGAGCGAATTCATGAAGCGCGGCAAAACCTTCGAAGGTCCGGCGATCACCATGTTGCGCTTGCGCACCTCACGCTCATACCAGGTCCGCGCAGGCGGCAGGCTCGCAATGAACTCAGGTGTCTGCCGCGAGCGGATCGTGAACAGGTTCACATAGCCTTCCATGGAAGGCTGAAACAGCACGACGGGCGGATACGCTATCGCATCTTCCTGCGTCTTGAAGCTCGTCAGGAAGATCCAGACCATCGGTAACGTAGCAATCAGCGCATAGGCGATAACGACCGCAGCCGCGAAGCGCTTGGCGCGCGGAGATGACGCCACCACGGAATGTTGTGTCGTAGTCGGTCTCATCGCTGTTTGATCCGGTTAAGTGCCTTCACATAGATATTCGCCGCACCGAATACCGTCACGAACAGGATGATTGCGAGCGCGGACGAATAACCCGTCTGCCACTTTTCGAAGGCTGCACGCTTGAGCGTGATAGATACCGTTTCGGTAACCGAGCCCGGGCCGCCCGATGTCAGCAGGTTCACCATATCGAACATCTTGAAGTTCTCGATGCCGCGAAACAATACCGCCAGCATCAGGAACGGCATGGTCATGGGCAACGTGATCGACCAGAACTGACGCCACGGCGTCGCGCGGTCCACTTCCGCTGCTTCGTAGATATAGTCGGGAATTGAACGCAGGCCCGCGAGGCAGATGAGCATGACGTAGGGTGTCCACATCCACGTATCGACCATGACAATGGTCCACGGCGCGAGCGCCACGTCGCCGATCATCTGGAACGACCCCGGCGCGATGCCGGTGAAGAAGCTGACGATATCGTTGAAAAGCCCCGTCTGCGGTTGCAGCAGGAACGTCCAGAAGTTGCCCACTACAGCAGGCGACAGCATCATCGGCAGCAGGATTAGCGTGGTCCAGAAGCTATGTCCGCGGAACTGCCGGTTGATCAGCAATGCAAGACTGAAACCCAGCAACACCTCCAACCCGACCGACCAGAACACGAAGTGCGCGGTCACCTGCATCGCGTACCAGATATCTTCGTCGGTCAGAATGTCGACATAATTGTCGATGCCGACAAAACGCGCCGGCACGCTCGGCATGTTCGACTTGAAGTTGGTGAACGACAGTCGAAGCGCCCAGATCAATGGGAAGATGTTGATCGCGAGCAGCAGCAGAATGGTCGGAAGAATGAAGAGCCACGCGATGGCCCGATCCGACAGACCGCTTAACCGCTTCGCGATGCGCGTTGACGCTCCCGCTTCGAGACTCGTGGGAGAAAAAGGCTTATCTGCCAACATGCCTGGCTCCTTCAAGTGGACCAGAGACAGGCCGTTCAGCCGTCGCCGGTCCAGTCAAGGTTAGCTAAAACGCTACTACTTTCCTTCCTGCTTAAAGACCTTGGTCCAGTCTTTCACCAGCAGATCCAACGCATCTTTGGCCGTGCCCTTATCGGCCACGACGTAATCGTGCACACGCTTCTGCATGTCGAGCAACAGTTCGGCGTAAGCGGGCTCTGCCCAGAAGTCTTTGACGATTGCCATTGACTTCAGGAACGCGGGTGCGAACGGCGCGCTCTTCGGAAAGTCCGGGGCGTCGACCACCGATTTGGCCGCCGAATAGCCGCCCAGTTGCCACCATTTCTTCTGCACGTCAGGTTGCGCAAACCACTTGATATATTCGAGCGCGTCTTCTTTATGGTCCGAGTACGAGACGACCGAGATGCCCTGGCCGCCCAATTGCGTGTATTGCTTTACCTCACGCGGATTGACGAAGAAGCCGATCTTGTCGCCTCCGACATTCGGGTCTTTATAAAGCCCTGGAAAGAACGCAAACCAGTTCATCTGCATCGCCACCTGACCCGACTTGAACGCGTCGAGCCCTTCCTGCATATAGGCGTTGGTCATGCCCGGTGCCGTGCAGCACTTATAGAGCGCCTTGTAGTATTCGAGCCCCTTCACCGCGCCTGGCGAATTCACGAAGCCATCGAGGTGATAGGGCTTCTTGGGATCCTGATACTCAAAGCCGAAGTTGTACAAGGCGTTGGTCACGCCCATCGTGATCCCCTCGGATCCACGCTCCGTGAAGATATACACGCCATAGACCGTCTTGCCGTCAATCTTTCGACCCTGGAAGAATTGCGCAGTCTGTTTGAGTTCGTCGAGCGTAGTGGGCGGCGCGAGCTCGCGGTTATATTTTTGCTTGAATTCTGCGCGCAGCTCTGGGCGCGCAAACCAGTCCTTACGGTAAGTCCATCCGACCGCGTCAGCCATCGCAGGCAAGGCCCAATAGTTCGGCGTATTCTTTGGCCACTCCGAATATCCCACCACCGTCGCCGGTACGAAGTCGTCCATGGAGATCTTGTTCTTGGTGAAGAAGTCGTTGAGCTTTACGTAGTGTCCATTGACCGCCGCGCCGCCGATCCACTGACTGTCGCCAATGATCAGATCACAGAGCTTACCGTGCGAATTGAGTTCATTGATGAAGCGGTCGGCATAACTGGTCCACGGCACGAACTCGAACTTCATCTTGATGCCGGTCTTGGTCGTGAAATCCTTCGATAGTTCGACCAGTGCATTGGCGGGATCCCATGCCGCCCAGCAGAGTGTCAACTGTTTGTCCTGTGCGTGCGCGCCCGTTGCAGTGCCGAGCCCCAGCGATATGAGGGTTGCCGCCACTACCCTCGTTGACGTCAGACGTAACATGTCTCTTCTCCTTGTCTTTCTCGGGTCTCCAACCTGATGACATTCAGCGCCCATGCGCCGGGCACCGCATTTCGGCTCTGGCAGATCAGAAGTCGGTCCGCGTGTCGCGAGCGTCAGGCATGCGCATTCTCACGAAGATAAATCCGGGTTTCCGGCGTGGGGATGGCAAGCGCCCCCCGGACGTCGTTAAGAAAATTAATCGCGGCGAGCCCGGCCCAATGAACAATGCCGCGCACGTCCTGATCGAGTATCACGTCGATCGCACGCTCCGACAGTTGGGTGCGGGTCTCCGCAGTGCATTCGTGGCCAATCAGGACGAGGTGAACCTTGTCGCCGGACTCCTGCAATGCCGCTGCAATGCCGGAGATGCCGCCGCCCGTCACATACACGCCGACCAGGTCCGCATGGCGCGCACTTAAGCCCTGTACGGCAAGACCGGCGCCATCGTCGTCTTCGGCGAAGTCCGGTTCGGCGATCCAGCGCAGGTTGCGGAAGTCCTCCTCCAGCACTTGCGAAAAGCCGGTGCGCCGTTCCACCTGATCATGCAGACGCGATGATCCCGATAACACCGCAACAGTGCCGAGCTTCGCGCAAAGGAAGCGCCCCATCAGCAGTCCCGCCGTGCGTCCGGCAATCCGGTTGTCGACACCCACGTACGCGGCGCGCCGGCTCGCGGGTAAATCGGAGAACACGGTGACGACTGGCACGTGGGCATCGCTCATCTCTTCGATGAAACGCTCAACCCACGGATAGTCGAGAGGTGCGAGAACCAGCGCGTCATAGTCGATCACTTCGGCGGCGAACGCAGCGGTCTCGCGCTGGCTGGAAAAATCGCAACGGTAAAACGAAGGGGTGATGCGGTGCTCGCGAAAGAAGCTGGCCGACAGCGCAATATCGCGCTCGACGTGATCGAGGAAGCGGGAGTTCACTTGCGGCAGCACGAACGCGACCCGGAATGAGCTGACCTTTGCCGGCCGGCCGCGGCTCGCCCGCTCATCACGCAGATTCGCGAGTGCCAGATGCACGCGTTCAGCAGTTTCCGGACGCACAGCCTGATCGTCGCGCAGGACACGATCGACTGTGGCCACGCTGACGCCAGCCCGACGCGCAATCATCGTACGAGTAGCCGGCATGGGTCTCCTCCGGTGCCGAACGAAGAATTGTTTTGTTTTACTGAAGGTAGTTTTTTCTGGAAAAAATGCAAGCTTTTTAGCGAGGAAAAAAGCGTCATTGCTATGATGAACAGAGCGGGCCGTAATAGGGCGCAAGCGCAACGGACGGCGCAGCGGGTACGAAGATAATGAATCGCAAGGGCTCCCTCGATCACCGCAACGGAGGTGACTACATGCGCAAGCAGTGTGAAGTTAGCTGGCTAGCTAAAGTGACCTCGGGTCCGTCTTCGCTCAAGCATTGTGAGCGGGTGAATGTCGCTAGTTGACCGACAGTGTGCGTTCACACCAGTCGCGCCATAGCAGCCGTTGATGAAACGGACGGCCGCATTGAGATCCGTTCCATTCGATACCCGCCTGTCGACGCACAGGCACCCATTCGATGGCGCTGCTGCTTGGGCCGCCCGTCGTCCGGGGGGCAAGCGACTGGAAGAACCAACCGACGTACGGTCGACTCTCGGACGCAGAGGCAAGCAGCTGCGCGCGTTGCTCCGGCAGAGGTTGGAGAGCGGGAACGGCACGAAGTCGGAATGTACCGCGCGCTTAAGTTATTCGAGAGCGGGCCGTAAACCCGGCGTGGGGGCGCCGTGCCAGGCGGCAGGAGGAGCGGGCCCAGGCAGGGGGGCGACGGCGGACGCCCCGGTGATTCCATTCAAAGTACGGAGCAGAGAATATAAATGGCATATCGACACGACCCAGATCTCGAATTCTTGGGCAAGCTTAGTTCTAGCGATCTGAACGACTTAGTGCGCTGCTTGACGCACGACAAAGACGGGAGCGCGCGGTTGACGGAAGAGCTCACGATGTCGGACCTCTATAAGAAATACGCTCCCGACCACAACCGGTATTGGCAGCTCATCGCTGCGGAGGTGCAGTGTTTCGGGGGCAACACGTTCGCCACGATGTTCCGAGGCGGCAAGGGCGTAACGTATAAAGAGGTGCTGTGCGATGTGTGCGACAAGCTCGACGTGAACTACAGCAAGAAGTCGTCGGTCGAGACCATCGAAGGCAACCTGCTCATGAAGATTTTGCAGGACGCCCTAGCGAAGATGACGCCCGAGCAACTCCGTGATCTGGCCAAGGAACTGGGCATTAAGGACTTTGCCAACATCACGTCCGCGGCACTGGCCGTAGTTTTTCAGACCATCTTCCGCGCGGGCGGCTTTAAGTCTTACCAGCTCACATTGATCATCGTGAATGCGGTATTGAAGGCCCTGGTTGGCCGGGGTCTATCGTTTGGTGGGAACATATTGCTCACCCGGACGATGGCGATCCTGACCGGCCCGGTGGGTTGGATCATCAGTGGTGTCTGGACCGCGGTCGACGTCGCCGGCGCCGCTTATCGCGTGACCATCCCCGCAGTCATCCAGATTGCCGCGCTCCGCCAGCAGCAGATGTACGGCGACGTGACCGAGCAGGTGAAGTTCGGCTGATCGTCCACTTGCAGGGCGCGCGGGGCTCAGTCCTCCAGCGCCTCTTGGGGGGCAAGATGCAGGTAGGCCGGCTTGGCGCCTTGTCGTTTTCCTGTAGGCCAAGACTGGCCGCTGTAGCCAAATGCCGTGTGAAACTTCGTTCGCGCTCGTTGGGTCTGCTGCAGAAAAGAATTGCAGTAATGCCTGCGTTATAAAAAAGACTTGGACAACTAGACTCGCGCGAACTCAGAAAAACATGGAAGACAGAATCTTTTTCAATGACGAGGGGTGCTCGTCACTCGGTCCCTGAGTTGTGGTCGTGGATCAAACCTTTGCCATGAGCGGTATAACCTCGGTTAAAGTCTCGGCCCTGCCGTTGACCGCCTTCCAGTGACGCTGCGCGTCTGCGGCGAGACTGAGGCATCCGCGAACCCGCAGTCAGCGCGTGACAGCGGAGAATGATCTTGCTGCCAACCGCCGCCCAGCGACTGGAACACGCTCACCTGGTAGTACGCGATTTGCGCGTCTGACTCGGCAAGTGTCGCCTCGGCGTTGGCCAGCGTGCGGTCGGCGTCCAGACTCAAAAGATAAGGCACGCGCCCACCTTGGTAGAGGCGGCGTTGTTCATGAGCAACCACGCTGGCCTGGTCGCGTGCTTCACGCAGTGCGCCATTGCGGCTGAGCTCGTTGGTATAGCGAGCCAGCGCGCTCTGCGCCTCCTCCAGCGCCTTCAGTACTACACCGTCAAAGTGTGCCAGAGACGCATCGGCGCCCGCTTCCGCGCGGCGGACACGCGCCTGGGCGCCATTGGTCGGGAAGTTCCACGTCACCAGTGAGCCGAAACTCCAGTGGCGCGTGTCGCCCATGCCGAGATCCGACAGGGCGCCCGCTACACCGCCTGTAGCGCCGAGGCTGATCGAAGGATAGAGATCGGCCGTCGCAACGCCGATCTTCGCGGTAGAGGACGCCAGTTCGCGTTCGGCCTGCCGGACATCCGGCCGCCGCTTGAGCAGCGCGGCGCCGTCGCCGACCGGAAGAGGCTGTTTCAGCCACGGTTCCTCGCGACACTCTGCTTGCGGCAAAGACGGCGCGCCCGGCGGCTGACCCAGCATGACTGAGAGTCGATAGGCAGCCGCCGCCTGTTCGGCGCGAAATCGCGGCAAGCTCGCGCGCAGGCTTTCCGCCGGCGATCGTGCCTGCGGGACGTCCGCCGGCTGGTTGCGGCCTGCATCCACCAGTTTGCGTGTCAATGTGACAGCGCTTTCCTGGAGCGCGAGCTGGCGCTGTGCAACTTCAAGTTCATGAGTGGCTGCGCAACCCTGCACATAGGCAAGAACCGTCTGCGACACGACCATCACGCGGGCCGAGTCAAGCGCGGCCTGGCTGGCCTGCGCCGCGGCAAGCGACGCCTCGTCTGCGCGTTCCAGTTTGCCGAAGATGTCGATCAGATACGACACCGAGACGCCATAGCTGCCAACATTGATGACAGGGGGCTGTTGTTTAGTCAGAAAAGCCTCGCCCGAATACTGCTCGCGGCTAGTTCCAGCCGTGATGTTGCCCTGAACCAGGTGCTCTGCCTGCACCTCCTGGAAGTTCGCGAGCGAGCGCCGAAGATTGGCGGCGGCGACGCGCAGGTCGGTATTGGCACGCAGAGCCTCCTGCACCAGTCCATTAAGCTTCGGATCGTCGTACAGCTGCCACCAGTCGTCCGGTAGCGGCGCCAGGGAGATCGCGGGATCGTCGGAACCTTGCAAAGGACCCTTGATCATCGGCGATTGAACCACGGCGTTCGCAGGCACGTGATAGTCCGGGCCGACGGTCATGCAGCTGGACAATAGCGCGATCATCAGCGCGCCAGCGGCACGCGCAAGCCAGATGCGAATGTTCATTGCCGCGTCTCCCGGCTTGCGGTCATTTCGGACGCACGTTCTCCACGGACACCGACGGTGACGGTGCGTCCCGATACCAGTTGTACTTCGGCAGGCACGTTCTCGAGCATCACGCGGACTGGCACACGCTGCGCCAGGCGCACCCAGTTGAAAGTCGGGTTCACATTGGGTAGCAGATTCGATCCGGCGCTGCGGTTGCGGTCCTCGATGCCGGCCGCAATACTCTCGACGTGACCCTGCAGCACAGTGTGCTCGCCCATGATGCGCACATCGACGGGGTCGCCGATACGGATCCGGGGCAGCTTGGTTTCCTCGAAATAACCCTCGACGTACAGGGAGTCGCTGTCCACCGCCGAAAGCGCGGGCTTGCCGGCGTTGGCGTAGTCGCCTGGCCGTGGCATCCGGTCATTGACGAAACCGTTGACGGGACTCACGACACGCGAGCGCTCGATATTGAGGCGCGCCACGGCGACGGCGGCCTCAGCCTGCGCAAGCGCGGCCTCGCCTTGTTCGACGCGCGCCTGCGTGGCCTCGACTGTCTCGCGCGCGACCACATCGACCAGCGAGCGATTGCGTGCGGCTTCGCGGCGCGCCTCGGCCAATGCAGCACGATAGCTGGCCGCGGTTGCCTCGGCCTGTTGCAACGCAAGGTCGAATCGCTGGGGATCGATCACGAACAGCACCTGCCCGCGGTGCACCTGCGCGTTATCCTTCACGTACACCTCGGTCACCAGCCCCGATACGTCGGGCGCGACCTGGACGATGTCGGCGCGCACGTGACCATCGCGGGTCCACGTCGCCGTCGTATAGTAGTTCCACAGATGCAACCCAACAAAGGCCGAAACGCTTACGGCCACGAGTGTGAGCAAGACTGGACCGAGGTGAAAAACGATACGCTTCATGATGACATTCTTTGTGCAAGCGCCAGCAAGGCGCCAAGCATGATGATGTAGATGGAGGCATTGAACAGTGACCGGTGCCAGACTCGTCGATAGAAACCGGCACGTGCCAACAGTCCACGCAGAACCGAGGTCAGTCCGAACGCCAACAGCATCAGCACGAGCAGGCTCGGGACGAACACACCGTAGACGTCGATCTCACTTGGCATCGTCATCGTCCGCTCCAAGGGCAGGCCGGTTACCCGGGAATAGCGTCAGACGCAGCCCAACCAGCGCGGTCAAGGCCGAGCGCGCATTGGGCGTTGCCTGAAGGGCGACGGCGTGGCAGGCGGCATCGATGCGGGCTGCGAGCGCCACGGGAGCTTCATCCGGGCGCCTTCGACGGGCTCGGCGACTTGAGTAAATTGCGAGCGCACGCAGCACGCGGACCACGGCACGCTGCATCGGCGGCGCCATGTCCGCCGTATCGCGTTGCAACGCCAGCGTGTCGAAGCCCACCTGAAGTCCGACGAATTCGTCGTGCGAAGAGGCTCCCGCCCCGACCGTTTGCATGGGTATCAACCGCGCAAGCCGGTCAAGCATGCGGGCGCGAAGCAGTGGAGAAGCAACCCACCCGTCGTGATCCGCGCCATGCGCGATGTCGCACCAGTTCGCGCGGATCAACCGGTCGGCTGTCAGGTGCTGACCAAACGGCCGCGTGAGCATGTACCAGAGCGGCGCGAACGACATCCCCGCAAAGATCGCCAGGCTGCTGTTGAAGAGATCGTCGAAGGGTGCGTCGTAGAGCGTCTGCACATTCGCAAACGTGACCGCGTTCACCGACAACAGCACCGCGTACAGATTGAAACCGGGGCGCACGATCAGCGCGCCGATGACGATGTACGGTATAGCCAGCAAAGCCACCAGCGCTCCGAAATCATGGGCAAGGGGCAGCACCACGAACAGGTAGAACCAGACCACCAGCAGGCAGACTGCGCTCCAGGTCACGAAGCGCCATGCCACCTTGCGCGGCTGGTCGACGCCGGACAGCAGGCAGATCGTCGATGCCGCCAGCCCGACGGGACCAGCTCCGTTTTCCCAACCCGAGATGATCCAGAATTCGCCGACGCAAAATATGGCGAGTCCCGCCGATGCTGCCTGGAATAGCAACAGCAAATGATCGTGGTGGTAGACGCGCGGGGCCGGTTCGCCTCGATAACGGAGCACTGGCATCGATACCGCAGGCGTGTCGTTGCCGATGCGCCGCTGCAAAACCAGACAGTCTTCCCACAGGTCAGCGAGCGTGTCGAGACGCCGCTCTGCCGCAGTCACCAGGCCGGCGTGCCAGCCTGGTGCGCTTGCGTGACCGGTCGACGCGGCACCTTGCGCACCGCCGGAATCGAGGCGTGGCGCGCCTGCCTCTGCGCGTACCCACGCGCCAACCGCGGCCATTCGCCCAACCAGCGCCGGTGGCACCCCGGCGCTATGCTCACGCAGGGCATGTACCACCTGCGCGAGCGCCGACAACACAGGAAGCAGCATGGTCATCCGCTCGTGAAGCGCACGCGCGCCTGCCACTGCCGCCGGACTATCCGCCTCATAAGAGAGGTGATCGACAAGATGGCCGATTGCGCTGATATTGGCCGCTAGCCGGTTGCGGCTGTCATGGCGCACAACTTTTCGCGGATCTCCGGCAAGCATGTCGGTGACCCACAGCGCCGCATCGGCGAGCCACGTTTGCGATTGCGCACGCAACACTGTTGCGACGCGGGTCGGAAAGACCAGAGTGGCAAACACACTGGCGCAGACGATGCCGATTACAGTTTCCTCGACCCGTACAAGCGCCACGTCGAATACGGTAGTCGGATCAGTGACTGTCGGTAAGGCGACGATCGGCAGCGTGAACGCTGCCAGCAGGAACGTGTAGCTTCGCGGCCCGCGCTCCATTTGGGACAGGTACAGCAGCGCGGCCGTCCAGAACGAGATAGCGGCCATCAGGGCTAACGGCTCATTGACCAACGGCGGCACCAGCACGAGTGCCGCGGCCGCGCGTAGCACCGTGCCGCCGATGCGATAGGCGCTCTTCGAGCGTGTCGCACCGTCCAGCGGATTCGAAACCAGATAGACCGTCGCCATGGCCCAATAGGGGTGATCCAGGCCAAGCGCGAGCGCAATATAGAGCGAAAGCATCGCGGCGCCGAATACCTTGACCGAGAATAGCCACTGCTGCTTCGCTCGCCATTTGGGCAGTATCGACAGCATCCGGGTAGCGGACAGGGGGGATCATGCGAGCGGGCCTCCACCCAAGCCAGATCCGAACAGACATCGCCTCCAATCGGCAAAAATGTGATGGGCACCTGCACGACTACGTTTCGAAGAATGACGGGTCATCTGCGCTCTGCCTGGTGAATGGACTGCTCTGGCCTAGATGCGTCTGCGTGGTCGCCAATCCGATGCGCTGGCAATCCTCGCGCACGATTTCGCGAATTGACCAGCGTGACGCTTCGGTCCGACCGTGCCGACGCATTGGAAACCTCTCACGGTACGGCACAGAATCTAAGCCTTTCCTCGTCCTTCGAGTAGCCGGCAGAATTGGGAACTTCCCTTTCGTTTCTGGAAGGCAAATGTCGACCTGAGCGATGGGCATCGGTTGCGCCGGTGCTTTTACGAACATGCGTTCGTGAGTCAGATCGGGATATAGGAAGTCGGGCCTGAATTTGCATTCCTATGCATGTGTCACTAACGGGGGCATCACCATGCAACTCGCAGAGTGGGCCGCCGGCTAGTGGGAATGCTCAGGTGTCTAAGACGATGTCGGCCGCCTGCGGGCCGGGCGTGGCGGCCGCGGACCTGCGGCATTCGCGTAACCGAGCCTTTCCCTCAGCTTCGGCACCAGGAAGTCGATAAGTGCCCGCAGCTTGAGCGGTATCTGGCGTTGGGCCGCGTACATGAGGTTGACAGGCGCCGGGTGCGGCTCGAAGGCTTCCAGAAGCTTCACGAGACGACCGGATTGCACGGGTTCTTCAATCTGGTACGACACGACCCGCGCAATGCCCGCACCCTCCGCCGCGGCAACGACGGCAGCCTCCACTGAACTCACCACCAGCCGGGACGGCACCTCGATCTTCAATGTCCGGCCTCTGGAGTGAAATTCCCAGTTGCTGCCCACCGCATACCCTTCGAATGACACGCAGTCGTGCGAGAGAAGATCTTCGGGCTTGCGCGGTGTCCCATGCTTTTTCAGGTAAGCAGGGCTTGCGCACAGCACTTGCCGATGCAGGCCGACACGCGTTGAAATCAGGCTGCTGCTCGGTTGTTCCCCAAGCCGCAGCACGAGATCCACACGCTCATCCAGCAGATTGACGAGCCGGTCCGTCAGTTGCACGCGCATGCGGATTTGCGGAAACGCGGCTAGAAATTCGACTATCACCGGCATAACGTGGATGCGCCCCATCACGGGCGGCACGCTGATCACCAGTTCTCCCTGCGGCGCCTGATATTCGCCGGAAGTCGTGCGTTCGATTTCCGCGACCTCCTCCAGAACCCGCCGGCATGACGCCACGTAGCCGCGCCCGGCTTCCGTCAGTGTCAGCGCGCGGGTGCCGCGCACGACCAATTGCACATTCAGGTGTGCCTCCAGATCGGAAACGCGTCGGCTCACTGTCGCCAGAGGAATACGAAGTTTTCGACTGGCGGCGGACAGGCTTCCCGTGTCTATCGCCGCCAGCAAGATGCCCATTGCCTCAAACCGATCCATGGCCTTCCACCAATGAGAGGTCAGTTCTCAATTCTACCGGCTACTCAAAGGTCCAGGAACGGCCTAGATTCTGTATCGATCCGGCCGCGCTTGCGCATCCTGTGCGCCACTGTCCAAGGCGCTCGGCCTCGTGTACCACCAGCCAACACCGACTTGCCCATCGGGAACCAGCCACCATGACTTTCGAAACGCTCAAAGTGAACCGCGACGGAGCCGTTCTGTTCGTAAACATGTTTGCGCCACCCATGAACCTGCTCGGCCCCGAACTCGTGCGCGACCTCGTCACGCTGATCAAGGACGCTGAAGCCGACGATGGCATCAAGGTGCTCGTCTTCAGCAGCGCCGATCCCGACTATTTCATCTCGCACGTGGATGTGACGAAGGTAAAGGAGTATCGCGACGAAGCCGCAAAGCTGACCGGCGAGCCCTCGATCGCGCTGCTGTTCCGCCATTTGAGCGCAAGCCGGCTTGTCTCGATCGCGCAGATCGAAGGGCGTGTGCGCGGTGCCGGCAGCGAATTCGCGCTCGCCTGCGATATGCGCTTTGCCGCGCGGGAATCGGCGGTGTTCAGCCAGATGGAACCCGCCTTCGGACTGATTCCCGGCGGCGGCGCGGCCCAGTCGCTTACTCGCCTGATGGGCCGCGGCCGTGCGCTCGAAGTGATGCTGGGTGCGTTGGACTATGACGCGAACCTCGCGGAAACGTACGGATGGATCAACCGGGCGTTGCCCGCCGGGTCGCTCGGCGACTTCGTTGCATCGCTCGCGCGGCGCATCTCCCGTTTCCCGGCGGCCGGACACGCCATCGTCAAGGAGCGCGTCAATGCCATCGCACTGGCTCCCATCGACGAGTTTCGGCGCGATTCAAATCTCTTTGGAGAAAACGTGCGGTCGCTGCCCGCGCAGCGCCGGATGGCATCTGCCATGGCGCGCGGCTTCCAGACGCGCGAGGCGGAACTGGACCTGAGCCGGCTGCTCGGCGACCTCGACGATTGATAACCGGGAAGGAGTGCATCGATGTACCAGAAGCAACACGTAAGTATCCCCGTCGATGGTGGAATCGACCTGTCGGCATGGCTGTTCCTGCCAGAACATCACGACGCGCCGCTGCCCGCCATCACCATGGCGCACGGCTTCGCCGGAACGAAATACCATGGCATCGAGCCGTTTGCCGAAGCATTCGCACAAGCCGGTTTTGTCGTGCTGCTGCACGACCACCGCAACTTTGGCGAAAGCGGCGGTGAGCCACGGCAAGACATTAACCCGTGGCAACAGATCACCGACTGGCGCCGCGCCATCTCGTACCTGCAGGCGCGGCCGGAAGTGGACGAGAACCGCGTCGGCATCTGGGGCACGAGCTTCGCAGGTGGGCATGCCTTCGTGCTTGGTGCGACGGACCGGCGTCTGAAGGCAGCGGTCGCGCAAGCGCCCACCATCGACGGTTACGCCGGCGGACTGCGACGGATTCCGCCGGAGGGCGTTGCAGATCTCGAGGCGAGGTTCGCGGCTGACGAGCGCGCTCAACTCAATGGCGAACCGCCGGCGATGCAACAGATCGTCAGCGGCGATCCCGCCGTGCCGGCCGCTTACAAGGCTGCGGATGCGGTGAGCTTTTACCTTCAGCCAGTGCCTGAGGGTGTCTGGGAAAACACGCTCACGCTGCGCTCGACGCGCTGGGCGCGCATGTATTCGCCAGGCGAGTACATCCCGCGTGTATCGCCGACTCCGCTGCTGATGCTGGTGGCGCAGCATGACCACATCGCCGTTACCGACCTGGCGCTCAAGGCATACGAGCAGGCACTCGAGCCGAAGCGGCTGGTCATGCTCAAGGGAGGGCACTTCGACCCGTATCTAGCCGAACTTCCAAGCGCTTCACGCGAGGCCGTTGACTGGTTCAGGAAGCACCTCTGATGTCGCGCACGGGGCGGTCGCCACCAGGCTTCCCCCCAACGATCAGGCGAACGAGGTCGGCGATCTGCATCGCGCACCTGCAGTTTCGGCACCACCCGCATCTCGCGATCGTACCGGCGGTAGCCGGTCCTCCGCTGCCTCTGCGCGATCCGGGGTGTTTGCCTGACTACCGCATTAGCAATGCAACCGAAGCCAAGTCAAAGTTACTGCGGTTTACCGTTCTTCGATCGTCTGTCCACGACGGATGTTGAGGTGCAACTGATCTACGGGCATCCTGGCAGGAGATTCAGCCATCCAGCTAGAACAAAAACATACTAAAGATCAACGTGGTCTTCCACCACTTTGGCTACTTTCTGGAGAGACTGTCGTAGCGTTTCGAGATCAACCGAGCCAAGTGCCAGTCGAACGGCGTGTGGAACGTGCTTTGACGTAGCGAAGGGATGGGCTGTCGACACAGAGATTCGCTCGCGCAGCAACGCCTTCGTAACAGCATCCGCGCGAACTTCTTGTGGCAGTGGCAGCCAGACGAAGTACGAAGAGGGGTGGCGGACCAACTTCAAATGACCAAGGACTTCGCTCACAACGGCCTGGCGCAGGGTGGCGTCACGCCGTTTCTCCGCTTCCAGCCTTGCAACGGTGCCATCCTCAATCCATCCGCAGGCAATCGCCGTCATGGTTGTGGGCGTGTTCCAAACGGTCGCCCGGATCGCGCGCTCCAGTTTGCCGACCCAATCGCGCGGTGCGCTGACCATGCCGACGCGAAGCCCCGTTGCGATGCTCTTCGACAAGCTGGACACGTACACCGTCAGTTCAGGTGCAAGCATAGCTAGTGGCGGCGGCGGACGCTTCTCCAGAAAGGCATAAGCTGCATCCTCGATCAGAATCAGTCCATGTTGTCGAGCAATAGCCACCAGATCACGCCTCTGACGGGCGCTGACTACCCAGCCCAACGGATTATGCAGTGTCGGCATCGTGTACATCGCGCGCACCCGTCTTCGCCGACACAATTCCGCCAAAGCATCCAGATCGGGGCCGTCTGCAGCACATGGAATCGTAACGAGTTCGAGCCGGAAAGCCTCGGCGGTCAGCTTAAAGCCGGGGTACGTCAGCGCGTCCACGGCGACGACATCGCCGGGTTCAAGCAATGCTATGGCTGTCGCAGTCAGCCCATGCTGCGCACCGCTCACCAGCACCGTATTCTCGGGCGAGGCTGACAAACCGCGACTGGCCAGATGGCGGGCCATTGTCTCCCGCTCGTGCGGCCGCCCGCCATGGGGATGGTACCGAAGCAATGCTTCCAGGTTGCCCGACCCCGCCAATTCTCGCAGCGCCGTTCTCAGGAGCTCGCCCTGACCCGGCATGGAAGGATTGTTGAAGTTCAGGTCGATCGCGGCGTCGTTCCAGGCCTGGAGATCGACGCCATGGCCACGCGGAAGCACTTCCTTTACAAACGTGCCCCGGCCGGTTTCACCGCTTACCAATCCCATTGCATCGAGCTCGGCGTAGACGCGCGTGGCAGTGACGAGCGACAAACCTTCTCTTGCAGCGAGATCACGGTGGGTAGGCAGTCGCGTTCCAGGACGCAGTCGACCTTCGTGGATGTCGGCTGCGAACTGGTCAACCACTTCCTTGTAACGGAGTCGAGGCATTGCGATTCCATGACAATCGTTTGAATGTATCGATTATCTTCCAAACATCGTTCATGACACAAACACTTCCTGTCAGGTCACATCGTCCAACACTTGCCAATACTTCTTGCACACAGAGATTTTCCTTCGCCCTGGACTCTCGAAGCTCCACGATCTCACTGAAATTCAGCATTCGTGCACACGTTGCGACCAGCAGTCCGAGTGGCTCTTGCCCGGTTCGGCGGGTACCTGAAAGGGCACAAGCCCGGGTTGGCTACATTACGCTCAACGGCGCCGTTAGATGTATCTATGACAATAATTTGATTGTACTGAAATCGCAGACTACGATGCGTTATCCATTCAGCCTTAGACCTTCAATCTCACGCAGAACGCCGCACTTGTGAGGCCCCGGATCAACCCTCTGCATGCTGTTCGTGCGCGGGGCAGGACCCCAATTTCACCGAAAACTGGACATGCGTATGTACCTGACTCAAGCCACTGGACTTGCAAATGTTTGCGGGGCCAATCTCAATGAACACTTTTTCCGTTATTGGGGTGAAGATTGGGGGGCGACATGGAACTGAACGCCGCTGTTATCCTCATCACATTCGCTGGTGTTTTCCTGATCTGCTTCATGAAGGGAGCCTTCGGTGGCGGCTTCGCCATCGTCGGCATCCCGCTGCTGTCGCTCGTCATGGATCCCGTGACGGCGGGCGGCTTGCTTGCGCCCCTGTTCGTTGCAATGGATCTGTTTAGCCTGCGCTACTGGAAGCCATCGACCTGGTCTAAGCCCGACCTCGTGTTGCTGGTGCCCGGACTGGTAGTCGGCATTGGGCTTGGCTATCTTCTGTTTCGGGAGTTGGACCACCGCGCAATAGCCGTCGTGATGGCCATCGTGACACTGGCTTTCGTCGGCCTGTGGATCAAGCGCGGTGGAGAAGTCGTGGTGCGTCCGCGCTCATCGCGTAAAGCCGTCACAGCCGGCATGACTTCGGGCATTACCACCATGGTCGCGCACTCCGGGGGGCCACCGCTAGCGATGTACTTGCTGCCACTCGGCCTCGGCAAGCAGATGTATGCCGGGACGACCAGCATGTTTTTCACGGTAGGCAATATCTGTAAGGCGTTGCCATGGCTGACTCTGGCAAGGCCAACCGGTGCCGTCTGGACGTTGATGGCAATCTGCCTTCCGGCAATTCCTGCCGGTGTCTGGCTTGGTTGGCGCCTGCATGACAAGCTGGACCAACGTCAGATGTAGAGAGCCTGTTACGGTTTGCTGGTGGTCACGGCCATGAAGCTGCTGTGGGATGGCGCGTCGGGTTTTCTACGCTAGAGATCTTGCTGTGCTGCTTGCGACCAACCACAAGTGTCATGGTCGACGCGTCAGGAAGATGGTGCGGCACAAGGTCGGCGCTCGTATGAAGCCTCATGCAAATCGCCATCCTGACGCCGCGAGATTGGCGCGGCATCGGCGACAAGTCGTTGACTTGCCATGCGTGCTACTACCGCCACCATGCGCAGCAATGAGTCTGTCCAACTGTGTGTCACTTACGAGCAACTTCTTGGAGACTATTGTGTTTTCCTTTCTTTTAACAGAGATCGGCCGTTGGCTTGATCGGACAGCACAGCGCCGCGATGATGAGTACCTTGCGGGTTCGCGAGACCTGGCGGAGCTCGAATGTCGCATGCGGTCACTGGAAAAATGTTCCCAGCCGAGGTAAGGCTTCCGTGATCAAAGGACTAAAAGTGGTCCCGCGACGGCGTCTACAATCGTCGTGTAACGAGGTGGGGCACGCATTTGCCCCCAACGCGCAGAGTCAAGGCAAGAGAGCCTATACATGACGACTTCGACATCACGATCAAGTCAGAAGCTTAGGTAAATGTACGTGCACTCCACCCGTGCCTCCGGCCATAAGCAGTTGCTGACCTTTCCCATCTGAGGGTCCCACAGTGACAGAACCACATCATTCCCGCACCCACAGCCTCGCATTGGCTGTGAGCCTCGTACTAATTGCATTCTCGCTGCGCACGCCCATTACGAGCGTCGGCCCAATCCTCCTCGAAGCGGTTCGAGCGACACACCTGACGCCCGCCGGCGCGAGCATGCTGACTACGCTTCCGTCTCTATGCTTTGGCCTGTTCGGGCCGCTTGCACCCATGCTCTCCCGACGCGTGGGGAGTGAGCGGGCATTGCTCGCGCTGCTGGTGCTGGTCACCGCCGGCATCGCCTTGCGAGCCGTACCTTCATGGCAGATGTTGTATGTCGGACAAGTCGTCGCCTGCTTTTCGATTGGCTTGATGAATGTACTGCTGCCCGGCGTTGTGAAACGCGATTTCCCGCAACACGTCGCTCTCATGACCGGACTGTACAGCGCCTCGATGGCCGTGGGCGCCGCCGCGGCTGCCGGAGCAACGGCGCCAGTCGCCAATGCTACAGGACGCCTCCTCGGTGACGCCGGTGGCACGGCATGGGCGTGGGCATTGGCGCTCTGGGCGCTGCCCGCCGCACTGGCCGCGCTCATGTGGCTGAGGCAACTGCCACCTGTGGAAACTCAGGCTGGAAGGAGCGCGCCAGTCGTTCGCGGTTTATGGCGAGACCCGCTCGCATGGCAGATCACACTGTTCATGGGGTTGCAATCGTCGCTTGCATATATCGTGTTCGGCTGGCTGGCAACTGTTTTGCGCATGCGCGGAATGAGCGCAGTCGATGCAGGCCTCATGCTGTCGCTTAGTGTGATTGCTCAGGCCGCAGCGTCTTTACTGCTGCCCTTCCTGATTGCGCGCCTTCCGGACCAACGCGTGGTGAACGTCATCGCATTGATGTTGGTCGCCGTGAGCCTCATGGGTTGTTTCTTCGCGCCTCTTTCGACGATGTGGGGCTGGACACTGCTGCTCGGCCTCGCGCAAGGCGGCGCCTTTACGCTCGCCCTCACCGTCATAGGGTTACGCTCGTACGATTCGCATGTGGCCGCGCAGCTCTCCAGCATGGTTCAAGGGGTCGGCTATCTGATTGCGGCCACCGGCCCGTTCATCGCCGGATCCTTGATGCACTCAACCGGTTCCCTTCACAGTCTGGCCGTCCTGTGCGTAGCCGTCTGCGCGATGTCAGCCTGGTTCGGTTATGCCGCCGGCCGGCGCGAGCACGTGAACGTGCGCATTGAGCTGACTACGGTCTGACAGCGTCGAACATCTGCTTACGGACATAAAGGCTCAATGGATATTTTCGGCTGCGGTGCGATGGTCTGCTCAGTGTCGAGCACGCGCTGACAGAGATGATTGGGTGAATGTCTGTTATGGCTTGGAAGCTGCCGTGGCATTCATACTTGGGCGAACGGCTGGAGAGGGTCGAGTTCAGTCTGACGCGGCTGGCTAGTCGGCGTTTCCTTCGCTGATTTCAGCATCGGACCGTGTCCGGCCGATTCTGTTGAAAAAGTCGGCGTCGATGCGGAATGTTAGGTATCCTGGAAGGCATCAAACGACGGGAGTGAATCGTCATGATGGGTCGACTGGATAGCGGGCAGGACAAGCTTTTCTACTCGTTCAACCTCGACCACCACGTCCCGCAATCACACCCGCTGAGAGGCATCGATCGCTTCCTTGATCTGCGAGATCTGCGCCAGCACCTCGCACCGTACTACAGCCCAATGGGTCGTCCATCGATTGACCCGGAGCTCATGATTCGCATGTTGATCGTGGGTTACTGCTTTGGCGTCCGGTCCGAGCGACGTCTGTGTGAAGAGGTGCATCTGAACCTCGCATACCGGTGGTTCTGCCGCATGGGTCTGGAGGACGCCGTACCGGAACACTCGACGTTCTCAAAGAACCGTCACGGGCGCTTTCGCGATAGCGACCTGTTGCGTCACGTGTTTGAAACTGTGCTGAGTCGCTGCATGGCCGAGGGGCTTGTCAAGGGTGAGGGATTCGCAATCGATGCAAGCATTATCAAGGCAGACGCGAGTCCTGCGAATGGCGTGTCGGGAACAGAACCTATCGACTGGGGACGTGCTGACGGACACAGTCGCGCTGTGCGGGAATATATTGAAGCGCTTGAGCAAACCAATCCAATAGCAGCAGATACATCTGAACCAGCAGCGTCTTTGACGCCTCCAAAAAAGATATCCCTGACCGATCCTGCCGCGCGATGGACGGCCGCTCCGGGCGGCCCTGCGTTCTTTGCCTACTCGACGAATTATCTGATTGACCTGCAGGCAGGGATCATTATGGATGTTGAGGCGACGCCGGCAAATCGCGCACAGGAAGTTGAATCAACCAGAACAATGATTGATCGTGTTGGACGTCAACGGGAGCTGACGCCTCGCAAGCTGGTAGGTGACACCGCATACGGCACAGCAGCGCTGCCTGGCTGGATGGTTGAAGAGAAGCAGATTGAACCGCACGTCTCTGTCTGGGATAAAACCACCCGCAAGGACAATACGTTCTCCCGCAGCGAATTCATCTGGAATGAACAGACCAACGAGTATCGATGTCCTTCAGGGTATGCGTTACGCAGCGACTGGCGTCCACTGAAAAATCCCCGTACGCACATCACGAGAGCCGACACCATCGTGTATCGTGCGAGCGAAAAGAATTGCAACCGCTGTGCGATGAAGAGTCAATGCTGTCCAAATATGTCGTTTCGCAAAATCACGCGCAGCATCCATGAAGCCGCCCGCGACGAGGCTCGACGAATCGCGACAACCCCCGAATACAAGCAGTCTCGCCGACAGCGTAAGAAGGTGGAAATGCTCTTTGCCCACCTCAAGCGCATCCTCAAGCTGGATCGTCTGCGGTTGAGAGGTCCAAGTGGTGCCCATGATGAATTTCTGATGGCAGCAACCGCGCAAAATCTGCGAAGAATGGCCAAGTGGCTCATGCCAGCAAGCAAGCAGATGAAGCAGGCAGTTCCATGACGGGCAAGGGAGATCCCTGCTAGGTTCAAGCTCGCAGCTTCGCCGATCGCCACAACGCGAAAACGTGTTGCCAACTCCTACATCCCCAACCAGAACACGACTTTTTCAACAGAATCGGCCAGAAGGCGTCATTCGCCCGTCAGCGCAACCGGACATTCGTGCGTCAGCTTCGCATCTCGAAACAGCCGCTCGGCTGGTGGCGCCGCTCGTCACGTTGTCGACGATGTTTCAAGCTGCAGTCTGCTTGCCTGCCTGACCAACGTCGCAAATGAATCCGCCTGCATTTTTCTCATGATGCGGCCGCGATGTACCTGTACGGTGTATTCGGTGATACCAAGAACTTCAGCCGCCTGCTTGTTGAGCCGGCCGCTTGCGAGTAACGGCAACAGCTCCTGCTCACGAGGCGTCAGCGATTGGTGGAGAGCCTGGAGCGCCGCCGAATCTTCCGCCTCCTTGCGAAGAACGTGCGCCCTGGCGAGTGCCGCATCAACCGCGCGCATCAACGCGTCTTCATCGAGTGGCTTTGTGAGGAAGTCAACAGCCCCGCCCTTCATGGCCAGGACCGTGGACGGCACATCTGCCCTTCCGGCAATGAAAATGACCGGAATCTGTGAGGTCCTGCTGACACGCTTCTGGACTTCCAGGCCACTCATGCCTGGCATTCTCATATCCAGTATCAGGCATGCGACGACATTTTGATGCGGCGCGGCCAGGAACTCCTCGCCAGAATCGAATGTCTGGACGTCTCTTCCGTTTGCGCGCAACAGCGCAGCGAGTGCTTCTCGCACCCGACTGTCGTCGTCCACCACGTAGACTAATTCGCTCGCGGACTCCATAGAACCTCTCTGTCGTTAGGTGAAAGCCCTTCCTTGTCGGACTAACGGTTTTAAATGTCTGCTTGCCTTAGCGGCCAACCCGTACTATCGACCCATCCACAATCGTCGCAACCCTCTTCGACGAGATCCGCTCGGTGTTTCCGGATGACGGATCGAACCCGAGAAGATCTTCAATGCCACCGTGGTCAGGATGGTCGAAACGGAGAAATCCTTCGCAACCTGCGCGGCATTGTTGCGCAGCAGAATCAGATCGATCGACTTCGAGGCGAACGCCCATTGCGACGTTGTCGATCAGGATCAGCGTGTGATCGGCCGGCGAAAGCAGCAGTTTTCCAGGCTTGGCTGTGCTTGGAGCATCGTGTTCTCCGGGTTGATTCAGCAAACTTGATATCGCGTGATGAAGACCGTCCGCGCTGAGTGTTCCATTGACATGGATGAGAGCGCCCGCAGGAACGATTTCGAAGGAGCGATAGTAATTGACCTTCTCAACCTGATAAATAGAATGGAACGAATGGGTTCCATTCCGTTTTTTTCATGTCTTCTCTTCCCGATCTTCAAGCTTGGGCCATATTTGCCCGTGTTTCCGATCTCGGCTCGTTTGCCAAAGCGGCCGAGTCGCTCGGCATGTCGCAGCCCACCGTATCGAAGGCGATTGCCCGCCTGGAGCAACGGCTTGGCACAGCGCTGCTATATCGGACATCGCGCCGGCTGTCGTTAACCCCGACGGGCTGCATGGCCCTCGAACGCGCGGTCCGCATCCTGAACGAAGGTGAAGCCGTCGAAGCCGAGGCGTCGGCGCAAGCGCTCACTCCCCACGGCACGGTGCGCGTCAGTGCGCCGATGTCGTTTGGCCTCAAATATCTGACGCCGCTGATTCCCGAATTTCTCAACCGCTATCCCGACGTCAACATCGACCTGTCGTTGACAGATACTGTGATCGATGTCGTCGCCGAAGGGTACGATGTGGCACTGCGCATCGCCGAGTTGCCGGACTCGTCGCTACGCTCGCGCAAGCTCTGCGAGGTGCGCCGGCCGCTCGTCGCAAGCACGGACTATCTGTCCCGCAACGGCCGCCCGAAGCATCCACGGGAACTCGTGGACCATGCCTGCCTGATCTACACCAATCTGCCGACACCCGGCCAATGGCGCTTCCGTCATGCGTCCGGAGACGAGTGCGTGGTGCCCGTGAAGGGGAGAATCAGCAGCAACAATGCCGAGGCCATCATTCCGGCACTGCTCGCGGGACAGGGTCTGGCGCTGCAACCGGAGTTCATCGTCTGGGATGCGCTGTGCAGCGGCGAACTGGAGGAAGTCTTGCCAGACTGGCAGATTGCGAGAGTTCATCTCAACCTTGTCACACCGCCTGGCGGTTTCAGGCCGGCGCGGGTGACAGCGATGCTGGCTTATCTCAGCGAATGTCTTGCGAGCGTGCCCTGGGCGCACACGGAAGAGTGAACTCACATGAATGCTGGAGTTGAGTGCGCAACAAACTCTCCCGGGTTGCTTCGTCAGATCACTTGTTGGCGTTCGTGGAAGAGGTTGGCGTCATCCACATCGTTTGGTAATCCACAGCAGACCATACCGGTTCCAGGGCATCCACGATTTATCTTCGCGGCTGGCCACGTGAAGCGCGCGATACTACGTCAGCGCTCTTCCTGAGCGACAGAGTTGAGTAGACGGTCGCGCGGGCAGGATGCGCCGTAACTGAGCGATCGTGGGTAGGCGTCTGCTTGAGGCTCAATGGATATTTTCGGCTGCGGTGCGATGGTCTGCTCAGTGTCGAGCACGCGCTGACAGAGATGATTGGGTGAATGTCTGTTATGGCTTGGAAGCTGCCGTGGCATTCATACTTGGGCGAACGGCTGGAGTGGGTCGGCTTACGCCCGTCGCATATTCCATTGTGATCTGCGAACGACCGAGGCTTGCGTCGGACCGGGTCCGGCCCAGTGAGAGTCACTCGAATCGGATTCGTGAGCGTCAGCTCACAGGCCGACATGAGCCGTAAATAGTTGTGGTCTCAGCCTTGCGGCGCTCGCACTTAAGAACGGGTCATCGTGCGGTCGCGTCAGAAGGAGGGGTAACGCCGATCAGCATGTTGGGGGGCGACGGTATTGGTGAGTTCAAGTAGTGCCGAGTGATATTCCACGGGCAAGGCCACATCGTGCATCCACGACAGGGCCTCTTCAATGCCCCCTCGGAATGACCGGGTCACCCCCGCAACGCGCTGCAACGTCGTGAGTTGGGGCAGGACGGCCTCCAGAAACCTGCCCAACACCATCGCCCGCTCGCCAGGAACACCCATTTTCTTTGTGTTGGCCGCCATGAGTTCGACTACCTAGCCCAGCACATCGTCAGTATTGTTCAATTGTCAGACCCGCTCAGAATGTCTGCCAGTCCGAAGCGCCGGTATCGGCCGCGATGACGTTTTCCCTGTTTGCGGTAATGACTGGCGCCCTCTCGGCCGACGTTGCACGAGGGGGCGTGCGAACTGCCGGTGCCGGCCGACGCGGTTCGCTCCGCGACGCAACTGTCTGTGACGCCGATGGCCCCCTATCCGCAATCGTGAAGACAGCCACGGCCTCACGCAACCCCTGCGCCTGCTGGGCCATCGACTGCGCCGCTGCCGCGGCTTCTTCCACGAGGGCGGCGTTCTGCTGGGTCACCTGGTCCATCTGGGTGACGGCCTGATTGACCTGCTCGATGCCGGTGCGCTGCTCTTCCGAGGCCGAGGAGATTTCGCCCACAATGTCGGCAACACGCTTCACTGACTGGACGACCTCGCTGATCGTGCTGCCTGCTTCCTCAACGAGCTTTGATCCTTCGTCCACCCGATTCCCCGACTCGCCGATCAGGTCCTTGATTTCCTTGGCCGCGCTTGCACTGCGTTGGGCTAGCGTGCGGACCTCGCCGGCCACGACGGCAAACCCCCGCCCCTGTTCACCGGCGCGAGCCGCCTCGACCGCTGCGTTGAGTGCGAGAATGTTGGTCTGGAATGCGATGCCCTCGATCACGGCGATGATCTCCGACATTTTGGCCGAGCTGCCGGAGATCCCGTGCATCGTTTCCACTACACGTCCGACCACGTCGCCGCCACGCTGTGCGATTTCCGACGCCGTGCTGGCCAGCGTGGTTGCCTGCCTTGCGTTATCCGCGTTATGACGGACGGTGCTGGTCAGCTCTTCCATGCTTGAGGCGGTTTCCTCCAGCGACGCCGCCTGCTCTTCGGTGCGCTGGGACAGATCGGTGTTGCCTTGGGCGATTTCGCCGGCAGCGACCGAGATCGACTCGCTGGAGGTCTGGATACCCCGTACGATCGTGGTCAGCTGGTCCTTCATGACGCCCAGCGAGAACAACAGGCTGCTGCGATCGCCCGCCTTCAACTGAACCGTCGTGCGCAGGTTCCCGGCCGCGATGTCGCTGGCGAGTGCCGCAGCGTCGCGTGGCTCACCGCCAAGCTGCCTTGCGAGGCCGCGCGCGATGAGCAACGCCAACGACAGTGCAATTGCCGATGCAGCGACGATCAGTCCGATCACAAGGGCAATAGCATGCGAATACGCCCGGCCTGCCGCCGTGCCTTCGCGGACCGATCCCGCCACATTTACGTCAACGATGGTGGTGATGTCCTTTTCAATTGCGGAGCGAATCGTGGTCGCCGATCCTTTCAACAGCGCTATGGCGTCCGCCGCCTTGCTCTCTTTCGCCAGGGCATGGATCTGTTGATCGATCTGCATGTATTGCGGCATCAGCGTCTGGATGTCCGCGAACGCCACCCGTTCCTCCGGCTCAGAGATGAGTTTCTCGTATTCGGCGACCGCGCGACTATAGTTCGCAATACGGGCCTCGCTTTGCGACTCGGCATCCTGGATTTCAGCGGGAGTCTGTGCAGTGGCAAGGCGGTATTCGGCAAGGCGGATGTCGCGCAGGCCAGCCTGCATCTGCAGGCTGCTGCGAACCGAAGGTAACCATTTGTCGCGCAGTTGTGATACGCGATTGTTTTCGGCGCTGATCTCGAAGAGGCCGAACCCGCCCAGTCCGATCATCAGGACGGTCACGACGGAGAAACCAAGCATCAGTTGGACCAGCACCCTAAGATTTTTCAGAAACGGCACGGCAAATTCCCCCGATATTAGAGACCCCATGGGCACCCTAGATATTGCGTTATGAATGCAAATTCCTAATGCGTATAACGACTCATGCTGGTCGTTCTTTAGCGACATAGGGTGCATTTCCGTCATTACCTATTTCCGTAGGCATGGCAACGGCACTAATGTAAGGTTTGCCCTGAACTAAATGCTGCGCCGGTCCGACGAAGGCGGCCTGACATTTTCGGCTTCACCCCGTTGACGCTGCCGTGCCAGCGTGGCGACTAACACAACAGCATCAGTCGGTATCGCCAACGTTCAAAAAGGGGCTCCCCAGCGAGGATGGACGGCTGGCGGAATGCGCAAGAGCGACCGCTTTGGAACTGCGGTGGTGACATTCGCAGAAACTAACTGAGGAGCCGGAATGGGTCGAGCTTGTGTGAAAACACGCCGATCGCCTAGACTGGATCAACTCATTCAGCATGGGTGACCGGATGAAGCGATTTATAGAAGGTGAAGATCGCAAGCAGGTGACGCTGCTTCCGGAGTGTCTCGATGACTTCGTCGCAGAGGACAACCCGGTCAGGATTATCGAGGCGTTTGTAGAAGAGCTTGACCTTGCATCACTGGGCTTCGATGGAGCAATGCCGTCGACTACAGGTCGCCCGTCCTATCATCCAGCAGTGCTGCTGAAGATCTATATCTACGGCTACCTGAACCGGGTGCAATCGAGTCGGCGTCTTGAGCGCGAATGCCAGCGCAATGTTGAGTTGATGTGGCTGACGGGCCGCCTGGCGCCGGACTTCAAGACCATAGCTGACTTTCGTCGTGACAACGGCGTCGGCATTCGCAACGTGTGTCGCCGCTTCGTGATGCTGTGCCGTGAGCTGAAGCTGTTCTCGCAAGCGCTGGTCGCCATTGACGGCAGCAAGTTTCAAGGCAGTCAATACGCGCGATCGCAACTTCACCGAGGGTAAGGTCGACAAGCGCCAGAAGCAGATCGAGGAGAGTATCCAGCGGTATCTGAACGCGCTGGAGACTGCCGATCGTACGCAACCCGCTGAAGCAGCAACTCAAGACGCAGCCTGATGGCCAACTCTCGATGACTGATCCCGACGCGCGCTCCATGGCGACGAGCGGCAAAGGCTCGGGAACGGTGGGCTACAACGTGCAGGTGGCCGTTGACGCCAAACACCACCTCATCGTGGCTCACGAGGTCACAAACTCTGGCAGTGACCGGGCGCAGCTTAGCCCCATAGCAAAAGCTGCGCGCAACGCGATGGGTAAGACCAGACTGCGGGCCGTCGCCGATCGTGGCTACTACAGTGGGCCTCAGATCAAGGAGTGCGCCGACGCGGGGATTTCGGTCATGCTGCCGAAGCCGACAACATCCGGTGCGAAATACCATGGCCGATTCGACAAGGCAGACTTCATCTACATTGCGCGGGACGACGAATACCAATGTCCAGCTGGAGAACGGGCAATTTACCGTTACACCAGCGAGGAACACGGGATGCAGCTACACCGATACTGGAGCAGCGTCTGTTCGCAATGCAAAATAAAGTCGCAGTGCACGCCCAGCGGCCAACGACGGATAAGTCGATGGGAGCATGAGTCGGTGCTGGAAGCAGTTCAACGTCGGCTGGACAAGACGCCTGATGCGATGACCGTGCGCAGGCGAACCGTCGAACATGTCTTCGGAACGTTCAAGCACTGGATGGGTTACACGCACTTCCTGACGCGCAGGCTGCCCCACGTGGGGACCGAGATGAGTTTGAACGTACTCGCCTACAATCTCACTCGAGTGCTGAGAATCCTGGGCTTCAAGAAGACGATGAAGGCGATGCGGTTGGTGGGTGCATGGTAAGCGGTCTATGAAGGACACCCTTCCATCACACGGCTGATTCACAGAGGCTACCTGTCCATGTTCAACTAACGTGGACACGTGTACATGAGCGAACAGGAAGAAGGCTTGCAGGGCCGTCTGGTAGTCGGTTCGAAGCGCGACGGGCGGCGCAAATACGACGAGAGCGCAAAGCGTGAGCTGATACAGGCATGCCTCAAGCCGGGCGTATCGATAGCGCGCACTGCGATGGATCACGGTATCAATCCGAACCTGGTGCGAACCTGGATTTCGCAGTACCAGCGCGAGCAGGGTCGGGCCGGAGTGGCCGGGCTTGCGAATGAACTCGCCAGTCAGACTCAGGCCAATGTTTCGGAGCCTGCACCATCAGAGGAGCCGGCTTTCGTGCAGGTCGAGACTGCTGCGCTTCTGCCGGCACCGGTCAAGTCAGCCACGACGTTCCAGTTGAGCGTTCTGCTGCCCAACGGCGTTCACGTGGAGGTTGGACAGACGTCCGCTGAGGAGCTGGAGGCGATCGTCCAGATGCTCGAGAGGCTGCCATGTTCCGGTTCGACGAGGGGTTGAAGGTGTACCTGCATCGCGAGCCAGTCGACTTCCGCGTGGGGATCAACGGTCTATCGATCCTGGTCGAGCAGGCGATGCGCCTGAACCCGATGGCATCGGCTCTATTCGTGTTCGGCAACCGGCGTCGCGATCGCATCAAGATACTTGGCTGGGGCGGCAACGGCTTCTGGTTGTTCCTCAAGCGACTTGAGGCTGATCGCTTTATTTGGCCGTCGGAAGGCGAGACCATCTCCCTCACCGTCGAGCAACTGCACTGGTTGCTCGACGGCATCGACCTGGCCGTTATCCAGAAGCACCCACGACGTTTTTACGAGCGGATCGGCTGAACGCCCTGTGCACCGGGATGGTCTAACCAGCCATGCCGAACGACATCGTCACACTGAGTGCCGAAGAGTATCAGGCGCTGCTCGCCGAGCGCGAAGCACTGCGTGGCGAGCTTCGTTTGGCGAAGGCTGAGCGTGATCTGGCGGAGGAGCGGCTACGTGCCTACAAGCACGAGCTGTTCGGCGCATCGAGCGAGGCGCGTGTGACTGACCAGCTCGGCCTGTTTAACGAAGCCGAAGCGCTTGGTGCTGACGCCACGCCGGCGCGTGAGGACGAACCTTCTACGCAGGTTGCGGGCCACATGCGTGGCAAGCGTGGTCGCAAACCGCTAGATCCGAATCTACCGCGCGAGATCGTGCGGCATGAATTGCCGGAGCCGGACCGCTTCTGCGCACACGACGGTCATGCGCTGATTGAGATCGGCGTCGAGACCAGCGAGCAACTCGACGTGATTCCCGAACAGGTACGCGTCATCCAGCATCAGCGCGTGAAATACGCGTGTCCCTGCTGCGACCTGGGTATCAAGGTTACGCCAGCACCGGCAAGAATCATCCCTCGCGGGCTGCTCACAGAATCGGCGCTCGCGTGGATCATCACCGGCAAGTATCAGTACGGCATGCCACTGTACCGGCAGGCAACCCTGCTGCGCCGCTTCGGCGGCGACATCTCATCGAACACCCTGGCCGCGAGCGTCGTTCGCGTCGGGCTGGCCGTGCAGCCAGTGATCAACCTGATGCGTGATGTGTTGCTCGAGTCGGAACTCATCTACGGCGACGAGACGACCTTCCAGGTGCTGAAGGAGCCGGGACGAAGACCTCAGTCGAAGAGCTATCTGTGGGCGCAAGTCAACGGCTCGGGACCACCCGTTAGGATGTTCTCGTACTCGCCGGGGCGCGGTGCGCAGCACGCACAGCGTCTCTATGCGGGCGTGAGGCTTGGTAGCGTCCTGATGAGCGATGGTTATGAACTGTACAACGGCATCGCACACGATCATCAGCTCGTGCATCTCGGATGCTGGGCGCACGTACGCCGTGGCTTCATCAAGGCGGAAGAGACCGTGCCGAAGGCAGCGCGCACGCCAGACCTGTTGGCCAAGCGGTTCATCGGATTGATCGGCAAGCTGTTCGCAGCCGAAGCACGCAGCTCGAAGTGGACGCCGGAGCGTCGGCAGCGGCTACGTGCTCGATACAGCCGCCCCGTGCTCGCCACCATCGAACGCATGATGCTCGAGCACTTGCCGAGGGTCGTACCTTCGAGTCTGCTCGGTAAAGCTCTCCAATACATGAGTGGACAGTGGCACAAGCTGGTCCGCTATGTCGAGCGCGGGAACTGGCCCATATCCAACAACCTGTGTGAAAACGCCATCAGGCCATTCGTCGTCGGAAGAAAGGGATGGCTGTTCGCCGACACCGTTGCCGGTGCGCAGGCCAGTGCCAACCTTTACTCGCTCGTCGAGACCTGCAAGGCGAATGGTATCGATCCATATCGCTATCTCGTCTGGCTGTTCGCGAAGTTGCCGCTCGCCGCCACCGCTGACGATTACGCGGCGCTCATGCCATGGGCACTGTCTGATGCTCCCGACCTCTGAGGGACGTCGTCAAAAGACCGCTTACGGTGCATGAGCATTCCGTAAGTCCTGAACCCAAGCCCTTAAACTCGTCAGAACGTATCAGAGGGGTACACCCTCTCGTCGGCGCCGTGATAGTCGCAAAGGCGGTCAAACGCACCGCTGGGGTCAGCAGTCACGCGTCGCATTGAAGTGCCATCGGGTTTCCACACACCCTGGGTCGTATTGGGAACGTCGAGAAAGAGCTGACATGCCGGCGTTAATGCCTGGACACCGACGACAGCTTCCGAAGAACGTCGTTCACGCTTCCGAGCCGCCACACATCGTGTGGAGCGTCGAACAAAACACGTCGCACATGCCATGACCAAACCGAACAGACTGTGCTGGTCAGTCGATCGAAGCGCCGAAGCAGCGGCCACACGAACGCGCTTTGCCCAGTCGCAGGCGCCCGGCGCTCACTGTTGCCTCACCACCGCAGTCGCACCGGCAAACCCACAAACCATCGCCAGCGTACCGATCGGTTGTCAGCTGGCCAAACACCTCACCGCCCCGCAGCGCAGGTGAGCCTGGGCGGGACCGCCACACGCGGCGCTGCTCACGGCAGCCGCAATCTCGCGTTCTGCCGCCTTCTACCGCCTTCAACGTGGCAGTCACGTGGCCGCCGCAACGGCACTTCCAGAGCCACACATCGGCGCCGCGATATTGAAGCGCGACAAGGTAGCCGAAGGTGCGACCAGAGACATTGCGACTAGGCGGAAAGGGCCATTCAGGCGCGGAGGGGGGACGGATACGCTGATTCACAAACGGTAGATGGGATTCGGCATCCTACTCTCAAGGCATAAGTGCAGCCCGTCGCTTCGTGGGCGTGGCTCAGGAAGGCGGGGACAGAGTGGCCCCGTACAATCGATGAATCGGCACCTCGTTATAAGGAGCGCGTGCGCAAGTTGTAGCAACATGCCGATGATACTTCGTGGACATCCTCTTTGCCGAGTGACGCAGTTTCGATTGTGTTGCCTCGACGGGTTGAATCCGCAGCCATGAGCGGCCGTGGCCATTCAGCTTGCGCACGATCTCTTGAACGATTGACGCCCGCGAACCGGCCTCAATAGGCGAATTTCTGATAGGCCTCAGGTGCGCGGGGCGCGTCGAGTGCAGCGACACGCGGCATATGGCGTAATAGCCGCATTGCGCGCGGGCTCAGGCGCTCGTCCAGGTCGACGGGTACATCGATATGTACTTCGGGTCGAAAATACCAGCTTCTGCTATAACCGATCACCACCATGGGCCGAGGTTGATTCGTTTTGTTCGGTGTGCCGCGATGTAGCGCGCGGACGTCGCGGATTATCACGTCACCGAGCTCCATCTGGATGGCATGCAAACCGATCCGCTTCTCGTTCCATGCTTTCATGGCTTCGTCCGGACGCATGCGATGGGTGCCCAGCGTCGTCTCGAAGGGGCCATTCTCGAGCGACACGTCGCACAGGGGAAAGTTGACTGCCAGTTGAAAAGAGGGCGTCTCGGGCAGGTCGTCGAATAGCGGAGGCGTGTCGCGATGGAGGTCCTGATACGTCGAGCCGATCAGTGGCGTGTCGGTCGCAAGCTGACACATAACCGGGTCGCCGCCCGCGACACGCTCGACGATACCGAGGATGCCGGGATCGCAAAAGATACTTTCGTCGGCGAAAACACCTGCGAACGGAAGCGTGATGTAGTGTCTATTGTCGCCCCGCACTGCCGTTGTCCCGGAGGCGACGCGTTCGCGCAGCAATGGCTCAAAGGCGTCGCGCCAGGCGTTCAGGGTTGCCTTCGGAAAATGCTGCTTCAGGACAACCATTCCGTCGCGCTCAAATGTCGCCGCGTATTCTTGTAGTTCGTCGTTAGAGAAGCCCATCACAGTTATCTCCTCGTGTTATCCAGCGCGTTGTCGGTGCAGTTTACTACGTGCGAGTTGGATTAAAGCGTCCTGATGCCACAGGGATTAGGCACTGCAACACGTACTGTGTATTGGAAGCGTTTGTTATGGACGAAGATGATGTTCTCCTTTCAGAGCCCGGCCAAGACGGAGCAGCCCTTGCTACGTTCGTGCAAAAGAAGGCTTAGCGGTGCTCGGTGATGGCGGATTGCACGACCGCTCCCTTTCCATCGAGGTGCGCGCCCTGAATAACACGGGCCGCGTCTCAACGGTCTCCACAGCACGCAAACCGTATCGCTTGGCTCGGACTGCATTTAGCGGCGGTGGAGTCGTGCCAAAGAATCGAGCCGCTGCTTAAGCGGCCGTAACACTACCTCAGTACTCTCGATTTGTCCTTAAGCGCGGGCTTGCGCGCCTGAGGACTCCCTGACAGGACATCGGGCACAGCGGAGAACGTCTCGCGGGAAACGCAATCCGTCGCGTGCTTCAGATGATCCCACACTGCTGACCGCCGAGGGTCAACCTCTAACGTTCAGCTTCCGCCCGAAGCAGGGTTGGTAGCTGACGCCGGCGTGGCGGTTCCAGACTTCTTGTGCATCTTCTTCTGCGAACCCATCGTTGCGGGTGCCATGGCATTAGACCCTGATGCGCCAGACACCGTGTCGGTCGACCCGCTCGCGTTTGGCTTGCTCATTCCTGTCCCGCCTTGTCCTCCCGCGGCACCGCCGCCCGTGCCTTGGGCGAAGACGCTACCCGACATTCCAATTAAAAGCACCGAAATCAAAGCTCCTTTCGTCACAACTCGCATGGCAGTCTCCTCAAGCACAAATCGGTCAACACCGGACGGCGTCAATCCGCATGTGGCTATCCGCAATTCACATACCATGCCGAAGGCCACGGCTTGGGAAGACAGGGCGCGGGGAATATCTTCCATTCCATGCGTTCTGACCATAGTCGGTCGCTGCGGCGAAGTTGCTGGAAGTTTTGCGAGCAGCGTTACCGCGGCGGCGGTTCCGCATTCCCCCCGTCAGGCTCCAGCTCTCTCCTCGCAGCAGGCCTTGACGTCAGCTGCTGCCTGCACAATGTCGTCGTCGTTGGGGTTCTTGGTTGACAGCCGAAGGTAGGCCGTCGCAAGGCGTCGCAATTCCTCTTCCGTTGCATCCTCGATTCCGATCAGATGATTGTCCGCCGCTCGGTGAGAAGCCAGAAGCTCGTTAAGCTTGAGGTGCATCGCGACACTATCCTTGTTCTGACTCTGCTGTATCAGGAACACCATAAGGAATGTGACGATGGTCGTGCCGGTGTTAATGACCAGTTGCCAGCCATCTGAGTAATGGAACAGCGGTCCAGTGACAACCCACGCGACAATCGTCGCCACGGCGAGGCAGAAGACCGCTGGCGACCCAGCCCAGCGCGTCACGAGACTCGCAAATGAGTCAAACGCCCTGGTCAACGGGTGCTGTGTCGCGTACGCGGGGCTTGCTGTGTCGGGAACCGTATCCAGTTCATCGGTCGGAGCCGCGGCTTGGCGTTTTGATTTCATTGGCCTGCTCCAGAGCGTAGGTGTACGTACGCAGCAACGTACGTGCCTATTAACTGTGCGTCAGCCAGCGATGCCGAGGTTCGCCGTCGGCCATGATCACTCAAGCCAACCGCAGGATCTGCTCAACTCACCTTCCAGAATTCAGCGCGCGCTCTGCGATGGACGGTAATCCGGAGGGTGCCGGCGCCCTGGAGCCCGGAAAATTTACCCGTCGTCCGCTAGCTATCTGAACACGCTGTCACCGCTTCGAAAAGCCGGATTAGATCTGCTGGATCTATCACTTGAGTTGCGAACGGCCGCTTTGGAAAAGATCGAATGTCGAGTGCCGGCCCGCTTCGGTGGCTCGTGGCTCTGTGCATGGCAAAAACAGGAGCGTTCGCTTACGCAGACCGTGGGCCGCAATGTTTATGTATGCTTGCCGGACCTCGGGCTAAACTAATTGCCATACATGGACACGCTTACGCGTAGCCGGACATTATCTGACCCATCAAGCGCTCTTTGGCGGTAACGCCGACAGAGTCGCTCTTCACATCGAGCAACGCACCTGCGCACCTGCGCGGTTGCTGACCATCCCAGTGAGGTAATTGATCGACATCTTGAACAGGCCGGCCGCTGCGCCGATTGCCACACGCGGATAGGTCAGGTACGCGCGCACTTGCTCGCTGCGGCTTTCGCCATACAGACACCACGTGCAGAAGTGCTCGCAGTTATTGGTCAGCAGCCTGTATCGATTCTCGCCAAGGCGCGAGCGCGCCCGTTCTACGACTTGCCGGTCGGCGCAACCTGGACGATTGCCCGGCTTTATCCACACTTCGCTTCCGGCAGCGAAGCATGCAATCGTCACCTCCTCGACAGGTCCGCGATGCAACGACCGGGCAAGACCCGCGTAGTGCACCACCTTGCCTTCGCCTACATAGATGCCGTGGTGGCGGTATGCGCCGCGAGGTGTCACGAGATGTGCGCCGAGAGCCGGTTCGCTTCCAACTCCAAGATGCCACAGCATCTGTATCGTCGCACTGGTGCGCGACTCGATAGTGGCGTGTCCCATGATTCGACTCCCAGCTGCAACCTGCATGAGCCAAGGATAGAACCGAATATGTATTCACGATAATTAAAGATTTTTTGGAGTTGCATAGCTGATTGATTATGGATGATGGCCGTGTTGGTGCAGGCCATGTGTACACGGGAGGCAGGGCGATCAGCATGTCCAGATGTCTGCGCAACAGCCCCTTCACGCGGCGCTCGCCGAGGTTGCACGCGGTCTGGGGGGCAGCGAACTCGCATGCGAGCAGGCGGTTAAAACTTTGCTTCTGCTCGCCCGCGGCGTTGACGATGAGGCGCGTTCGTTCGCTCTGGCCGATGACTTGTCGACCGACCTGAAGGGATGAATGATCGCTGCACCCGCATAGCCGCCGTCGAGGCGGTGAGGGTGCCGATGACTGGAGAGGGTCGCCTGCGGAAGTTCGCTAGTCGAGTCGAACGCACTGCACGTGGCTTCCGATGGAATTCCAGGTTCGGCCATCTATGGACGTTGGCTTGAACTAGAATCTGGGTTGGGTAGCAGAGAGGCAACCGCCGAGTTTATGCGCAAGAACAGTAAATTCTGGCGCCGCAATGAGGCTCCGTGAACATTTCATGAAACAGGGGATTGTGATGCGCGCCCACCTCGCTGTTATTGTCTTTCCTTTTCTAGTTGCCGGCTGTAACACACCGCCGATTCCCCCCGGCAAACCTGTCGATATTCCCACCGCTTTGGAGCAGGTCATGGTGGGCCTCTGCAATTTCAAAAAAGAACAAGCGGCGCGCGGAAAGGACTGGGGCGTCGCTCTTGAATCGATTACCGTGGAACTTGACTTGACAGTGGACGGCGCAAGAAATCCCCCAGTGGCGGTCGCCCCAGATATTCAATTTATCCCGACCGTCAGCTATGGACAGATCATCACAGCCAACAGGGGAAGCAGGCTGGCGCTTACGCTGAAGAATACCAGCGGCAACAGTGTTCCCGTTGGCGAGTGCGATGTGTCCAAAGCTGCAAAATAAGGACCGCAAATCGGCCGGCGCCATTCGGGCCGCCGGCATTCAATGAACTCGTCGCCCTGCCAGCACGCAAGGGCTACGATTGGCGCGAAAGAACGCTACGAACGCATACGACATACGAGGCCGCGTAGGGCGGTGGTCGGCCAGATTCGGACCTTCGACATTGTCGGCTGGATCGTTGACAATTGCGTTCGGATTACCAGTGATCTTCCTTACACCCATCCGTGCATCAACGAGCGCTTTGCCACGAGCGGGTGGTCAGGTCGTCCACTCTTGAAAGGAAGAGCTTCAAGACGGGCGACATATTCGCCTTGCTGTAGCCGATAGCCAGATCAACTTCCGGCACATTGCCAGCTAGGGGCCGGCTAACCACCGACCACGGCATCAAATTCTCAAGGTACGAGGGAATGAGCGTCAGACTTCGGGTCGATGCCACCAACGACATGACCATCGCAGGGTTATCGACGTTTTGGGTCGGCACGATTTCGATACCGGAACGCTTCAGGTAGCCGTCGATAACCGCGCGCACCACCTTCGCCTTGCTCGCCATGGCAATAAAAGGGTAATCGGCAAGGTCACGGGGAGAGACTACGTCGCGTGATGCCAGCATGTGGTCGCTGGGCATCAGCACCACCAGCGGCTCCTGACTCACGACTTGATAAGCAAGATCGAAGTCCGGCTCGGCGCGCATGAATGCCAGATCCAGCTTGCCTCGTGCAACTCCTTCAGCAAGATCTGGCGAATACCCACTGGACACCGTGACATCCACGTTGGGTAATTCATCTCGAAGAATGTGCATGGCTCTGGGTAGCCATGTCATCTCCTGCCCGGTGAGAAATCCGAGCGCAAATCGCTGCTTGGACGGCTGTGCTGCCTGCTTGGCGGCTTCAATGGCGGCATCCACCTGATTCAGCGCCAGCCGCACGTGATCGATGAAGGCCTTTCCAGCGGCAGTCAGTTCCACGCCGCGTGCACTGCGGCTAAGCAATTCAACCCCGACCTGGGTTTCCAGATCCCGAATTTGCCGGCTCAGCGATGGCTGGGAGGTGTGCAAACGGCGTTCGGCTGCGACCGTAAGGCTTCCTGTCTCGGCGACGGCGATGAAGTATCGAAGGTGCCGCAATTCCATGATCCCTCCACGATGCCGCTTTTGCTTGACCATGCCTTCAAAGCATGACCTCCCAGCTTATTAAGTCTTTTTCCATTCTGCCATAACCCCCTAAATTCCTTCTCAAGGCATCGTAGTTGGAAGGTTTTCCACTTCGAACGTTGGCATCTTCGGTCAACCGCCTCACGCACAGAAAGCCATATTTTTGGGAGTTTTTTATGAGCAAACCCGTAATTCTTATTACCGGTGCCCTGACTGGCATCGGCCGAGCCACCGCCCTCGCATTCGCCCGGAACGGTGTCAACCTCGCTGTCGCTGGCCGCCGCACCGCGGACGGCACAGCTCTGGAAGCGGAACTTAGGAAGTTGGGCGCGGAAGCTGTCTTCATCCAGACCGACGTACGCCACGAGGACGAAGTGCGCCAACTGGTCGATCAGACCGTAGCCCGCTTCGGTCGACTCGATGTTGCCGTGAACAACGCCGGGACCGAGGGTGTGCCTGGTCCAGTGATCGAGCAGACTCCGCAGACGTACGCAACTGTGTTCGACACCAATGTCCTTGGCACACTGCTGTGTCTTAAGCATGAGATGCGCGTGATGCTGGCGCAGAAGAGCGGCAGCATCATCAACATCTCGTCGACCATGGGTAGCCGTGGTGCCCCGGGTGCTTCGATGTATGTCGCGAGCAAGCATGCCGTCGAAGGACTGACAAAAGCGGCTGCGCTGGAAGGCGCAGCTGCCGGCGTGCGTGTGAACGCTGTTGCGCCGGGTCCGGTGGAAACGGGCATGCTGGACCGTTTTACCGGAAGCGCTGAGCGCAGGCAGGCAGCGCAAGCCGGTGTTCCCGCAAAACGTTTCGGCACACCGGATGAAATCGCGGATGCTATTTTGTTTCTTGCGTCGCCCAAGTCGGCATTCGTGGTGGGGCAGATTATTGGCGTGAACGGCGGTAAGACTGCGCTTTAATTCTGATTTCGCCGTTGTCAGCGTTTTCGTTGTAAGTCGATTTTTCCAAGCCGCGATTGTGGCAAATTCTTCTGCGTGGGGGGTGAAGGCACGCGCTGGGTGTCCGGCCAGAATGAAGCCAACGAACTCCACACAGATGCATGGCAATCCTATGCGATCATGCCACGCCACGCCACGGTTGCGGCAGCAGTGACCGCAGACAGATTCCACAACATGCCACTGTGGGGGCAGTTTTTGAGCCGCCACGGTGGCGTCAGGAAAGACGCTGTGACGTTGTCCGCTCGACGGGTTCGCGATCAGAACAGTGTGGACGACCTTGCACAATGTTTCCCGCTGCAGCTGCTTGCCGTTTCGGCACCGGTCGACGTCTTCTACGAGTTCTACGCGTGAAAACTTGCGGTAAAGTTCGACTGTTAAAGGTCCGTTTTCAGGAGAATCGGATGTCCCTTGTGGGTCGACCACGGTCTCACGCCTCGGTCGGAAGCTGACATTCGCAGAATGCTGAAACGACGGATCTCCGATAACCGCGATGGCCGATAACGCGGCGAATGTGACTGATGCGACAAACGGCTTCGGCGCATAGGGCCTAAAATTAAAAACAGCGCCGGTCCCTTTGTGTGGGGCGGCTCGCCTTATCCTCTTCTATCAACGGCAGGCGGCCATGAACACTCACGATGTGCGTTTCGTTCGCCCGGTGCTGGCCGCACTTTGCGGGGCTTCGCTCGCAACACTCGTCGCGTGTGGCGGAAGCGCCTGCTTCGGCCTCGACGGCTGTGGCGGCAGAAACGGGATGCCAAACGTCGCTCTATCCGGCACGGCAGCGATCGGCAAGGCGCTCGCCAGCGCGATGGTTACCTTCAGTTGTGCGTCGGGTTCGGGCTCTACCCTGTCAGACGGCGGTGGACACTACAGCATTACGTTCAACGCCACGCTTCCCTGCATCCTCGCTGTGACCTCCGGCGGCGCGACTCTGCATTCGCTGGCATTTGCCGGTGGCACTTTCAATACGACACCCGAGACCGAACTGATGTTCGTCTACCTCGCTTCGCAACTTGGCACAAACGAGACCAGCCTGGTTGCGGGCTTCCCGAGCAACTTACAGTTCCAGCGGGTGCTGGCAAATCAGACCAATGTACTGGCTGCGCAATCGGCAGTCGTCACGAATCTGCAGCAGCACTATGCGGTCACACTGACGGCACCGGCGTTTCTGACGACGCCGTTTATCGTCGGGCAAGCAGGGGTCGACAGCGATCTCGGCGCGCTGGCGACAGCAGGCGCCATCAACGTCAATGGTATGCCCGATCCGGCTGCCGTCTCGCTGCTGTCCGCGGCGGGTCTCGCCCATCCGCTCACGACGACGTCCACACCTTCATCCGGCACTGGTGGCACGGGGAGCGCCGCCGGCGGCATGATGTGAACTGAGGCAGTTTGAGGCTGGCGTCATCAGGCAGCGGTCGGCCATCTTCAGCTGTTTGCCACCGCACTCAGACGGCCATTCAGGCGGCCGCTCCACTCCTACAACGGACTATCGTCCTGGCATCGGGCGGACGGGGCATTGGCCGAAGATTTCTTCCGGCGGCGAATGGCCGCCTCAACGCGGGGACTAATGGCGTAGTTGGCCACATCGGCATCAGCATCTTGCACGAGGGTGCCCAGAATGGCCGCCGGCGTGCCGGTGTCCGCTAGCGCATACGCCGCCCAAATGCGCAGCATCGCCTCCACCGCGAACGGCGGACGACTAGGCTTGCCTTCTCGGGCATACGAGGGCAATCAGCATCACCAGATCGGCCCCCGGCACGACCCGGTTCATGTCGTCCAGGAATTCGCACTTGCGGGTGCGATTCATCGACAAGTTCAGTCCAAGGTCAGTCTGTTTCATGCGCTAAGTCCTCGCTGGCTCGACGATTCATTGCAAGCACAACCGGAGGCGATTATGCAGAATTTTCCTGACCGCCTTCTGGCAACGCATCCGCGAAGCCACTGCGGATAAAGCCCGTCCGCCCTTGTGTGTACTAGCGTACAGACGGAGTCTTGGCCGTCCTTAAGATCCTCAAACATTAAGGCGGCAACCAATGCCGCTTTCTGGAGGCAGCCATGACTGATATTGAAAAACTAAAAGCGGCCTTGGCCAAGATCGCCGAAGTGGCTAGCGCTGCAGTAAGCGACGACGCGTGTCCACCAACGAAGACCGAGAAGCACAATTTGAACCACCGACCTCTGACTGGCAAGGAGCTTAATGCTAGAGCGTCCGAATTCGACCGTGATGGCCGGCACTATGGTCTTCAGATCTCCGTTGACGTCACGAGTTCGAGCGCTCCCGAACCAAAGACGACGATCTACCGCGATGGCGACCGGTGGCGCATCGAGTTTGACATCCATCGCGCGACGACCACGCAACGCACCGGCCTCACCGTCGGCACTTTGCGACGGCCCGCGCGCGACGAGCGCATCCCATACCAACTTGACGGGTTCATCCCAGTCGACGCGCAGGTCCGCACTCGGCCGCTTATCGAACGGATCGTCCGAAGGCAGGTGCGGTTGCGCGGGCCCAAGGGCGACTACACGCCGCTTGTGGTGTTTCCCGGCGACGCCCGGCACCTGCTCACGGATAGCAGCTGGCCGTGGAACTTGACTGGGCGGGTGACGACCAGCGATGGCAATTCCGGCTCGGGCGTGCTCATCGGCGATCGACTCATGCTCACCGCGCATCACATGCGTCCGAGCGCCAGCATTAATCGGGGAAGCTGGTGGATGACGTTCTCGCCTCACTTTGACGGCGCGACCAATCCTAATGCTCCGTTCGGGTCAAGTAACGTTAGTGATCTTCGCCATTACGACGCCGACAGCGACGACGACTACGTCGTCGGGCACGACTTCATGCTATGCCGGCTGTTTGAGCCGCTCGGCCAGCGACTCGGCTTTTTGGGGGCCACCACCTTCAATGATGACTGGCGCGGCATGCAGGTTTGGGCCAACATCGGCTACCCTGACGATGTGGGCGGCGGGACGCGCCCCGCGGTGCAATTGAATCAAAGCATGGAGGACGACTACGAAGACGACGACGGGCAAATCATCGAAACTGAGGCGAGCCTCAACCACGGCAACTCCGGCGGCCCGTTCTTCTCCTGGTTCGACGACGGCCATGTTCGCCTTTGCGGCGTCGTGTCCTCGGGCGGCACGTTCGGCGACGACCGGGACAATGCGCTTGCCAGCGGCGTCGACATGATCAACTTGATCAACTGGGGACGCAGCAACTGGCCCGCCTAAATGTTGAGATTGTGTTACTGACTGAGTATTGGGTGACCGTAGTGCTCGTACTCGGTCTGCTGCTCTGGCGAGCCGCGGCGTCCTATCAATAGTTCGGCAGAAAGCTGCCTCATTTTGGGAAACGACACATAACCAGCTAAGGATGCCCCGTCGTCGGGTAAGCTGAGCATCCACCTAACGAGTGTCAATGCGGCATGGAACCCGGATGACATTCCCGGAGCGAGGAGCTGGCAAACCTTGGCTGTTGGCCACCTCCGAATGTCGAAGTTGGCCGATCCCCGCGCCAGTCAGCAAGGCAGGATGAATGGCCGTTGTACCGTGGAAAGTGCCTTCCGCGCCGCTTGTGGCTGAGCGGCGGCAACGGGTTGGTCGATGCCTTTCGCACAAAACTCTCGATCGGCGATCGTCGCTTTGTACAGTGCGCCTTCTTTCAGTGACTGGACTAAGGCAAAATAAACGCGGAAGTCACGCGCGACCGGCGGCATCGCACCGTCCGCGTCGCACCAATCGGACCCGTGGAGATGCGCTATGGAAAACCTCGCGAGAAACTGCTCGGCGCTTGCTGCGTTGGCGCTCCTGCTGACTGGATATGCCGCCGGCGCGCCACATAGCGGGCCACATCTGAGCCCAACGGAGTGCCGTGACCTGGCCGAGATTAGAAGCAACGCGCCCCGGACGAAGTCGCAACACCAAAGCGAGCTTTCGGCCCTGAGGAAAGCGGGCTACAACCCGTCACCGTGGCACGACGACCCACACTACCCAGCGAATCTACACGCGGCGCAGCGCCTGGTCGACCATTGGTTCGAAACGGAGTGCAAGCAGTTGCAGCCCAAGTGAGAAGCCTCCGGAGCCACTACGGACCTCCTCAGACTTAGCGCGCAGCAACCGCGCGTCGCATTGCAGCGCAGCGCTGATCCCGTGGGCTGCAGACCACCCCACGGCTCTCCTTTTCAACGTTCGAGGTATGTCTCGGACCGAGTTCGGTCAGCTACGAACGTTGACCCACGCTTTCACCCCGGACGTTCGAACATGGGCTCCGTCCCAGACCGCGGACCCTCGTGCGCGGGTCATGTCAGCCGCGTCGTCGCCCGGAATAGCCATCCGGCTCGACCTCAGACAATCGCTCGCTTGCTAAACGGCACCGGGGAATACGTCGACGACGACGGGCCTATCTCGCACCGTAGAAATGACGGTATTGCCACGATGCCTGCTTCTTCAACTCATCGTCTGGCCATGGCCCGGTGCCAAATCTGCTGATCGAAAGCGCCTGCGCCGCACGAGCGAAGCCGAGGGCCTGCTGGTCGCGCCAGTCGGTCGGGGGCGTTTCAACAATGAAATGTCTTCCAGTGCCATAGACGACCGAAAGGGCCGTCTGATGCTTGACGTTGCCCGTTGCGGCGATCAGCCGCCACACTTCATCTGCGGCCGCGCACAACAGGCAGTGTGCGGGGCACGCGCACGGATTGCATCCGGGCCATCAGTTCCGGTTCGTGGAGCGTGATCTCGAAGACCACGACCGGTTACGTTTGCCGTCCACGAAGAGACACCGACCACTGCGACGCTGAGCGGCGTATGCATGCGAAGAAGAGGGCGCTCAAGACTCTGTCTCGTCGTCTAGACCGGGGTGATCGATTCTCAACTCCTTGAGCAGCCAGGTCTTGAAAGTGTCAAACGCCTGGTGATAGTGAGCCCGTTTCGGATAGACGAGGTAGTGCCCGACATAGGGCACTTCACGCGTACGCCCGAGCAGCGGGCACGCCAACTTCCCATTCTTCAATTCGCGATCGGCCAGTAGCGTCGATTCGAGCACGACGCCGAGTCCGTCGACCGCCGCCGCGATAGCCATCGAACTGCGGTCGAAGTGCAGGCCGTAGTGGCTGGGCGGGCTCAGATCGTTAGCTTCAAACCAGCCTCTCCACTGGAACATCTGGACGTCGCATTGAATTAGCGTGTGCGCATACAGGTCTTCGGGGCTGCGGATCTGCGCGGCAAGGTCCGGCGTGCACAACGGCGTGAGCTTCTCCAGCGCTAGCGGAATCTTTTCATGCGCGGATGGCTTCGGCTCGCCGTACACGATGTCGAGGTCGAAATCATCGTTTTCGAAGCGCGCGTAATCGGTGCTCGCGGAAAAACGCAAGTCGATGTTCGGATTTTCGCGGACGAAACCCGATAGTCTGGGCAGCAGCCACTGCGTGGCGAAACTAGGCGCCGTGTGCAGGCGCAGCGGAGTCGGTCCGTCGGTCGCGACGAGCGCGAGTCCGCGCCGCATCTCGTCCATGCCTCGCTGCACGTGCTCAAGCAGGATCGCCCCCTCGCGGGTGAGTTTCACCTCGCGCGTACTGCGCTGAAACAATCGCAGATTCAACGTCTCTTCGAGTTTGCGGATCGAGTGGCTCACCGCGCTCGGCGACAGATCGAGTTCGTCGGCGGCCGTCGCGAACGACGCGGTGCGACCGGCCGCCTCGAAGACGCGCAGGAATGGCAGCGGCAGTTTGCGGACCGACTTCATGCGTGAATTCCATTCATTAATAGGTGCAATCCTTTCTTTTGTCAGGCCGTTTTACCCAATGATACTCTGGCTCTGCGTCGAATTGATCGACTACTGATGAATGAAACGCACCTGTCGCCGCCAGATACGGCGGCGCACCGGGCACAGACATTCCGAAAAGTACCAGGACGGAGACATGACACCCATCACCGACTCAACGCGGGCGGCCGCCGACACGCCAGCCGATCCCCACGCCAACCTCGCGCACCACGCATACCGGATTCGCCGCTTTGCTCTACGTATGGGCGAAGTCCAGGGGCAAGGCTATATCGGCCAGGCACTCGGCCTCGCCGACGTGCTCGCCGTCGCCTGGTGCCACGCCATGAAAATTCGTCCGGACGATCCCGAATGGGAAGAGCGCGACCGGTTCCTGCTGTCGCACGGACACTATGCGATCGCCCTTTATGCCGCGCTGATCGAAGCCGGCATCATCGAGGAGACCGAACTTGAAACCTATGGCTCGGACGACAGCCGCCTGCCCATGTCGGGCATGGCGACCTACACACCGGGTATGGAAATGTCAGGCGGCTCGCTCGGTCAAGGCATGACGATCGCCGTGGGCATGGCGCTCGGCCTGCGCCTCAAAGGCAATCCTGCCTTCGTCTACAACTCGATGTCCGACGGCGAACTCGACGAAGGCGCGACGTGGGAAGCGGCGCTCTCCGCAGCACATCATCGGCTTTCCAACCTGATCGTGCTCGTCGATATCAACCGTCAGCAGGCGGACGGTCCCTCGCACGACATCCTCGCGTTCGAACCGCTCGTGGACAAATGGCTGGCTTTCGGCTGGCACGTTGAACGTGTGGACGGCAACGATCTCGACGCTGTGATCGGCGCATTCGATCGGGCGCGTGCGCTGACTGATGAGAAGCCGCGGGTAATTCTCTGCGACACGCTGATGGGCAAGGGTGTGCCGTTTCTCGAAGCACGCGAGAAGAATCACTTCATCCGCGTAGATCAGGAAGAGTGGCAGCAAGCGATTGCCGTGCTCGATCAGAACCACACGCAAGGAGATCGCTCATGAGCGCCGTCACTGAAAAGAAGCCCCGTTTGACCACGTCCGCGATGATAGCGTCGATCGCATCGGAAGGGCAAAGCACACGCCCGGCGCCGTTTGGACATGCGCTCGTGGCCGAGGCCGAGAAGCGTCCGAATATCGTGGGCATGTCCGCCGATCTGTCGAAGTACACGGACCTGCACATTTTCGCAAACGCGTTTCCCAAGCGCTTTTTCCAGATGGGCATGGCTGAGCAGCTTCTGATGGGCGCGGCGGGCGGCATGGCCAAGGAGGGCTTCATTCCGTTCGCTACGACCTACGCGGTGTTCGCGACCCGCCGCGCCTACGATTTCATCCATCAGGTGATTGCCGAGGAGAACCTCAACGTCAAGATATGCGCCGCTTTACCGGGGCTGACGACGGGCTATGGTCCGAGCCACCAGGCAACCGAAGATATCGCGCTGATGCGCGGCATTCCGGGACTGACCATCGTCGATCCGTGCGACGCGCTCGATACCGAGCAAGCTGTCGCCGCGATTGCGGCCCATAACGGCCCCGTGTATATGCGCTTGTTGCGTGGCAAGGTGCCGGTCGTGCTCGACGACTACGACTACACGTTCGAACTGGGCAAAGCCAAGCTGCTGCGCGACGGCGCCGATGTGCTGATCGTCTCGTCCGGCATCATGACCATGCGCGCGCTCGAAGCCGCGCAGGCGCTGGATGACGGATCGGCCAGCGTCGCCGTGTTGCACGTCCCGACGATCAAACCGCTCGACGAAGCCACCATCATCGAACAATGCAAACGGCCGGGCCGGCTCGTGATCGTTGCGGAGAACCATAGCTGTATCGGCGGGCTTGGCGAAGCCGTCGCCATCGCGCTGATGCGCGCGCGTGTTATGCCCGAGTTCCGGCAAATCGCGCTTCCCGATCAGTTCCTCGACGCGGGTGCCCTCCCGACGCTGCACGACCGCTATGGCATCTCGACTTCATCGATCGTCGGGAACATAAAACACTGGCTCAAGTAGGCGGACATGATGAAGGTAACCTTTGTGGGTATCGGTGCGATCGGTCTGCCGATGGCGTTGCAAGTTCAAAACGCGGGCCATAGCGTGACGGGCGTCGATCTTTCGAGCCATGCGCGCGACGTCGCGCGAGCAAGCGGCCTCGACGCCGTCGGCCTGTTCGATGCGGCACCGGCCGCCGAGGTCGTTGTCGCCATGGTCGCAACGCCTGCGCAACTGGCTTCGTTGATCGACGGCGTAAGCGAAGCAGTGGCCGGGCAGCGCTGGATCATCATGTCGACCGTCGGCCCGGTGAGCGTGCGTGAACAGGGAGCGCGGTTGCGCGAGGCGGGTGCGCGTGTGGTCGATGCGCCCGTGACGGGCGGCGTCGCGCGGGCGAGGACGGGCGAATTGGTCATCTTTGCCGCCGGCAACCAGGACGACATCAGCGCGTTGCGTCCGGTGCTCGATGCAATGGGCAGCGTGCGCGTTACGGGCGAAAACCTCGGCGACGGTCAGAGCATCAAGGTGGTGAACCAGCATTTGTGCTCGGTGCATATCGTTGCCGCCGCCGAGGCCTTGCATCTGGCCAGTTCGCTCGGCCTCGAGCCTGCCGCGGTGCTCGAACTGATCGAGAAAGGCGCGGCGGGTTCGTGGATGTTGTCCGATCGCGGGCCGAGGATGTTGGCCGGCACCGACGTCAACGTGACAAGCGCGATCAATATTTTCGTCAAGGACAGCGATCTGGTTGCAGCCGCGGCTGAGGGTTGCGGCGCGGACGTACCGCTGCTCGCAGTGGCCAATACCCGCTACCACCAGGCTGCCGACGCCGGCCTCGGCACACGGGACGATAGCCGCGTGATCGAAACCTGGCGCTGAGAGACTGGCGCGCAATGGCCGTCGCCTCGGCACGGCACGATTTCTGACTTAATAAAACGATCCGGAGACAACTGCCATGAGTACCTCTACTACGACGCTTGCCGCGAGGGACAACCCGATCAAGGTCTCCTTTGCCTCGATGATCGGTTCGGCGGTGGAAAGTTATGACTTCTTCATCTACGGCACCGCCGCCGCCGGATGGTTCGGCAAGATATTTTTTCATACCAACGATCCGATCATTGGCATTCTCGCGGCGTTCGCCACGCTTGCTGTCGGCTTCCTGATGCGTCCGTTCGGCGGCTACCTTGCTGGCCATTTCGGTGATCGTTTGGGTCGCAAGACCGTGCTGTTCTGGTCGCTGCTCGCGATGGGAGCCGCAACGGTGCTGATCGGCGCGTTGCCGACCTACGAGCAGGCCGGCGTGCTGGCGCCGGTCCTGCTGATTGTGTTGCGAATGGTGCAAGGCATCGGCTTCGGCGCCGAATGGGGCGGGGCGGTGTTGATGGCGTGTGAGCATGCTCCGGCTAGACGTCGAGGCTTCTTCGGCGCTGTGCCACAGGTTGGAATTCCGCTCGGACTGCTGCTCGCCAACGGTGCGTTCCTGCTGTCGTCGCATCTGTTTGAAGGAAACTGGGTATGGCGGGCGCCGTTCCTTGTGTCATTCGCGATGGTGGCGATTGGCATTTTCATCCGTTTGAGCGTCAAGGAGTCGCCTGCATTCGAGGCCATCAAGGCCAGCGACACGATCGTCAAGCAGCCCGCGCTGCAGGTGATCCGCAGCGACTGGCGGATGATCCTGAAGATCATCGGATTGCGCCTGGCGGAAACGGGGGGCTATTACATCACGACCAGCTTCATGCTGTCGTACGTGATGCTGGCGCATGTGACGAGCAAAGAGAACGTGCTGTGGGGGACGATGATCGGCTCGGCCATCGGTCTCGGCAGCCATCTGTTGTACGGCGCGTTGAGTGACAGACTGGGACGACGCCCGCTTTTCCTGTTTGGCTCATTGTTCACGATCATCTTCGGCGTGCCGATGTTCCTGTTGATCAACACTGGCGCGGGCGTCATGGTCATTACGGCGGTATCGCTGTCGCTGCTGTTCAGCCACGATCCTATCTTTGCCGTCGAATCCAGTTGGTTCTCCGAGCAGTTTCCCGCCAATGTGCGCTCGTCAGGGATTTCGCTTGGCTACAACGGGGCGTCGGTCGTGGCGGGACTGCTGCCGTTCATCGCCACCGGACTGTTTGGCGTCGTTGGCTGGATGGGACCTGCCATCATGTTTTCACTGCTTGGAGTCGTCTCCAGCTTGTGCGCGTTGTCCATGCGCGAGACGGCGCCGGCGGTGGTGGAGAAACAAGTTGTCATGCCCGTGAACCAGCATGAAATGGGCACCCGCTGAGTGAACTCGCCGGCGGCTGAAGCTCGCCGGATCGAGACTGTCCGCCACGTGTCAAAAGTCGAAAAGATTGTGCCGTACGTTCACCAGGTGCGCGACCATGAAATCGCGTGCACTGGCCGCATCGCGTTCCTTGAGCGCTGCCAGCAATTGCCGGTGCTCGCGCTGATAAGCGAGCCTTCGCTCAGGCGTAAGGCTGCGTTTTTTTAACAAGCCCCATTCGCCATGTTCGCGGACTTTCAGAATCAGATTGAAGACGCTGATCATGAAATTGTTGTGCGCGGCCTCCGCGATCTTGTGATGAAACTCGGCGTCCCAACGCTCGAACTCCTCGAGCGTCTTTGACCGCTCCGCGCTCAGGCAACAAGCTTCCATCGCTGCAAAATCGGCCGGTGTGCCATTGCGCACCACCAGGTCGATCAGGCCCGGCTCGAAAATCAGCCGTGCGTCCATCAGCTCGGCAGGGCTTACTACAGTTTGTGGCTCGGCTGCCTTGGGTATTTTTTGCTCAATATCCTCGGCCACGTAAGTACCGCTGCCCACGGTCTGGGTGATCAGACCCATGTCTTTCATCTGCGCCAGCGCGCGTCGCACAGTCGAGCGGCCGACCGCGTAGGCCTCGCTCATCTGCCGCTCGGTGGGCAAGCGTTCGCCCGCATGCCAACGGCCATCGCGGAGGTTGGACAGCAGCGCTTCCTTGAGCGTGTAAACCGGATCTGAAACGGGATGTTCGGGCATTGGATAAAAAAGCTGTAACGGGTTCCACGAATCATAAGGCAATGACTGCAAGGTTGGTACAAATTGGTTTCACACGCGCGCGCCGCCAGATGTGCCCGGTTTTCGCCACCCCGGTATCACCGTTCGCAATCGAATGCGCCCAGCACAAACCAAGATGTGCTGGCAACAGCTCCAACGTGATCAAGGCCGCCGGCCACGGTCACTTCGTGGATTGACGAGAAAACATTCGATTGCTAGCATGGCTCCGTTTGGGTTTATTTTAAACCAAATTGAACCAATAGGAAATCTCGTGCGCGTTGTTTCCCTGCTCGTTGACCACCGTCAAGTCTGTGTCGTTGTCGCCGCTCCACAGCGCCGTCGAGGTTCGCCACCTGCCGCCTTATCTCAAGTCCCGTCATTCCTCAAGACACGCGATGTCATGACCCGACCGCGGATGCCTGAGTCCCTCTCAATACCGTCGCACAAAGGACCTTTGACCCGTCAGCGAAGCAGCGGGAAAGCTCCGTTGAACCCGTTGCGTAGGGCAACCGGACAAACCAGGTCGTGGCAACCCTAAAAAAATGAAGGTGAATCGCTACGCCGAAAAAGACAGCGTTTTAGCAGTACCCAAGCTCCGGAAAGAACCGGCGCGAAGGCAAATTACAGGAGACAAGTAAAGTGAGTACCAAGACGGCGCATGCATTCGGGTTTCTGCATCGCTATAACAAAGATCTCTATGCGGGCGCCCTGATGCTCGTGCTCGGTCTCGGCTCGGTCTATGCCGGGCTTGGCTATAACGTGGGCAGCCTGAGTCACATGGGCTCGGGATTCTTCCCTGTGGCAGTGGGGACCGTTCTCGTCCTGTGCGGCCTCGCAATCGCATTTTCTGCCAAAGCCCCTGACGCCCATGCCACTGCGGAACCGGCGCCGCCGCCAGAATGGCGCGCCTGGTGCTGCATCGTGATAGGCATTGCCGCCTTCGTCGTGCTGGGCCGATACGGCGGCCTGTTACCCGCCACCTTCGCGATCGTGTTCATTTCGGCACTCGGGGACCGGGACAACACCTGGGTCAGCGCGCTCATTCTCGCCGCCGCGATGTGTGCGATCTGCACCGTCGTGTTCTGGTGGGCGTTGAAACTGCAGTTTCCATTGCTATCCTGGGGTTGAATCATGATGAGTCAATCTCTATTGGACTTGATGCAAGGCTTCGGTGTCGCGCTTCAGCCCCACAACCTGATGTGGTCGTTCGTCGGCGTGTTGATCGGCAACCTGATCGGTGTGCTGCCGGGCATGGGCGCGTTGTCGGCCATTTCGATGTTGCTGCCGCTGACCTATACGATGCATCCGATTCCCGCCATCCTGATGCTGGCGGGTATCTTCTACGGTTCTCAATACGGCGGCGCGATCGGTGCGATCCTGCTCAACCTGCCATGTCATCCGCCGCACGCGGTGACCTGTCTGGACGGTTATCCCATGACCAGACAGAACAAAGGCGGCACGGCACTGGGCATCGCCATGCTGGCTTCATTCTTCGCGGCGTCGTTCGGCATCGTTGTGATGGTTTTCGCCTCGCCGCTACTGGTCAGCGTGGCTTTCAAGTTTGGGCCGGCCGAACTGTTTTCGATCATGCTACTGGGCCTGCTGGCCGGTGGCACCATGTCCCGGGGCTCGGCGCTCAAGGGAGTGGCGATGACGGCGGTGGGACTGCTGATCGGCATTGCCGGCACAGACGTCAACAGCGGTGTGATGCGCCTGACCTTCGGTCTGCCACAGCTTTCCGACAAGGTCGAACTGGTGGCGCTGGCGCTCGGCCTGTTCGGTGTGGCGGAATTTTTGCGCAACGTCAATCGCATGGAGTCGGTGGGTAGCGGCACGAAGGTACGTTTGCGCGACATGCGACCCAGCATGGCCGAGCTCAGGCAAGCGTTCTTGCCGATGGTGCGCGGCACGCTCATCGGTACGTTGTTCGGCGCGATGCCGGGCACCGGTCCTACCATCACCACGTTCCTCGCTTACGCGGCCGAGAAAAAGCTCTCCAAATCACCCGAACGGTTCGGCCGCGGCGCCCTCGAGGGCGTCGCTGCGCCGGAGGCCGCGTCGCATTCCAAGACCCAGGTCGACTTCATTCCAACCATGAGTCTGGGCATTCCGGGCGACGCCGTGATGGCGCTGATCCTCGGCGCGCTGTTGATCCAGGGTATCCAGCCAGGTCCGCAGTTGATCACCGAGCACGCCGACCTGTTCTGGGGGCTCATCGCCAGCTTCTGGATCGGCAATGTTCTGCTGGTGATTCTGAACGTGCCGCTGATCGGTGTCTGGGTGAAGCTGTTGCGGGTGCCTTATCGCTATCTGTATCCGTCGGCACTGTTTTTCATTGCAGTGGGCGTGTACAGCACCAACAACAGTCTGTTCGAGGTTGGCGAAGTGCTGGTGTTCGGCGTGGTCGGCGCCATCTTCGCCGCGCTTGATTTTCAGGTCGCGCCGATCCTGCTCGGTTACGTGCTCGGACCGATGGTCGAAGAGTATTTCCGGCGCGCGATGTTGCTCTCGCGCGGAGACCTGGCAGTCTTCATCGATCGCCCGATCAGCGCCTTTTTCATCGCCTGCAGTGCTCTGCTCGTCCTGGTGCAACTGTTTTTTTGGGTGCGCGGCATGAGAAAACGCGCTGCCCAACGCCGCTCATTGCACGCGACGAAACCAGCCACCGTCACCGACAACACGCTGGTCTGAGCTGCGATATATTGGTTGCAATTGGTTAAACCGATTCCCAATCTAGGTTGCTTGTTTTTCATCACAACGCGGAAAGAAGCTAGTTTACTGGGCGGACGGGTCTTGTAGAATGGTTTTGTTTGGGATATATTAAAACCAATAGTAACCAATAGGAGATTTGATGCGCTTTGCTTCCCTGCTTATCGACCGGCGTCACGTCCCGGTCGTCATCGCCGACGACCTGCAACGCTTCGTCGAGGTTCGTCACCTTCTGCCCGGCTTTGACGGTGACATGATCGATCTCATCGCCCAGGTTTCGTTGCCGGACCAGCAGTTCGCCGCCGCCGTGCAACGCACTGATCGCTGGCAAGCCGTCGGTACCCACGAGCTGCTCGCCCCGCTCGAGGTGCGCCGTAACATCTTCTGCGTCGGCAAGAACTATCACGAACATGCGAGGGAGTTCAGTCAATCCGGTTTTGACACGTCCGCCCAGCAAGGCGAGGTCGCTCCGCCCGCGCCCGTGGTCTTCACCAAGCCCGCTTCTACCGTGGTCGCGCATCGCGCCACCGTCAAAGCCTTCGAGCACCTCACGTCCCAGCTCGACTATGAGGTCGAACTCGCTGTCGTCATCGGTAAGCCTGGCATAGGCATTTCCAGGGCGAATGCCCTTCAGTACGTGTGGGGCTACACCATCGTCAACGACGTCACAGCGCGCGACCTCCAGCAAAAGCATCGTCAATGGTTCATCGGCAAGTCATTGGATACCTTCTGTCCGATGGGCCCCTACCTGGTTTCCGCCCAGGGTATCGATAGCGCCAATCTGAACGTGCGTTGCTGGATCAACGACGAACTGCGCCAGAACGCCAACACCAAAGACCTCATCTTCGATATCCCAACTATCATCGAAACCCTTTCGGCCGGCATGACTTTGCTGCCCGGCGATGTCATCGCCACCGGCACCCCCGCTGGCGTCGGCATCGGGTTCAAGCCCCCCAGGTTCCTCAAGAAGGGCGATGTCATGAAGCTCGAGATCGATCACCTCGGCTCCCTTGTCAACACCATTGGATAAATAGCGCGCGGCATCTTTTTCAATGAGCACGGCGCTTGTGCGCACCACGCCGGGCGGCCGTGTCGTTACTGCGCACGCAGTGGCGACGCGGACTATAAATACCAGGAGGCACGTCATGAACAATCGTTGGAGCACTCGCTCCTTTCGCCGGTGCATGGGCCAAGTCTTGACGCTTGGCGCACTGGCGTTGACATCGATCGCGAGCTTTGCAGCCGACGACTATCCGAGCCGTCCGGTCACCATCATCGTGCCATTCGCGGCAGGCGGGTCCGCCGACGTATACGCACGCATCGTCGCGCAACAACTCAGCGCTCAATTGAAGCAGTCGTTCATCGTCGACGACCGGCCTGGCGCGGGCGCCATCATCGGCACCGAGTATGTGGCGCAGTCGAAGCCCGATGGCTATACGCTGCTGTTGATTTCCAACACGCACACCGTCAACGAAACGCTCTACACGAGGAAGCCATTCAAGCTGATGAGCGATTTCGTGCCCGTGGCGCCCATCAATTCTTCCGACCTGGTGCTGGTGACACGCCCGGGTCTGGGCGTGAATAGCGTCGCCGACCTGATCAAGCTGGCGAGGAGCGAACCAGGCAAACTGTCGTATGCCTCGTCCGGTTACGGCACGCCTTATCACATGGCCGGTGAGCTATTCAAACAGATGGCCGGCGTCTCGATCCTGCATGTGCCTTACAAGGGCAGCTCGAATGCACGTACCGACGTAATCGGCGGCCAGGTCGACATGATGTTCGATGCCACGACCACCATGGCGGGCTTTATCAGCAGCGGCAAGGCCAAGGCGCTGGCCACCACCGGCACGGTGCGCTCGGACCTGCTGCCGAATCTGCCAACCGTCGATCAGTCTGGGGTGCCTAAGTACAACGCCGTGATCTGGCTCGGCCTGATGGCGCCCAAAGGCACGCCGCCCGCGGTGGTCGACAAGCTCAACGCCGCACTGACCCGGATCGTCGCCACGCCGCAGATCAAGGCGTCCTGGCAGAAACAGGGCGCCGACACGATGTCGATGAATCCGACTCAGTTCACGCAATTCATGAATGACGACATAAAAAAATGGGCGCAGGTAGTGAAGGTTTCGGGTGCGAAGGTCGACCAGTGATCATGGCCGCGACTACGCGCATTCCGGTTACGGTCAATGGGACCGGCCATGGGTTCGATCTGGACGGCGACACGCGTCTGCTCGACGTGCTTCGCGATGAACTGAAGCTCAAAGGCACGCGTTTCGGCTGTGGAGAAAACCAGTGTGGTGCGTGTTTCGTCCTGGTCGACGGTTTTGCGGTGGCGTCATGCGACACACCGCTTTGGGCGCTGGCAGGCAAGCATGTGACCACGGTCGAAGGATTGGGCAACCCGGGGGCACCGCATCGCTTGCAGCGGGCGTTCATCGCCGAGCAAGCCGCGCAATGCGGCTACTGCAGCTCGGGCATGCTGATCGCAGCGGCGGCCCTGCTCGAGCGCTGTCCGCACCCGACAGACGCCCAGGTTCGAGAGGCCCTGGACCGCAATCTATGCCGGTGCGGCAGCCATAATCGCATCGTGCGCGCAGTGCTGCGTGCCGCCTCGTCATCGTGAACTCTCGCACCACCTTCTCCGCCGAAGCGACAGGCGTACTGGTCAGCGAGCGGCCGCAGAGTCTGCGCGCCAATCCTTGCCTTGGCGCGTGGCTGCGCTTCTCCAGCGAGGGATACGTCGACGTGTTTTCGGGCAAGGTCGAGTTCGGCCAGGGCATCGTCACGGCGCTCGCGCAGATCGTTGCCGAAGAACTGGATGTCGGCATCGACCAGATTCGCATGCGCCCGGCCAACACGGCGGCGAGTCCCGACGAGGCCGTCACCTCCGGTAGTCTTTCGATACAACACTCCGGCACCGCGTTGCGACACGCCTGCGCGCACGCCCGCGCTTTGCTGCTCGAACGTGCTGCGCGTTTGTTGCAGGTGTCCACGGATCTGGTGCATCAATTAGCGGTGAAGCGCGGCGAAATCAAGGCGCCGCACGGCGGTATCGCGAGTTACTGGGCCATCGCCGGCGATGTCCAGTTCGACGTCGATGTCGATTGCACAATTACCGTGAAAGCGGCCGCCGCCTATACCGTCGTGGGCGCGCCGGTGTCGCGCGACGATCTCGCGGATAAATTCCTGGCGGTTCCTCGATTTATCCAGGATATCGAGTTGCCGGGCATGCTGCATGGACGCGTGCTGCGTCCGGGCTCGCGCGCGGCGACACTGCTCGCGCTCGACGATGGCGCAGCACGCGTGGTGTCAGGCGTGGTGCAAGTGATACGCGACGGCTCGCTGGTGGGCGTGCTGGCCACGTCGCAGCGCGCCGCCGTCGAAGCCATTGACAAGCTGCGCCAGCACGCCCGCTGGCAGCACAGCGAGCCCCTTCCCGAACAACAGAAGTTGAGCGTCTGGTTAAAGCAGCAACCAGTGGAAACCACCGTGGTGGCCAACCGGCAAAGCGCCGCCCCCGACGTTGCACGCACCTTGAAGATGACCTGCGACAAGCCGTTTCTGGCGCATGCCTCGATCGGCCCCTCGTGCGCATTGGCCCGATTCGACGGCGAACGGCTGGAAGTGTGGAGTCATAGTCAGGGCATCTTCAATCTGCGCGCCGACCTGGCGTTGAGCTTCGACATGCCGGTATCGGCCGTGGTGGTGCGGCACGCGGAAGGCGCCGGCTGTTATGGGCACAACGCGGCCGACGACGTTGCATACGACGCCGCGTGGCTGGCGCGCGCCGCGGGCGGCCAGCCCGTTCGAGTCCAGTGGAGCCGGGCGGACGAGCTGGCATGGGCGCCGTATGGCCCTGCCATGGTGATCGAACTCGAGGCAGATCTCGATGCGGGCGACCGTGTGGTGGGCTGGCGGCATAGCGTCTGGAGCAACGGTCATGGCACGCGGCCGGGTCGCGGCAACACTCCCGCGTTGCTGGGCGCCTGGCATCTCGAGACGCCGTTCGAAGCGCCCGTGGCAATCAATCCCCCGCTGGCCGCGGGCGGTGGTGCCGAGCGTAATGCGGTGCCGTTCTACGATTTTCCCGCGTGGAACATCGTGAATCACCGGGTGCTGAGCATGCCGCTGCGAACCTCGTCGTTGCGTTCGTTAGGGGCATTTGCCAACGTGTTCGCGCTTGAGTCGTTTGTCGACGACCTGGCCGAAGCGACCCGCAGTGAACCGCTCGAATGGCGCCTGCGGCATTTGTCGGATCCACGCGCCCGAGCCGTGCTGCAGCGCGCGACGCTGCGCGCCGGCTGGCATGAAAGGGATAAGCAGGAATGCATCGGCTATGGCATGGCCGTGGCACGGTATAAAAATTCCGGCGCGTACTGCGCGGTGGTGGCACGCATCGAGGCAGGCGTGCAGATCGTGGTCACCAGACTGAACATTGCCGTGGACGTGGGCACCGTCATCAACCCAGATGGCGTCGCCAACCAGATCGAGGGCGGTGCACTACAGGCTGTGAGCTGGACCTTGAAAGAAGAAGTGCGATTCGACCGGCAACGCGTCACTAGCGATAGTTGGGAAACCTATCCAATCTTGCGGTTCACGGAAGTTCCCGCTGTCGAGGTCGATATCGTGCCGTCGAACGCACCTGCTTGTGGGGCGGGCGAGGCATCGCTGGGGCCGACCGCGGCGGCCATTGGTAATGCGGTACGCGATGCGCTCGGCGTGAGAGTAACCAGCCTGCCCTTGACCGCGGAGCGAATCATCGCGGCATTCGGCCATTAATCCAATCAGACGGGAGTCACTGTAACTATGGAATTGAATATTTTGAGCGCCGGCGCGGCCAAAGGTGTTGTTCAGGCACTGGCGGAAGAATTCCGCACGAACACGGGCGCCGGTCTCAACGGCACCTTCGGCGCGGTCCACTCGATCCGCGAAAAGCTGGATGCCGACGAGCCTTGCGACGTCATCATTCTGACCGGGAAAATGATCGCGGATTTGGACCAGATGGGACGCGTGGAATCCGCTTCGTGCGCCGAGCTGGGACGTGTCGAAACCGGCCTCGCGGTACGCACCGGCGAACCGCTTCCGGCCATCGGCGACAGTGAGGAATTGAGCGCCAGTTTGAAACGCTCGAAGGGAGTCTACTTTCCCGACCCGCTGCGCTCCACCGCCGGCATTCATTTCGTTGCTGTGTTGCGGAAGATGGGTATCTACGACAACGTCGAGCCGTTCCTCCGGCCATTTCCGAACGGCGCGGTGGCCATGGCGAACCTGGCGCAACGCAGCGAACCGGGACTGATCGGCTGTACTCAGGTGACCGAGATCATGTATACCCAGGGCGTTTCGCTGGTCGGGCTGTTGCCCAAGGAATTCGAACTGTCGACGGTCTATTCGGCGGCCGTCAGCAGCAAGGCCGCGAACCCGGAACTGGCACGTGCCTTCGTCCAGCTCCTCACCGGCAGCAAGACCCAGACGCTGCGTGCATCTAGTGGCTTCGACGTTTAGTTTGATGCGCATGGGAACCGTGCGGGACCACTCGGCAGACGACACCGAACCGGCCAGCGAGGGCGCATTCCGCGCCTGAATTTGCGCGAGAGCGATCGAACGGCACGCCACGGCGTGCCGCTTTGACGCAGATCGATTTAACCGGCAGTCGATACGGAGGACAAGTTCAGAACTATATGTAATTCGATATATTAATTAGTAGTGCATATACAGTGAATCAACTGAAAACCGAATACCAAAGAGAATGGAGGCCATAATGAAAAAGTCACTACTAGCATTGCCGATACTGGCTGTTTGTGCGACGCACGCGAGCGCACAGAGCAGTGTCACGCTGTACGGGCTTCTGGACGAAGGATTGATGATCAACACCAACGCCAAGAACGTAGTCAACGGAAAGAATGTGGGCGGCCGTCAGTTTCAGGTCGATTCCAATTCGGGTTTGCAAGGCAGCCGGTGGGGCTTGAAAGGTGCCGAGGATCTGGGCGGCGGGCTGAAGGCGATCTTCACGCTGGAATCCGGTATCAACGTCAGCAACGGCGCGTTTGGCCAGGGCAACACGGCCTTCGGCCGCCAGGCGTTCGTGGGCATCTCCAGCGCGAGCTACGGCACGGTCACATTGGGGCGGCAGTACGACAGCGTCAACGATTACATCGGTAGCTACGGCTTTGCGCTCTCGTATGGCGGCTCGAGCACAGAACATCCGGGCGACATCGACAACGTCAATCACTCCTCCCGCGCGAACAACACGATCAAATACGCGAGTCCCAACTTCCGTGGCTTACAGTTCGGCGGCACGGTCTCGTTGGGCGGCATTGCCGGTCAAATCTCGCAGTCGAGCGGCTATACATTGGGCGCGAACTATAACCACGACGGCCTCGGCCTCGGCGTGGCGTACGAGTACTTCAAGAACCCGTCTGCGCCGGGCGCCATTTTGAACGGCAACGTGAACCCGACGACTTTCAACTCGCTGAATTCGGGTTATCTCGGGGCGAGACCCGCGAATTCGTTGCAGATCGTCGCCGCGGCTGGCAGCTATCAGATCGGACCGGCGCTGATCGGCGCGGTGTATTCGAACACGAAATACCAGAATATCGGTGCGTTCGGCGGCGCGACGGCGACCTTCAACGACTTCGAATTGAACGCGTCCTATCGGTTCACGCCGGCGGTGCTTCTGGCGGGTGAGTACAACTACACGAAGGGCAACGCAGTGCGCGGGGACATCGGCGACCAGAAGTACAATCAGTTCTCGCTGGTGTTGGACTACCTTCTGTCGAAACGCACGGACGTCTACATGGAAGGCACGTTCCAGACGGCAAGCGGCACTAGCTCGACGGGCGCGGCGGCGGTAGCGGATATCGGCGGCCTCGGCGATTCGTCGAACAACCATCAACTCGTCGCCCGGGTCGGGATGCGCCACAGGTTTTGAGGTCGTAGCGCGTCGGCGCGCGAGCGTCGTCGGCGACATCTCAACAGTTAATTGACTCATGCCGTACCACGGCACACGCCATGGAGTCGAGACAAAGAAGCGTGTTGCCCGGGCTCAGCGGTACGAGCACAAGGATTTGTAACGTCTTAATTCTCATAGTCGGGAAAAACAATGAGCAACACGAAAGACACGCAGCCGATGGTCCGGCGACGCCGATTGCTACAAGGCGCGGCCCTGACACTGATGGCCACGTCAGTGCCGCTCTCTGCCAATGCGGCGGCGCCGCAGATCATTGCCGAAAATCACTGGGCGCAGAAAGGTGCGGTGAAACTGTATCTGTATCGCAAGCGACTCGCGGACGACCGCAACGCAAGTTCTGGCCGGAAGCCCGTGTTATTCCTCGTGCACGGTTCGTCGTTTTCGGGCCGCGGGGGCTTCGACCTGCAAGTGCCGGGCGCAGCGAACTACTCGTTCATGGACGAGTTTGCTCGCTACGGCTTCGACGTCTGGACCATGGACCATGAAAACTACGGCCGCTCGTCGCAGACGGATTCAAACTCCGATGTCCGCTCCGGAGTCGAGGACTTGAAAGCCGCGATGCCGGTTGTCGAAAGGGTGACTGGCCAGAAAACGTTCATGTTCTATGGCCAGTCGTCCGGCGCCCTCCGCCTGGGCGTCTTTGCGATGGAAGAGCCGGACCGCGTGGAGCGCATGGTCCTGGACGCGATCACTTACACGGGCGAAGGTGCGCCGGAAATCATGAGGCGGCGCGCGAACATCGCGGCCCTCGAGGCCAGCAACTTCCGTCCAACCTCGCAAGCGAGCTTCGATGCCATCTTCGCCCGCGACGACCCGTCGACGGTCGATCCCAAAGTACCGAAAGCATTGGGCGACTATGAACTCAAGCTCACCAACCGGACGCCCAACGGCACTTACATCGATATGGCGATTCATATGCCGATGGTCGATCCGAAACGGCTGCAGTGTCCCGTTTGCATGACCAGAGCCGAGCACGACGGCAATGCGACCGATGCGGAACTGCTCGATTTCTTCTCGCAGTTGCCGAACAAGGATAAGCAGTTTTGCGAGATCAAGGGAGTGGCTCACATTGCGGTGCTGGGCATTAATCGGCATCGTATCTGGCATGCCATGCATGCCTTCTTCACGATGCCTCCGCAGCGTTCAGCCTGACGTAACGAGAGCGTGCAAAAGTAGGGGGAGCGGGCTCAAGCATCTGGCTGCTGCACGAGCTTCGTGTGGGGTACGCTGATATCTTCAGATCAACGCACGATTGCGCTACCCGCGGTGCGATTTCTGGATGTTTTCGTGCTGACAGAGCCGCAGCTCGGTCGCGGCTCGAACCATGTCGGTAGCGTCACTGTCTCGCGCTCGCCCGGTGCCTCGATATGCGCAAGCAGTATCTGCGCGGCGCGTGCTCCGAGCAGCGACGCGTCGCGCATCACCGTTGCAATGGCAGGCTGATGGTAGCGGCATAGAGGGACGTCGTCACAACTGACCAGCGACAGATCGATCCCCAGCTGAAGGCCGCGTTGATGGACCACCTGTAGGGCACCTTCAAGCAATTGATTTCCGCCCAGCATGATGGCACTCGGTGGTCTTTTCGCAGCAAGCATTTCTTCAAGCGCGGCCTTCCCATGTTCCGGCGACAGCGTTCCGCAGTGGACGATGAGATCGCGCTTGACACCGAACGTGTCGAACGAGGATTCCATGGCGCGGATTCTCTCCCGTGTCGGACGCACGTCGCGGCCCGCCACGAGGCCGATGCGCCGGTGTCCGCTCGCGAGGAGATGACGGGTAGCGTCGCCGACACCCTGAAAATGATCTGAGAGCACGTAATGCGCCGGGATGTCCGCTGGCAACACGCGGTCAATGAGCGCTATCGGCGCCTGGGCGTTACGTAACGCCGTCAAGGTAGCGGGATCATCTTCGAGTGCGGGTAGCACGATGAGTCCATCCACCTGGCGTTGCAACAGCAGTTCGATCCGCTCTGCGTCCACGCTTGCTACGCCAGCGGAATTGGTCAACAGGACGGAGAAACCGGCCACGCTCAGCACGCTTTCCGCTCCGCCCACGATCGATGCGATCAGCGGATTGGTAATGTCCGATCCGACGAAGCCAATCGAGCGCGTCGCTTTCCTGCGTAACCCTTGCGCCAACGCGTTCGGCGTGTAACCGAGCGTGCGCGCAGCATCCAGTACGCGTTGCGTCAATTGTGGGCTCGATCCCGACTGACCGGACAGCACGCGCGACACCGATGCGATGCCCACGCCAGCCAATGCCGCCACTGCCTTGATTCCGGGCCTCGCCTTCGGGTCGCCCGGCGTGTTGTCAGTCATTAACTGTTCTCCTCTTGACACGACAGTTTACAACGATTAATCTTTGGAAACGTTTCCCGGAAACGTTTCCAAAGAATCAAGTTGAAGATACGCAAGGGTGGGGCCGCAAGGAAACACGCAAAGCGGCATCCATGATGGGGCGAGACGGCACGCGGCGCACAGAAGTCGCGTCCACAGACCAAAGAGGTGATACGTGGAAAGCGCAGCACGTATGACGCCGGAAATCCGGCAGGCAGTTCGCAATGCAATTCTGAGCGCGATTGTTGGCACGGCGATGGAGTGGTACGACTACTACCTGTACGCCACTGCCGCCGCGACGTTGTTCAATCATCTGTTTTTCCCTTCTTACGATCACCTTACCGGCACGTTGCTGGCATACGCGAGCTTCGCGATCGGCTTTATCGTTCGCCCCGCAGGCAGCGTCATTTTCGGGCGTATGGGAGACCGTATCGGACGTAAGGCGGTGCTGATCATCACGCTGCTGCTAATGGGAGGCTCGACCACGCTGATGGGACTTCTGCCGACGTATGCTGCTGTCGGCGTATGGGCGCCCCTCATGCTTTGCCTGCTGCGCGCGGCGCAAGGACTCGGCTCGGGCGCGGAATACGCGGGCGCCGTGCTGATGGTGATCGAGTACGCGCCAGTAAAGCGGCGCGGCCTGTACGGCTCGCTGCCCTACATAGGCGTCGCGCTTGGGCTGCTGATGTCACTGGCTACTTTCCACATCTCCTCGGCGATGTCGAAAGACAGCTTCGAGTCTTGGGGTTGGCGCATACCGTTCCTTCTCAGCGCGGTTGTCGTTGCGCTCGGTTTGCTGCTGCGCAGCCGCCTCAAGGAAACACCTGTATTCGAGGAATTGCGCCGCAAGAAGGCCGTGGTGCGCGCGCCAATCACGGAAGTGCTGCGAACCTCGTTGCGACCGATGTTGTGCGCGTGGGGCGCCCGCCTCGGTGACAACTCGCTTGCGTACATCTACGAATCCTTCGTCATCGTCTATGTAACACAACAGTTGCACATGTCGCGCGACATGATCGTGACTGCGCTGATGTGGAGCACAGCACTGCAGTTCATCACGGTGCCGCTGTTCGGCTGGGTCTCAGACCTCATCGGCAGAAAGCCGGTCTACATAACGGGCGCACTGATTTCCGGCATTGCAATCTTCCCATTTTTCTCGATGCTGCAGACCGGACAAATCGTGTGGATCTACACGGGACTGTTCCTTGTCTCGTCGATTGCGAAAACGATGATGACCTCCGCGCAAAGCCCCTGGCTCGCAGAGATGTTTCCGTCACGCGTGCGCTACACCGGATTTTCGCTTGCCCGCGAAGTGACATCGCCCATTTCGGGCGGCATCGCACCAATTATTGCCGTCGCGCTGCTCGCCGTTGGCAAAGGCTCGCCGCACCTGGTCGCGTGCTACGTGGTGGTGCTAGGCGTGATCACAGCGGTATCAGTACTGCTTGGCCCTGAAACGCGAGGCCGCAACCTCGACGATTCTTCAGGAGACCTGGACCCGGGACATGAGCAACTGGTTGCCTTTTCGCAGGATGCGCGCTGACTCGCGCCTCTGAAGCGTTTCCGATTATTTCAACGCAAAGAACATAGGAGTAGAAGTGAAGATTACCAAAGTTGAGCCACTCCACGTCGGCCAGTTCATGTTCGTGCGCATCGACACGGACGAAGGTATCACCGGCTATGGCGAAGCCGGCATCTGGGGGCATATTGAAGCCGCTGGTACGGCCATCCGGCGCTTCGGCGAATATCTCGTCGGAAAGCGGGCCTTCGACATCGAGCATCACTGGAACGTGATGCATCGTTTCAGCTACTTCCAGGGGCTGTCGATCAACGCAGCGATTTCAGCTATCGACATCGCGCTTTGGGACATCAAGGGTCGAGCGCTCAACGTGCCGATCTACGAACTGCTTGGCGGTCCGGCACGCAAGAAAGCCCGCATCTACGGGCATATCTACGAGAGCACGATCGATAAGGTGCTGGAAGAGTGTCAGCGCAAGATGGAGTCGGGGTTCAATGCATTCGGGCACATCAACCCGTTTCTCGACGAGGGCAACGACCAGGTCTACTTCAAGACACACATTCGCAAGATGCGCGATGCGATCGACAATGTGCATCGTATGCGCGAAGTGGTGGGCGACCGTGTCGATCTGCTGATTGAACTGCATCGTCGGCTTACGCCGGCGGAAGCGGTAACATTCACCAACGGCATCGAAGAAGACACGCCGATGTTCGTTGAAGATCCAATCCGCCCCGAGAATGCAGATGCGATGGCGCGCGTAGCTGATCGTATCCGCGTGCCAATTGCAACTGGTGAGCGCTTCTGCACGATCTACGAATTTCAGGCGCTGCTGGCGCGCAATGCAGTGGAGTACGCGCGCATTGACGTCGCGGTGTGCGGCGGCATTACGGGAGCCAAGAAAGTGGCGGCCATGGCTGAAGCGCATCATGTCCAGGTGGTGCCGCACAATCCGCTTTCGCCGATTGGGCTCGCTGCGTGTTTGCAGGTGGCTGCTGCTATTCCGAACTTCGCGATCCAGGAATACGCGACCGGCTTCGAGGCAGGCGTTTTTGAGTCGACCGGTACGCATCTGGGCAGCGATATCGTCGACAAGGTCCCCTTGCCGAAAGAAGGCTTCGTTGATATTCCCAACGGTCCGGGGCTCGGCATGGCGCTCTTGCCCGACGCCCAGAAGATCAGGCCGCCGCTCGTCAAACCGATCTCGATGCGTCCGCATTTTGACGGGTTCGTAGTTGATCAATGATCGGCCATTGCGAAAATTGTTTCCAATCAACGACTAGGGAATAACTCCAGCAACCCGGTATATCATTCGACGCTCGGCGCATTTGACCACCGTTGTCCAAGCCTATCTCCATGCGCCCACATTTCGATGGGTCCATTCTCGATCAGCAATGCGCTTGATTTCGGAGCACGAAAACATTCGGGTTGCGAACCAATAACGAAAGATTCAGTTGCGACGGGGCGCGTTTGTTTGCGAACGATGCCCCGCCGCGAGATACAAGCGCGCCGCCAATGCAACAAGAATGCAATACGTTGTATGCGGCGGGCGTTCGTCCATTACATTCGCATAGCCGATACAACACATACAATTCCATTGATTCACGGCTATAACGATCACGAATAGGCATTAAGTTTTCCCATTGGGTGGACGTTAATACAAGGGCGGGAAAACTCACTGGGGGAAAAGAAGATGGGTCGGCTGGGAATAGCTGGAAAACTATGGACCGCATTAATTATCATGTGGATCGGGTTGATCGTGCTGGGCGGCTGCGCGGCGCTGAAAAGCCGGCGATCGATGCTGGAAGAGCGACAGGTCGGGGTAAGAAACGTCGTTGAAAGCGCGCTCAGTATTGTGCAGGCTTACGGAGCGAAAGTTACCGATCACTCCATGTCACTTGAACAAGCGCAAGCCGCAGCATTAGCGGAACTGGGATCGATCAGATATGGAAAGGATGGCTATCTGTTCGTGTTTGACTCCAGGCCGGTCGTGTTGGCAATTGGTAATGCGTCGGTCAAGTCGCTAATTGGCAAGAACGTCGGCGACCGCGCTGATCCTAGCGGCAAGAAGTATTACCTCGAATTAGCCAAGGCCGCGGCCGCTGGCGGCGGCTATGTGGACTATTTCGGCGTGGCGCCCGATACGGGCGCGCGGGTTCCAAAAGTAAGCTATGCAGGCGTTTATCAGCCGTGGGGCTGGTACGTGGGATCAGGGGTGTTTCTATCGGATATCGACGCTGCGTTCAGAGCAGAACTGTTCGGTTATCTGTTGATACTCGCGTGCATTGGCGGGGTGGTTTCCTCGGTGATGTTTGTGATTATTCGCAACATCAAGCGTAGTCTCGGAGGCGAACCGGCTTATGCGGCAGGAATTGTCGAGCAAATCGCCGCGGGCGACTTGTCGGTTCACGTGGGCGGTTCGCTTATTCACGACGGTAGTCTGCTCGCGGGTATGAACCGAATGCAGCGGAGCCTCGCAACGGCGGTGGGATTGGTGCGGCAGAGCGCCAACGCAATCGATGTCGCTTCGCGTGAGCTGGCAACCGGCAATAACGACCTGTCGGCGCGTACCGAGGAACAAGCAGCCTCGCTGGAGGAAACCGCCTCCAGCATGGAACAACTGACTGTCACGGTGAAACAGAATGCGGAGCACGCGCATGAGGCAAGCTTGCTGGCGCAGAATGCCTCCGAACTCACGGATCGCAGCAGCGCCTTCGTGGCCGACCTTATCGCTAGCATGCATACAATAGGCGAGCAATCGAAACAGGTCGGCGACATTGTCGGCACAATCGAAAGCATCGCGTTCCAGACCAATATTCTGGCCTTGAATGCGGCGGTGGAGGCGGCGCGCGCGGGTGAGCAAGGGCGCGGTTTCGCGGTTGTTGCAAGTGAAGTGCGTATGCTTGCGCAGCGCTGCGCAGCCGCTGCCAAAGAGACGCGCGCCATTATCGATGCGTCTGCGGGCACGGCTTTGAGCGGCTCGACCACGGCAGACCGTACGGGACGCTCCATGACTGAAGTCGTTGACGCAATCCGGCGTGTGGCTGCTGTGATCACCGAAATATCGGCCGCATCCAGCGAACAGAGCGCGGGCATTGAACAGGTGCGCCTGGCGATCGATCAGATGGACGAGGTCACGCAGCAAAACGCCGCACTGGTGGAGCAGGCGACTGCGGCGACCAATTCATTGGCGGATCAGACGGGACAGCTACAGGCCGCGGTATCGGTCTTCAAGGTCGTCAACGCGTGACGACCGTTCCACTGCAGGACTTGTTGGTTAGGCCGTCGCGGATGACCATCGATATATCCGGAAATGACCCGGAGGTGAAGAAAACGCATCGCGACCGAAGGCCGATGATGCGTATGCACTCCGTGCCGTCTGGTTTTTGGACGACACGGAGTGCATATCTGATCGTCTGGTAACCGTTGCCATGCTTCTGAATCCAACGCCGGCCTCCTGGAGCCGCAACATTTTCAACTTTCACCGGCCAATCGCCAAGTAGCAAAAACAGCCATTCGAACTCCGTCCGGGTTTGACGTCTGCAATCCGTTCATGGCCGCCGTTAACGGAGGAGGCGAGCCAGCGGCTACTCGGGCCGATGGCTTGACATCGATCGACGATGGCCGTTCCACTTTGATAGTGGCATCAAGGAACTGACTGTTGTTGCCGACCGGGGCTCCTTCAAGAGCGAGGAAGCACTGCAATCACGTCTTCAGGCGCCACCGAGGCTTGCTCAACTTCGCGGAGTTGCCGTCGAAGGCTTCGGAGAATCCGGCGAGTTTCCCTGATTCCCATTAGCCCTCTCTTAAGGGCGCAGTGGATTGACGCGGACTCCCTTGGCGCAACGTGATCGTACGGGCGCGGTTTCGCTTGAGGTGTTCTCTCGCGTCCGTGGTGGACTCGCCAAATCACTGTGTAAACGTACAGTATCGCGAGTTGCGCGTAAAGGCCTAGACTTATCATTCCGACACAAACGCGGAGCGCGCCATGGTCAGCAAGACCGTCCGCCGGACATTCTCCGGTCTGACTTCGACGTTTTCGCCAGGACCGAAAGGCAAGCAAGGGGTTGCATATACCGTGAGATCGGCCCAGCAACGCGCCGACGAAGCCTGGAGACGCACGACGCACGGAGTCCACAGTTCCCTAGTCAGTAAAGATCGGAAGGCGTGATTTTCGGAAACCAAAAGCAAGACCGAGCCTGCCGTCCGAATTAGCTGTGATCGAAGCCGGAGACGAACTATGACTGCGCCGCAAAAACTTGACGGTGTGACGCTGAAGCCCCAGGCCAAGGCTCCGCGCAAGCTGATCGAAGTCCCCGACCCCGAAGCGCGCCCCGACCTTTTGGAAGCCGTTCGCCGAGTCGTGACGGAGAATCGGGAAGCTGGGGAGCGACGATCGGAGAATAATTCGATCTAGTATGGCCGAAGGCGGCAGCGCGACGGTAGAGAAGATCGAAGCGGCAACCGACAGCGGCATTTCGTCTTTCGTCAGCCGTGAAGTGACGAAACTGGATCGTCTGGAGCTGACGTCAGCGAAGATCATCTTCTCGGTTGCCGTGGTCTTGGCAACGGCGAGAAATACACGAAGGTTCTCGCAAACGTTGCGCGTCTGAGTGCATCGGTCACTCGTGGGACTGCCTTTGCGGGCAATCCATTCCTCACACTGGCGCTGCCTTCACTGTTCCGCGGTGACGATGGATTCGACTGCTTGAGGCATCACACAAGTCGCAGTCAATGGGTGCCTCGCGATGCGACGCCGGCGCGTGCGGCTTGCGAAGCCGCAGTGGCTTCGCCGCAGATTCCCGGCGACGTGAGAGTGACCGCGGCGTTGTAAGCGTTCAGCAACGAGTTCCATGGGGCGCATACTTCGGCAACAGCGCTGTAAGTGCCGATACGCGCTCCTTCAGTACTTCATGCAACTGCCGGATCGCGGGAAAGAACTGCTTGCGATGCGTGCAGATCAGGTTCAGCGGCGCCGCCTCGCCGGGCTGCTCGGGCATCAGTACTTCGAGTCGGCCCGTCTGCACGTCGGCACACACGTCGAGCCACGATTTGTACGCAATACCCTGACCCTCGATCGCCCAGCGCCGTGCCACGTCGGCGTCGTCGCAAAAGAGCGACCCGGCGACGGCCACCTGGCGCAGCTCGCCCCCCACGGGGAACACCCATTTGTCGTACACGCGACCGCCCAGGACATAGAGCAGGCAGTGGTGGCCTGCCAGTTCGTCCAGCGTGCGCGGCCGCCCATGCCGTTGCAGATAGGCGGGCGACGCCACCAGCACACGCCGATTGTCGCTGGCCAGCGGCAGCGCGACGTAGCTCGCGTTATCGGCGCGGCCGTAGCGGATGGCGATCTCGACCGGATCGCGAAACATGTCGGTCAGTTGATCGGACAAAAAGAGCCGCACCGACAGCTTCGGATGCGCCTCGCGAAACGCAGTGATCCAGGGCAGCAGGACATTGCGGCCCAGATCCGACGGCGCGGCGATCTGCAAAGGCCCCTGCAGCGCGTCCGCCGCGCCCCGCAGGCACTCCCGCCCCTCCTGCAATGTCGCTAGCACCTGCTTCGCGTACGGCAGATATTCCTCGCCTTGGGCCGTAAGCCGCAGGCTGCGCGTTGAGCGCGCGAACAAACGGACGTCGAGCTCGCGCTCGAGCCGCTGAATTGCCGCGCTGACCTGGCCCGGCAGCAGGTCCGCTTCGCGGGCGGCGTTCGAAAAGCTGCCGAGCGCGGCGGTGCGCGCGAACAGAGCCAGGTCGTCGAACCGGATCATTTTCATTCCTGTAGTGAAAGTTCTACCCGATTCTCCCTGTTTTTCGAAATGCTTGTGCAGCGCATCATTAAAACAACGTCCGAGCCGCTAACGTGGCTCGCTTTCGAACATCACGCCAGTAACGCAGATGAAAGCCATCGTTTATGACCAGCCCGGGTTGCCGATCGAAGATCCGCGTGCACTCTACGAAACGGAATTGCCGAAGCCCGAGCCGGGTCCACGCGATCTGCTCGTGAAGATTCGCGCCATCGCCGTGAACCCCGTCGACACCAAGGTTCGTGCGGGAATGCTCGGCGACACGCCGCGCTTGCTTGGATGGGATGCCGTCGGGACGGTCGAAGCCGTCGGCGCCGCCGTCACGCTGTTCAAGGTCGGCGATAGCGTGTTTTACTCCGGCTCCGTCACCCGCTCCGGCGCCTATGCCGAGTACGGCGTCGTCGACGAGCGCATCGCGGGTCATCAACCGAACACGCTCGATGACGCGCGCGCCGCCGCATTGCCGCTCACTTCACTCACAGCCTGGGAGCTGCTGTTTGATCGCCTCTGCGTTGCCGAGGGCGGGGGCGACGGCGATGCGATTCTGATCATCGGCGCGGCCGGTGGCGTCGGCTCGATTCTCACTCAGCTCGCGCGGCAACTGACCAAGCTGCGTGTGATCGGCACGGCATCACGACCGCAGACACAAGAATGGGTTCGCGATCTGGGAGCGCACGACGTCATCGATCACGCCCGCCCGCTGCAAGAAGAGCTGCACCGGATCGGCGTTGAGAAGGTGCGCTTTGTCGCGAGCCTCACGCATACCGAGGCGCGCTATCCCCAGATCGTCGACGTGCTCGCGCCGCAAGGCAAGCTTGGCGTCATCGACGATCCGAAAACGCTCGACGCGATGCCGCTCAAGTTGAAAGCGATCTCGCTGCACTGGGAACTCATGTTCACGCGGTCTCTATTCGAGACGCCTGACATGATCCGCCAGCACGAGATTCTCGAGCGCGTCGCAACGCTAATCGACGCAGGCACGCTGCGTACGACGCTCGGCGAGCATTTCGGGGCGATCAACGCCGAAAACCTGCGGCGCGCGCACGCCCTCATCGAAAGCAATCGCGCGCGCGGCAAGATCGTTCTCGAAGGGTTTTGAGTCACCAGTCGACTTTCTGTTTTGATTGCTTGTCCGTCTCCATAAGAAGATATCGCCATGAATTTGATTGACGCCGTACAAACCCGTCACACCGTCAAAGCATTTGAACCGGGTCGTTCGTTGCCGCAAGCATCGGTCGATGCGTTGCTCGCCGCGCTTCACTACAGTCCTTCGTCGGTCAACTCGCAGCCTTGGCACTATGTCGTCGCGTCGACGCCAGAAGGCCGCGCGCGCATGGCCAAGGCAACGCAAGGCGCCTACGCATACAACGAACCGAAAGTGGTGAACGCCTCCCACGTAATCGCACTGTGCATGCGCACCGATATGGACGCGGATCACCTCGACGCTGTCCTCGAGCAGGAAGGCCACGACGGGCGGTTCCAGGTCGACGGAGCGAAGGGCATGCAGGATAAGACGCGTCGCTCGTATGTGGACATGCACCGCTACGAGTTGCGCGACGTGCCTCAGTGGATGGAGAAGCAAGTGTATCTTGCGCTGGGCGGACTGCTCGTCAGCGCGGCCGTGCTCGGCATCGACGCGACGCCGATGGAAGGCTTCGATTCACGCGCGCTCGACCTCGAGCTTGGGCTGCGCGAACGCGGGCTAACGAGCGTCGTGCTGGCGGCCTTTGGCCATCGCAGCGAGCAGGATTTCAATGCCAAGCTGCCGAAGTCGCGCCTGCCGCGCGAGCAGATCTTCACTTTCATGTGATCGAAGCGGCACGCCGGCCTTCCGGCGTG